>DASPSQ010000014.1:0-87029 GCA_035623855.1 Thermoplasmata archaeon | reverse complement strand
CAGCGGCCGCCACGGCGATGAGGATCAGGATGAGCGTTGCCACGACGGGCGACACTCCCTTCTTCTCGCCACGGAGGCGCGCCTGGTGCAGCCGGTACCCCTGCCGCTTCTGGCGCAATCTCTCATGCTTTTCGCTCATCTCTTTCTATTTCCCCCTTCGTTTTTTCGTTGCCGCGTGTCCCAAGAACAAGGACCTCTGGCGACGAGTCGAAGGGTACGGAGTTTGATATCGCCCCTCGAAATAGAAGCCGTAATTCGTCGTATTTCTCTATCGAATCTTCTAGCTATTGCGACCTATGGGAGACAGCCCAAAACTCGAAGTCTACGGAAACTCCGTACAAGCTTTTAATCGCCTTTGGCTCGATTTGGCGACCGATGGCATCTAAGGCCAGCACGCCACCGGCCGGAGTGACCTCCCAGGACCGGCCTATTCCGGTGATTCCCCGAGTCAATCTCGCGGAAGTCAAGCCCAAGGACCGGGCGACGCTGCTCCACGAGGCGTCCCTGCTCGAGGCCCGACTGATCCGGCGCCAGGAGGTCCCGGAGAAGGTCCTGATTCAGGGCGAACTCGGGTACATGCGACAAAAGCTGCTCGAGGACCGACGGAAGGTCAGCGTGACCTATCCCGTGAACCCACCCTTCGCGTTCGTGCGGATCTACTTCGATCCAACGGACTCCGAGCTCCAGTACAAGGTGATTGAACCGACCCTCACCTCGGTCGAGGTGGAACGGCTCGCAGAGATCCGCCAGAAGATGGAGTCGATCATGGGTCAGGAGGAACTCCCGATTGTCGAAGGGCAAGCTCTCGAGGAGTCCCCGGTGCTCCGGGAATACATCAAGAAGCGGTTCCTCACCGTCCTCGACCTCTACGATATCCAGATTCCTCCGAAGCGTCAGTCGGTCCTGCTCTACTTCGTTCAAAGGGAGTTCCTTGGGCTCGGACACATCGACGCGCTCTTGCGCGATCCCTTCCTAGAGGACATCAGCTGTCTCGGCCCGGGGACACCCCTGTTCGTCTTCCACCGGGTCTGTGGCTCGATGCGAACGAACGTGAGCTACTCGGGAGAGATCGAGCTGAACAAGTACATCTTCCGGCTTGCCCAAATCGCCGGAAAGCACATCTCGATTTATCAACCGATACTGGATGCCACCCTCTCCGATGGGAGCCGCATCAACCTGACGCTCGGTACTGAGGTAACCCGCAAGGGATCGACGTTCAGTATTCGGAAGTTCTCGCACGATCCCGTCTCCCCGATCGATCTGCTCCGGTTCGGCTCGGTCTCCTCTGCTCTTCTCGCGTACTTCTGGACGCTCGTCGAACACCACCGCTCCATCCTCATCTCGGGGGGGACGGCGGCGGGAAAGACCACGTTCCTGAACGCGATCTGCATGTTCATCCGACCCGAGGACAAGATCGTCTCGATCGAGGACACCCCCGAGATCCAGATTGATCACGAGAATTGGATTCAATCGGTAGCGCGTACTGGCTACGGAGCTTCGGGCGTCTCGGGATCGGCCTCGGGCGTCTCGGGCATCACGGGGCAGGCGCACGCGAAGACCTCCGGCACGGTAAGCCTCTTCGACCTTCTGGTCACGGCTCTTCGGCAGCGGCCGGAGTACGTCGTCGTCGGGGAAGTGCGGGGCACGGAATCGTTCACGCTGTTCCAAGCGATCTCGGTCGGCCACGCTTCGATGTCGACGATTCACGCCGGGACGATCTCGGAGCTTCTCCACCGTGTCGAGAACGAGCCGATGAACATCCCCCGGGTGTTGTTCCAAGCGCTCGACGCCGTCGCCTTCCTCGCTCAGATCGTGGTGAACAGCACGCGCGTCCGCCGGATCACCAACGTGACCGAGATCCTCGAGATCGACCCACGCACCAACGAGCTCCTCACCAACGAGGCCTTCCGCTGGGAGCCGGAACCGGACAAGTTCACCTACATGGGCCGCAGCTTTGTGTTCGAACACGTCGGGGAGGTCACCGGAAAGAGCATGGATGCGCTCGATGCGGAAATGCGCCGCAAGGCCACGTATCTCGATCTGATGAACCGCCTCAACCTGACGTACTACAAGGACGTCAGTCGAGCGATCGGTTCGTACTACATTGATCCCGCCGAGGCCATGAAGGACCTCGAGAAGCGTTTGGCGGCCGCAAAGTAAGCCATGTTTCCGCCGGCCGATGCGACCAAGGCCGCCACTCCTTCCGAGAAGGCCAAGCCCGAGAAGTCCACCGAGGAAGTGGTCGTCTCCCGATACCGACAGTTCTGTTACCGTGCGGTGGGGCAACGGCTCGACCGCGGTGAGCCCGACGAGATCTTGGCCGAGAGGCTGAAGCAGGCCGGACTGAACGTTACGCCCGGAATGCACCGGAGCGTCGAGCTCCTCACCACCCTGTTCAGCGTGGTGACGGTCTTCGCGGTCGGCCTCGTGCTATTTCTCGTGGTGATCCACGTTGCGGACTGGTACCTCTACTTGCTCCTCGTGGTGGGAGTCACGTTCGCCGCCGTGCTGGGCGGCTTCCGTTTTCTGTTGTCGACTCGCATCACGAACCGAAGGGAAAAGCTCGATCGGGAGTTGCCCTTCACCCTCAGCGAGCTCTCGGTCCTCGCGAGCACGGGTACCTCGCCGATCAAGCTCTTCCGGCGCATGGCCCAGCGCGATCACGATCCCGCGATGACCGGGGAGTTTCGGAAGATCGTCTACAAGACCGACGTTCAGGGAAAGGATATGATCACCGCGCTCGCGGAGACCGCGAAGGAGTCACCATCGACCTCCGTGCGGGACTCGTTCTGGGACATCGCGAACCTGATCCACCAAGGTGGCAACCTCGACGAATACCTCCGAGATCGATCGGAGGACGTCATGCGCCTGAAGAGACTGATTCAGAAGGAGTTCATCGAGCGGCTCTCCACGTTCCTCGACATGTACGTGAGCCTCGTCCTCGTCGGAGTACTGATGATCGCGGTCGGGGCATTCCTGCTCAACGCTCTCGGAACGACCGCCGTCGGTCTCGATTCGAACGAACTTCTCTTGCTCCTTACGTTCGGCCTCGTGCCCGTGGCCGTGGTCATGACGGTCGTGCTGATCTCGATCGCCTACGCCAAGGCGGAGTGAACTTGATGCGCCGGTTCGCGACGGTTTTCGTTCTCCTCCTTGCGCTCAGCACCCTTTTCCTCTCGATTTCCCAGGCTCGAGGTGCCTCGCCGCACGAAGCGGCGGGCCCCTTGGTCATCACCCCCGTGAGCCCCGCACCCAACTCGACCACGGGGAGTACGACGCCCACCATCGTCGCCACCTTTACGGACCACGTGGCCCCGGTCAATCCGAGCAGCGTGCTCATCTTCGTTGATCGCGACAACGTCACCGGGGTCGAGTCGGTCACGGTCTCGGCCGCGAAGATCACCTACGTGCCTCCTTCGATTCTCGCACTCCACAACGGCGTCAACAATGTGAGCATCACCGCCACCGATACCAGCGGAAACACCGCGACCGTGTTCTGGAACTTCACCGTCAACACGAACCTCACGAGCACGGGTCCGAGTCTCTTCTCGACCGTCAAGCCCGCCACGATCGTTTTCTATATCGCAATCGCGGCCGCCATCGCTGGCGCCATTGTGGGCGGTTACATCTTGTTCCTGAAGCAAACGACCCGTTTCACGTTCCGTCGGTACTTCGCGACGCACCATGTGGAGAGGGTGTATCTGGTGGTCTACCTTCCGTGTCTCGTTGCCTTTCTCGTGGTGCTGATCAGTCTCGATTATGTCTACAATACCCCCGGTCTGCCCCCGCAGGCACCCGACTGGGTGTTCATCCTGGGACTTTTCGTAGCCCTGACCGCATTTGGAGTCGATTCACGGCACGAGATGCACCGTACCAAGGCATACGAGCGAGCGTTCGCCCAGTTTCTTTTCGAGCTGGCCGATGCCATGCGGGGGGGAATCGACCCGGCGAAGGCGATCGTCGAGCTCTCCAAGACGCAGTCGAACATCATGAGCAAGCAATTGCGGATCGCAGCCGACGGCATCCGCCTGGGTCGCCCGTTCGAGTCGGTCCTCCGGGACATGGCGGTCCCGATGAACAGCCCCCTGATCAATCGGTACGCGAGTCTGATCGCCGATGCGACCGGCGTCGGCGGAGAGATCGCGATCGTGGTCTATCGGGCGGCGAAGGATATGGATGATTTCGTCAAGATCGAGGAAGAGCGGGAAAAGCAACTCCTCCTTCCGGTCGCGGTCATCTACATCGCGTTCGCGGTGCTCATGGCGGTCCTGTTCGCATTGATCTACATCGCACCGGATCTCGGTCACCTCAACATCAATTTCCTGGGGACGAATCCGCTTTCGGGGGGTGCCAAGGCGGCCGTGAGTGTTCCGAGCCTCAGCGAAGCCACGCTGAAGGAGCGGTTTTTCGAATTGATGCTGATCAACTCCCTGGGTACGGGCGCAATCATCGGGGCCTTCACAGAAGGTCGCGCCCGTTATGGGATACTGCACTCCCTAGCGCTGGTTGCTGCCACGGCGATAGCATTTGCGATCGTGTTCGGGACCTGAATCATAATTTGATGGCTTCACTGCGTTCGAAGTAGCTCCTACCTAGGAGAGTCTACATCCGCTGGTGAGGTGCACCATCTGCCGTCTAGAATGGGCCGACGGTTCAGTGACGGAGGGTCAGGTAGGCGGTCCAAATGTGACGTTCGTGCTCCCCGTCAAGCCATCGCTGTTCAAGACCTGCAAAGTGATTAAATCAAATGAGCCCGAAGGCAGCGCAGGCAGAGCCGGTGAGATCTCCACCTCTACACCGTTCGCTGTCAGGGTCACCTGTCCTGAATTTACAAGCAACGTGACACCTGAAAATACCAGAGACACCGTCGCGCTCGAGCAACCCATGGAAACGGTCGTATTGAAATTGAAATACACGGTTAGAATCCCCGCAGAAACCACCGGCGGACCACGCGTATAATTAATGTCTGGAGCAGAGGTCCCGGACAGACTACAAGTACCCGATCCGGCGATTGTGAGATTCTCGCTTGAGAGAGCGAAGATTGCCGTATCACCCGTTGTCCAATGGAAGCCTGCCGGTACTGGGAAAATCGCGCTAGCACTGTTGACCGTCACGTTGCCCGGGCCGAGCTTCCCATTGTTGACCGCAATTCCACTTTGGTTGAAAGAGGGGGGAAGACTCGTACCCGTGGAGGAGCGCCCTCCGCCACTCGCAGTCCATGCCCAGTTCACAAGGGAGGCATTGCCGCCGGGCTGGAATGAAGTAGACCCATCGAGCAGCGTGATTGGGTTGTTGCCGGAGGGGTTGGTCTCACTCACCAGGGCAATCGGAGCAGGGGGAAGAAACACCTGGCGAAAATCGTTCTGATAGTTGGTGAACACGTCAATTTTCAGATATTGATTTGGGAGAGGTGGCGAGCCTAGCGTGTATGAATTGTTGGTCGTGGACGTGTTCGTTGCGACAAAGACCTGCTGGAGGGGTGCCAATACCAGGGTGCAGCCGAGATGCAAACCGCATTCGCTCCAAGTGTGATTCGCTTGATCCTCCCACCAATAGGTGTAAAGTGCGATGCTGTTCACTTCAATTCCGAGAATCCCGGAGGACTCGCCCGATTCACTCGCGAGGGTGAAATTGATCCCACGGTACGCGCTTCCTGCGACATTGAGGGAAGTCGCAATTCCAAAGATTTTGATGGACTCCAAGTCCTGATCATGGGTGTACGCCTCCTGCGATTGGAGCTGCCTCTGATATGATGCCACGAAGGCTGCAAGGAGTGTGGCCGCCGACACGACGATCACGATCAGCATCAACGTCCCAACGATCTCTGAGAGACCGCGGTCGCTGCGTCGGAAGGAACGCATCAAACGCCCTAGTCGAGAGCGAGTCATAGGGCTCGCCTACGTAAATTGTGTAGTCGACAATACTCACCGTAATCGGCCGTACAATTCCTCTCGCATCGTTAAGGCTCGTGGCCCCATCCAACGATCGTGAGCCTTCCAGTCGAAGTGCCGGGTCTCGACACCATCGTACCGAAGATCGATGACGGTACGATCATCGTGGTCGAAGGCGGCGCGGACCTCGCGAAGAGCTTCTTCGTGCGCCGCTTGTGCCGGACGGCATTGCACGCAACGCGGGCGGTGACGTTCGTGACGTCCCGGGACGAACGCGAGCTTCGCGATCGGTTGGCCAAGGAGAATGGCGAGACGGCGGACCTCGGCGGAGCGATCCGGGTCGTCGAGCGGGACGCCGTGCAGAGCCTTGATGAGTACACCACGGACAAGGGGCTTCTCGCGGTGGACTCGTTTTCCTTCTTGACCTTAGATCTTACTCCGACCGAACTCGCCCGGATGTTGCGGGATCTTCGGCGGGCGTGCCGCGAGCAACGGACGATTGTCGTCCTCACGACCGACCAGGGGATGTTCGAAGCCCGGTCCGAGGCGGTTCTGACGCATCTCGCGGAGGGATACATCGAGTTCCACGCTCAGGAAGGAACGGAGGGGATCCTACGATTCCTCCGGATCCCGAAATGGGTCGACGGACGGTTCGTTGACCGAAACATCTACTATACTTTCGACGGTAAGCGTATTGCAATCGACCTGCGTAGCCGGGTCCTTTAGAGGCTCAAGGAGGCGACCACAGTGCCCGGGCTGAGCTACGAACGCTACGGATTGACCGGCAATCCGTTCCGGGAACTCGCGACGGAGAATCTCGAGGATGTCGCAATTTTCCACGTGGACCAAGACGTCGACCAGAGCCTTCGAGCGATCCGGGAAGAGGTCTTTGACAAGGAGAACCGGGCGGTCATCTCCATCATCGGCGAGCTCGGAGCCGGAAAGACCGAGCGCCTCCGCGTGACGGAGGCTGAGGCGAAGGAGCAGAAGGCCTTCGCAGTCTACTTTGACGTCACGGAAAAGACCCCGGCGATCCTTCGAGGGCTGGCTCAGGAATTCGGCAAGGCTGCGAAGGAGTCCGGTCTCATCAAGACGTTCGGTGGACCGGCCTGGGCGCGGCCGATGGCCGCTCTCGAGAAGGTCAAGGACGAGAAGTACGACGCAGCGGAGGCAGGTCGGACGATCGCTCGCGCCCTCAACGAGACCGCTCCTTCGTTCCTCCTCCTGAACGACCTTCACACCCTCATCGAATCGAGTGAGATCGATGCGTTCGTAAAAGTCCTGCAAGAGGTCGCCAACGGGATCAAGCCCGGGGTTCTGGTGATGTTCTCGTGCTACACGAGCTACCTACCGTGGCTATCGGTCAACCACCCAGCGTTCGCCCAGCGGATCAACCGGACGTTCCTCCTGACCCGCTTGAAGGGTGACGAGGCCGCGCTCCTTCTCGCCAAGAAAATGCTTGTGAAACGGGTGGTCGAGGACCTCGATCCCACCTACCCCTTCGACTCCGACGCGGTCACCCTGCTGAATGCCGCAGCCGGCGGGAACCCCCGACGGCTCCTCGAGCTCGCCGACGTCGTGATGGAATATGCCGTGGCGCACCGCGCGTATCGGGTCGACCAGGACATCGTCCAATCCGTCCTCGCCGAAAGGAGGTCGCCGTCCACCGAAGCGCTTCTTCCGGGCACGAAGCCCTCCCAGCCCTCGCTAGCCCCTCAGGTACCCTCGAACCCCCAGCCACCGCAAGCGGCTCCATCGGCTCCCGCTTCACGGCCGGTCTCTCCATCGAAACCCCCCGTACCGACCTACCGGGAGTCGGACCCCCAGTAGCCATCGAAGAATCGTGCGTGGATGCTCCCCGTTCGTTCCCCCGCCCAGCCCTGAAGAGACTATTCACGGGCCGACGTGTGCGAACCGGGCGTCGTACAGTCTAGAACGACCGCCCCGACGACCTGTCCCGTCTCGAGTTCGTGGAGTGCTTCATTGGCCTGGAAGAGAGGTTTCACGCTCACGACGCTTTCCAACTTGAGCCGCGTCGCGAGGTCGAGGAACTCCCGTGCGTCCGCCCGGGTGTTGGCCTCCACGCTGACGATCTTCCGTTCGCCGAACAGGTATCGATCGTAATCGATCGTCGGAATCGGACTCATGTGAATCGCGGCGATGGAGAGAAGGCCGCCCTTCTTCAGCTCCCTCAGAGCCTGAACGACCACTTCGCCGACCGGAGCGAACACGATGGCACTATCGAGGGTCGGACGGGCTTGAGCGGGCCGGTCCTCGCTCGTGGTCACGGTCTCCGAGGCACCAAGGGTGTGGGCAAGCTCGAGATGCGCTCGGCTCCGGGAATACGCGACCGTCTCGTAGCCAAGCTTGGAAGCGAGCTGCAGAGCGAGGTGCGCCGAACCACCAATCCCGAAGAATCCGATGCGGCCCCCGGGTCGGGGGAGGGCGACCTTGAGCGCGTGATAGCCGATGATTCCCGCGCAGAGGAAGGGGGCCAACTTCGCCGGGTCCTCGGGGGGGAGCCGAAATACATACCCCTCGTCGCCTACGGCGTACTCGGCGTACCCTCCGTTCACCGTATATCCGGTGAAGACCTTGTTGTCGCAGAGATTCTCTCGACCGGTGATGCAATACTCGCATCGACCGCAGGTGCGATGGAGCCACGGGATTCCCACAAGATCCCCCATGGACAGTGAGCGAACGTCGCGGCCCTTTCCCGTGACCCGACCGACGATTTCGTGCCCCGGGATGATGGACGGAACCTGCGGCGGAAGATCCCCCTCAACGATATGGAGGTCCGTCCGACAGACGCCGCATTTGTCGATCCGAACAAGGACCTCGGTATCCTTCGGTTCCGGCATCTTCACTTCGTCAAGAGACAACGGGCGAGATCCGATCGAGGAGGGCGTGCGCAAGACCATCGCTTTCATCATCTGGGGACACAGCCCCCGTCGGCTGCGTTGAAGGATGGTCGCCGTGAAAACCTGCGAGCGGATAATCGTTCGTCACGCGTTGGCAAGCCCTGGTCTGAAACGGATGCAGGCGCCGGACCGCCTCCTTTCTACCAAACGGCTCTGAATTCGGAAGCCATGGAATCGGAAAGCTCTGAGACCCAACGAGTCGCTCGTCCCGGGGCGCTGTGTGGAGGCTCGTCCGGGAGTGCCATTGTGGAAGGGAGGGCCTTGGCCACGACGGTTGCGCCAATCGGTGCGATCGGGTGGTTGCGGGTGATCACCGACGGCGAGACCCATTTGGTACGGAACTTCGTGAAAGAAGTGGGGTAGGGGATCGACCTCAATCGTGGGGCGGTCGGAAAATCTTCCATCCATGCGGTGCTTGTCCCGCGCGGAGTTGCATGCAGATACAACCGACTCGCCCTCGCCGACAGCCTCGTCTGGTGGTCTTTGCGGGGTTGCCCGGGACCGGGAAGTCTACTCTGGCCCGGCTTCTGGCCGACCGGCTGGGAGCGATTTGGCTCCGAGTGGACCTCATCGAAGCGTCACTGCTGAAAGCCGGAATACCCCGATCGTTCGAGACCGGACTCTCGGCGTACGTCGTCGCGCGTGACATCGCACGCGAGCATCTCAACCTCCATCGGGACGTCATCATCGACGCGGTGAACGGTGTGGAACCGGCACGACGAATGTGGCGGAGCGTAGCGCGCGAGTGTCACGCGTCCCGGTTCGTCGTGGAGGTGAGGTGCTCCGACCCGGTAGAGCACCGACGAAGGATCCAATCACGTCGTGGACCGACCCCTCCGCTTCCCGCTCCCTCTTGGGAGGAGGTCGTTCAGCGAGAATACCTACCTTGGAAGGAGAGCGTACTTTCGATCGACGGATTGAACGCTCCGGCCGAGAACGTGTCGCGAGTCGTGGACTTCCTCTCCAAGGTCAAGGTCCGCCAGTAATCTCAGGATCCTCCCTATCCGTCGAAGCTCACGACGGACGAGCTGTTTCGTCCTCCTCCGTCAGACTTCGTACCTTCATAGGGCTCGTTCCGAAAGAACCCGCCGGAAAGGGGCGTACCGGAACTCGCTTAAGCCGGAACGTTGTGGAGGGCTCTCCCGGAGGGAATCTCCATGCAAACTGAGCCCCGAACTCGACCGAGGATTCGATTCAGCGTCGCGGTTGTCTCAGGTGCCCTCTTCGTTCTTCTGATGCTCTCGATGATGTCGGGCGCGGCCGGGGTTCGGATGTCTTCCGGTACCGGCTCGGCGGCGGGGACAGCTGTGCACCAGGCACCCGCGTCCACGTCGCTTACTCCGCTCCAGCACGCCATCAACTCCGCCGTCCCTGGCTCGACCATCCGCCTTCCACCGGGTCTCTTCGTGGGCCAGATTGTGATCGCGATCAACGTCACTCTCCTCGGCGCCGGAGTGGGGAAGACGATCGTTGAGCCGGCGGCGACGATGAATCCGGATTCCCTAGGCAATGTCTTCGTCATCGAGGTCGAGCAAGGGGTTACCGTCCAGCTCTCCGGGATGACCGTGCGGGTGACGGAGCAATGCATGCTCGCGAACAGCATCGGCGTTGCCACGGGTGGTGGAGTCGGTGTCCGAGACAATTCGACCCTCAACATCTGGGATGTCAGTATCGTCGCCTATGGCCCCTCGCCGAACCTCGATCAACCGTGTACCACCGGCCTCGACAGCCCCGGGATGTACTCCTTCGGGCGAGCGGTCTCCATCGGACTCGACGACCCGCCCGGCGTGGGTGCCGCCTTCCAGGTAGAGGGTCACGGCACGATCCATCACGTACATACCCAAGGGTTCGACATCTTCTCCCTCTCCGTGGGCGGCGTGCGGGGCCCGACCGGTAGTACGGCCACGATTACGAACAACCTGGTCATCGTTGGCCCGGGTCCGTATACCGCCGCCTACGGGATCGTCGCGTACGGCGTCTCGACCATTTCCCATAACGTCGTGGTCGGTGTACCCGGATCGGATGGCGGAATCGCCGTCGTCCTCACGTCGGCGTTGGTGACCGACAACGTCATCCGGAACTTCACGTGCACGAACGCGCCATTCCCGATCACCCCACCGTGCGGCATCGACCCGCTCTACGACGACCAGGATCTCGGGATCTTCCTTGCCAGCATCACCCCCGGGACCGTGGTCGAGCACAACGCGATCGACTCTGTCGACGCTGGGATCCTCGTCGAGGGTCCCGGGGCTCCCGCGACGATCATCCACAATACAATCCGGAACAGCACATTCTATGGCATCGACCTGATTGACGCGAATCAGACCTTCGAGCACGACACCGTGATTGGTGGGCCGTACGGTGTTGCTGTCGGAGCTGCAAGCTCCAACTCGACGGCGGTTCTTCTCGACAACACACTGGGAGGGTTCACGGTCGGGCTCGCGCTTCTCGAAGCCAATTATCCATGGGTTGCCAACGTCGTGGTTCGATAGCGCTCTAGGGTGTCGGCTTCGCCCGGTGCGATGCCGCCGCGCGACAACCCACGGAAAGTCCCGTCGCAGGGCTCGAGAGGCAGATCGCTCACTCAGGAGCGCCCTGTCACAGGTCCAGAACCGCGATTCCTTCCCCCCGGAGTCTCTCACCGAGCACCGCACGGTGACACTCGGCGGGGTTGCGTTCGAGGCACAAGAGGAGTGAACGTGCCGAACGAACTCGAAGGACGAGATCGCCAACAGCGTCGGGTCGCCCTGCGATTTGCTGACGGTACCCGCCCATGTAGTCGTCCGTTGCTCCCCCGCGCCAGAGCGCGTGTCGCGCCTCCCGCTCGCAACCGAGTTCCGGGAGGTGGACGTACGTCACGCCGATCCTTGCCAGTGCCTCCTCCAGCTCCGAGGCAGCGAACCCCGGCTTCCGGCTGGCCGCCACTTGGCGAACGTCCAGGACCTGATGGATTGCGTGGACCTGAACAATCCGGAGAACTTCCGATAGGGTCCGGCCCTGGTAACCGAGGGTGAACGTCTGGATCTCTTCAATCGATCTTCTGGCGGTGGGGCCTTCCTCGTGGCCGTCCCCTATCTCCGAGTCTTCCCGTTTCTCGGACTGAAGATTCACGTCAGTCATCGTCCTTGGCGCCACGCCCTCGCCTGGGGTCCGGTTCGCCTCCCTCCGGAGTGACACAGAGGGAGGCCGACGTCGCGGAATCCCATGAGCCACTACGCCTGGTACCCCGTACGCAGCTTCTGGATGATACTTCGGAGAGCTCGCTTTCCATCACTTCGGGACTCCACGGATTTCCCTCCCCGGACCAGACGACCCATCTCAGCCTCGATGTTGGGCCTCAACCGAGCGAGGTCCGCGTGGAGGCGCTTGAATGGAATCATGAAGAGACGTCGGTTTCGTGCGTAGAGTGCGATGCAGATGTTCTCGAGGAGCGAGGTAAGTTGAGCCACGTACTGGAACTCGTTTCGGAATCCCCAGTTCTCGTAAGCCTCTTCCAAGCTCTCGAGCGCGCGCGAGATGACCGCCCGCTGGATCCGTCGGGGAAACACCGCGACCTTGGCTTGATATCGCTCGAGGAGGCACTGAGGGTCAAAGATTGCCACGGCCTCCACAATCTTGTGCTGGACGGTTCCCTCAAGTTCGAGGAAGTCCGCGGGAGTTCGGTAGAGGAGCCGGAGCCAGCGTTCGACGGTGGCCCGGTCGATGATCGTGACTCCGATCTTCCTTCGGTCGGAGAAACTGGGCACACCGTGGTCGAGACCGAGGTAACGGTACGGGAACCTCCGTCGAAGGAGTCGTAGGACTTTCGCTCGATCGGCCGCTCTCCGCACGATGACCGTGAAGTCCACATCGGACTGTCGCTGATCGGTTCCTGCAACGGTCGATCCGTTGTTGAGGACGGCCAAAACCCAGGTCTGGGAAGAGAGCGCCGTCGCAAGACGACGACCGATTCGCGCGGTTCGAGGGGCGTTCATGAAATGGATTCGGTACTCGGACCACGTCACTTGAGCAGGCGGGCGGGAGTCGGTGTGGGGGCCCGCAATCCGCCTTCAG
Organism: Thermoplasmata archaeon; assembly: GCA_035623855.1. Taxonomy (GTDB): domain Archaea; phylum Thermoplasmatota; class Thermoplasmata; order Lutacidiplasmatales; family UBA184; genus Lutacidiplasma. The sequence continues at coordinate 74,164 of DASPSQ010000014.1, read as the reverse complement.
ACCTCTCGATGGATTCCAGGTACGGTGCGGTTCAGAGAAACATCGAGGTCGGCCCCTTTTTCACAGTTCGTGGCCGGAGCCGCGGACCCCGCCCAAAAAGGTATCCGATCAGTCTCTTGCCATCCGCGACGACGCGCGACGTTTCCCGATCGCATGGATACCCCAGCCTTTCGAACTCGGCGACAATTTCGCCTTTCGGTACGAGGTGCGAGAGAGCGATTTTGGATGCTTCCGAAATCGAGGGTGGGAGGGGACGCCCGGGCGTAATCGAAGTGGTCATCCCCGGCGGATTCTCCTGTAGAACGACCCCAATGAATCTCGGCGACAGCCCGGTAATCGAAGCCGCACCCCGCATCCAATCAATGTGCTCGAGGACCAGACTCGCGATCAGAAGGTCCATTCCGGAGGGGAGCTTCGTGGCCTCGATGTCGTCCTCGAGAACGTCCGCGGTGAGCCGATGGGCCCCCACACGCTCTCGCAGTTTGTTGAGGAAACGCGGACTGAGGTCGGTGAACGTCAAGCGTAGTTCTCGGAGAGACGCAAGGTCCGAGTGGTCCAGCATCCAACCGGTACCCGCTCCCACGATGACCACGTTGCTTCCCCCCGGGAGATGAGTCCAGGAAAGGAACTGCGCCACAAGATCGGCGGAGGCTCCGGCCTGCCCAATCGTCTCCATGTGCCGATCGTAGTCTTCGGGGGTGACGATCTCGGTCCAAGCCCGACGCGACTCTGGATCCATCCGACAGCCCCCTCTCGCGGGTCCGACCTGTGGGCGAAGACCGTCTTCCTAGTCCACCACGATCCGCGGCACGCGCGGCGCAATATCGCACAGGACCTCGTAGGGAATCGTCCCCGTCAGGTCCGCAAGATCCGCCGCCGTTACCCGCTGTCCAACCTGACGGCCAATCAACACCACTTCGTCGCCGGTCGCCACGTCCGGGATGTCCGTCACATCGACCATCGTCTGATCCATCGAGACCCGCCCCGCCACGGGCGCGCGCTGTCCCCGCACCAACATCCAACCCTTGTTCGACAGCAGACGGTTCACCCCGTCCGCGTACCCTGCCGGTAACAAAGCGAGGCGCGTCCGCCTGCGAGCCGTAAAAGTGCCGCCGTAGCCGGCAGTCGTTCCCGCCTCGATCTCTCGCACGGAGGTGACGCGAGTCTTCCACGTCAGCACCGGCTCAAGTTCCACTCCCATTCCACGATGGGGCGCGTATCCGTACAAGGCGATCCCGGTCCGTACCATCCGCCGTACCCCGTACTTGCGAGCCAGATCCGTCACGGCGAGCGTGCTCTGCTGCAGGACGTCCGCCGAGCTCCCAGCGCTGAGCATCTCCGGCCGCAACCCGGCGCCGGTAATCGTGTCCATCGCAGCCACAAGCTCCTTCACTTGAGATGCCGTGGGACCCGGCTCCTCCGGCGTGTGAAAATGGGTCATCACCGCCTCGAGCCGGAACGGCGACCCTCCCTGGAATCGAGGGAGGATCGCGGCGAGGTGCTTTCCCTGGACGCCTTGTCGCGACATCCCCGTGTCGATTTCGAGATGGACCGCAAGCTCGCCCGTGCCCACTCCACGCCGTCGCGCCGCATCCTCCAACAGATCCAGATGCGCTACCTCCCAGACCACCGGGGTCAGGCGGTGCTCGAGCACTGCCTCAGCTTCGTCCGGCCAGACCCCCGAGAGCGCCAGGATTCGCGCCTCGGGGCAAATCGCACGCAGCGCCACGGCCTCCTCCACACAGGTCACTCCGAACCAGCGCGCGCCATCGGCCGCCAGCAACCGCGCGCACGCCTCCAGTCCGTGCCCGTACGCGTTGGCTTTCACAACAGCCAACAGCTCCGTCTCCGCGCCGGCAAGGCGGCGGAGAATGCCGTAGTTGTGGAGGAGGTTGTTCTTCGATATCTCAGCCCAGAGAGGTCGAGTGAATGTCATCGCGGCCGGACCCATCTTGTAGGGGCGCTTGACCGTTCCCTCGCACCCCCCATTCTGCTGAGCGTGGAGCGTGCCCCCGCCAACAAGATACGGAGAGGCTCACTCTACTCTACGATCCAGCTCGTGGCCGGGGCCGACCTGGTCGGCCCACGTACCGGGCCTCTCTCGCGAGGGGGGACGGAGGATAAGCCTCCGGGAGCATCGCGTGCCGTGGCAGCCGCCGGAGACGGGTTGGTCATCCGCATCGCTACGGACGATGACCTGCGATCGATCGTCGCGCACTACGGCCCCGGTGGTGGCGACAGCCCATGGGACCCGTTCGGGGATCTCGAACGCATCCGGAGGATCCCGCGCGGGGGACTTCTCATCGCGGAACTCGCGGGAGGGTATGTCGGATTTGCCTTCTGGTACGAGGCCCGGAAGCCCTGGTACGCTCCGGAAGTGGACCGATACGCACGGATCTCCGATCTCCATATCATGCCCGACGCACAATCGAAGGGCATTGGCCGCGCACTCCTACGCGAGGCCCTGAGACGAATCCGCGCGGCCGGCATTGGTACGGTGTTCCTCGAGACCGATGAGAACAACGGCCGGGCCCAGAAACTCTACCAGAGCGAAGGATTCGTGAAGGTCGCGCCGAGCGTTCTCCGATTTCGCCTGGAGTTGATCGGGACCGAGACTCTTCCCGCGTAGCGTGGGACTACGGTATCTCCTCCCCCGCTCGGATCGAGGGTTCCACTTACTGAGAGCTGAGCCGATACCGCAGCCAGGCCAGGGATTCGAGTCCCTGGGCCTGCTGGAACGGTCGCAAGGTCGAAAGTCCCGACGGAGCGGGCTTCCGAGCGTTTCCGAGGAAATAGCCCGTGAGCCCCGCGAGGACGCAGTTCACATCCTCAGGGGCCACGCCTCGGGTGAGAACGCTCTTGTCGAAGATGATCCAGGGCTTCGGTCCCCCTTGCATCGCGACGCTGGGGAGGAACCCGAGAAGGTCGATCCAGCCTGCGCCCGTGCTCGCCGCCGGCCAATCGGCGAAGTAAACCTTGTCCTTCGTCAGAAGGATGTTGTCCGCCCGGAGATCGCAGTGGAGGAGGGTGTCTCCGTCGGAGGCAGCTTCGAGCCCGCGTTCTAGATCGACCAGCTCCCCAAGGTGATCGCGGATCCACGGATCCAGATCGGCCAAATCTTCGGCCTGGTCGCCGCGAGCCTGCTCCAAGGTTCGCCAGTTATCGAACTCTCGTCGGTACCGTTCACCAAAGGTACCCACGTGGAATGGTGCGGGAGTCAAAAGCCGTGTAAGCTCCTCGATCGCTCGAACGACGCGTCCGAGTTCGGTAGGATCCCAGGGAGTGCGAGGGGTGTGCCCGTTCACCTCCTCCAAGAACAGGGCGACCCAATCTCCGTCGTCGTAGGTCGAGAGGAGTCGTGGAGCGGGCACGTTCGGCGGCAGCTGAGACAGGATCCGGGCCTCGGCCCGGTGAGTGTCGGGCGAATCCGGATTCGCCTCGCGGCCCACGACTTTCGCGAAGATACGCCGTCCATCAGTTAGTTCGAGGCGCGAAGCGACCCCTGGAGAGAACCCACCCGGTTCGCTAATCGCAAGCCGGACGCGGCTTCCCAGGTGGCGCTCGAGGGCGTCGCGCAGGGAGGAAGGTAACTCGGACCAGCTGCGCCGTTCACCTTCGGCTGCGGGGCCGCCGGACCCCGAGTTCGTCCGCCCCGGACTCACAAATCCAGAACGAGATCTTCGCGGATATACCTCTCCTCACCGGCTGTGAGACTCGTGTTCTCGGCTACGCGTGCTGATCCACAAGCCCGTAGGTCGTGTGGCGGACTAGGCCGCCCTTCTGCCGCGATATCGGTCCCGAATCGGTCGATCCTACCTTCGTCCGTCAGGATCGACGTACCGCTTCCAATACGGGAAGAGCTTGGGGACCTGTTGCCGATAGCGCGCGTACGTTTCCCCGAAGAGAGCGAAGAGCTCTCGCTCCTCGAAGGGAATGAGCAAGAACCAGTACCAGCAAAGAAGTACGAAAGCCCACAGGAATGCGACGACCGACGAACCGATGAATCCGAGCCCCACCACAATCAACACAACCCCCAGGTACAGTGGGTTTCGCACGTACCGATAGGGTCCAGAGACGACGAACGGCTCGTCTCGGCCGGCCGGCTGACCGATCGGCTTCCTTCCGAAGAGCTTGCGGAGTGTTACGGATGTCGAGATCAACATCTCCTTCGGATTCCGGTACCTGAATGTGTCAGCGAAGAGGGCCACGGCGGCCCCGATTGCGATCAAGCCGGACAATCGTGCCCAGAGAGGAAATGCGAGCTGCGGTTGATGGCCCAAGGTGAGGGTAAAGGCCAGGAAGATCGCGTAAGCCCCAGCCCCCGTCAGGAAGAGTTCGGCCAGAATGAGAACTACCGCCAGCGCCAGACTCCGGGGCTCGCTCGTCTCGGAGGTCGTATCGCGCCTTCCCCCTGCGCGAGCTCACCGCGGTCAGTCGTGGGGCGTGCGGGCCGCTGATACGGCCCTCATTACCGGTGCGCTTTCTTGGAACGGTGTGTCGAAGACGGGGGTTCGGACTCGTCTTCGCGCGCGTTCTGGACGTAGGACGCTTCGCTCGCGCGTTTGAGCGTCGCTCCGTCGCGATCACATTTCGGGTGAGGCGGCGCGGGCTCGATGACATAACCTCCACCGCAGACGGGGCACTCAAAGTACGGCATACGACTTCGATTGTCCGTAGGTACACGAGCTTAACTACCTGTTCGGACCCCCGTCGAATCGTCGGGCTTCGCGTCGTCCTCTCGCATCAGCTCGGCCGGAGGCTCGGACTCGCCCCCGCCCACAGGGCTGACCCCCGTGTGCCTGGAGGTGGAAGGTGCTCCCGGCGGGATTTGAACCCACGTTGGAGGGTATCCTCGACCTCTCTTCGAAGCCTCGAAGGCCCTCTATCCTTGACCGGACTAGACTACGGGAGCACGGGCTTCGCTCGCCCGGAGTCGGGAGTCGCTCCCCCGAGTAATGAGCTTTGGCGTGGCCATTCACGAGGTCATCCCGGGTCCCGCGAGAAGCGAAAACGGGCACGCGGTTCGTCCTGTGCGGGGAAACCTATGCCCCGCTCACGCCGCTCGTTCGTGCGTGGGATCACGGTTCGTCGTGAGGGGGCCAGGGTGCCACGGGCCGCCTGCAAACCCTACGGTGTCGACGGGAATTCCGGAGGCATTCGTAGAATGCTCTAGGTTCGGAGACATCACGGGCGATGTTTGATAAGCGGTCTCGCCTCGACCCGAGCTGAGGAGAGTCAGGTGCCTGCGGAGGCAGGAGAATCGTCCATTTCGGTAGCTCCCGCCTCCTCGGCGGAGACTCCTTCGCTCCCCCCGGAGGGCGCTCTCTCGGCTCCACCGAGAGATGCTTCCGCGCCGCCGCCTTCGGGCCCGCGCCGAGTCCCACTCTATCTGGTGATTACGCTCGCCGTCGTGATCGTCGTGGTGGTCGCCGGAACCGTGGCCTTCGAGATGACCCACCGCACGGGCGGGGGATCCTCTCCCCCGCCGATCGTCCTCGTAGTCAAGGACTCGCTCTACATCTTGCCGGCCGGGCAGTTCGCCGCCTCGGAGTTCACGATCAGCCGGAATGCCACCGTCAACGGAACGATCGATCAGACGGGAGGCATCAACCTGTACACGATGACCCCCGCCCAGGTGTTCGGCCTCTCGAAATCCGGCAGCCTTTCCGGCTACGAGTGGACGACGAGCCTCGTTCGGAACGGCACCGTGTACAACATCGACCTGACGTTCGGGCCCGGTGCGTGGGACGTGGTGTTCCTGGATCCCAGTACCAATCCGAGCAACAGCTCTTCGGTGGGGTTCCTCAGCGGGCTGTACCTGGAATACACCTAATCGGGCCGCCCGGTTCACTTACGGGCGCGGCCGTCCTTTCGAGGGGCTTCGAGCACGTACGGCACGACCGGGTGCCGCGGGAGGTACTCCGAGCGTCGCTGGCCGGTGAGGGCGTAGATGGTCTTTTCGCCGACCTTGCAGGCGTTGTCGGCGATCCGCTCGAAGTGGCGGGCGACCAGGAGGTCCATCGCGAGACGGGGAGCCGCCGCCGGGGTCTTCACCATGAGGTCGATGATGCGTCGGTTCGCCTCGCGGTGCAGTTGGTCGACCTCGTCGTCCCGACGGAACAGGTCCCGGGCGAGACTCACCTGGTCAGTCGCCAGCGCATCGAGCGCTTGGCGCACCATCGACTCGACGACCGCATCCATCCGTTCTAGGACGCGCGTGAGATCGTCCTTGTCCCCCGACGTCTCGGGCGAGGTGATCCGAGCCATGTCGAAGCCGAGGCGTCCGATGCGATCGAGGTGGGTCGTGATCTTGAGGAGGGCCGCCGCGGTCCGCAGGTCGATCGCCGTGGGCTGACGAAGGACGAGAAATGCGATCGCCGCATGCTCCATATCTTCGTCGTACCGGTCGAGCTGGGCGCCCCGGTCGAGGACCTTCTGGGCCGCCTCGAGGTCGCCCGCTTCGAACGCCTCCCATCCATCGTGGAACATCTGGAGCGCCCAGTCGCCCATCTCCACGGCGCGGTTCTTGAGGTGGCGGATCTCGAGGTCGTAGCCTGCGCGAATCTTGGGGCCCCCCGGGGGTTCCTCGTTCATCCGAACCGTCCCGTGATGTACTGCTCGGTCAGTCGTTCTTTCGGCCGCTCGAACAGCTGCTCGGTGGGACCGAACTCGACGAGCCCCCCAAGGTAGATGAACGCGGTAAAGTCGGCGACGCGGGCGGCCTGCTGCATGTTGTGCGTCACGATCACCACCGTGTAGTCTTGTTTCAGTTGTCCGATCAGTTCCTCGATCTTAGAGGTCGCCAGCGGGTCGAGGGCCGAACACGGCTCGTCCATCAGCAGCACCTCGGGCCCGGCGGCGAGCGCCCGCGCGATGCACAGACGTTGTTGCTGACCGCCCGACAGCGAGGTCGCCGGAGCGTCGACCCGGTCGCTCACCTCGTCCCACAGCGCCGCCTGCTGCAGGCTGCGGATGACGACCTGGTCGACGTACTCCCGCGGGTGGCGACCGTTGAATCGGAGGGCGACGCTGACGTTGTCGTAGATCGACATCGTCACGAACGGGTTGGGCCTCTGAAAGACCATGCCAATGCGTCGACGGACGCGCACCGGATCGTCGTCGTAGATGTCCTCGCCGTCGAGCAGGACCTTGCCCTCGACCCGTGTGTGCGCCCCCGTCTCGTGCATTCGATTGAGGCAACGGATGAACGTCGACTTCCCGCAGCCCGAGGGTCCGATGATCGCCGTGACCCTTCGCTCGGGGAAGTCGAGCGAGATCTCCCGAATCGCCGGGTTGTCCCCGTAGTAGGCCGTCAGCCGATCGACCTTGAGCTTCGTTCCCTCCATGGCCTCACATTCCCGCGTATCGACGGCTCAGTCGGTGGATCATGTACCGCGTCGCCACGTTCGCGATGAGGATCGCCACGAGCAGGAAAAGTGTAGCCCCCCAGGCGACCTTCTCCTGGTTCGAGTACGGGCTGAGTGCAAAGTTGTAGATCAAGAGCGGAAGGGCGGCGGTCGGCTGATTGAACCCCTGGAAGGGGAGGTTCGATCCAAGCGCCGTAAAGAGGAGCGGCGCGGCCTCGCCGGCGGCGCGCATCACTGCGAGCAAGGCGCCGGTCGCGACCCCCGGCAGGGCCGTGATGAGGGTGATCCGAAGCGTGGCCTTCCATTTCGAAATCCCGAGGGCGAGCGCCGCCTCCCGCGTCGCCTCCGGGACCGTCCGCAGCGCCTCCTCGGCGGTCCGGGTGATGATCGGGATCATGATTGCCGAGAGCGCGAGCGCCCCGGTGATCGCGCTGTAGACGATGGTCGGGTCGTAGAGGACGAAGTAGCCGAAGATGAAGGCCCCCATGATGATCGAGGGGGCTCCGGTCAGCACGTCCGCGGTGAAGCTGATCGCCCGCCCAAAGCCGCGAGTTCGGTACTCGGTCGCAAAGATAGCGGCCAGGACCCCGACCGGAATCGCGATGCACGCGGCGAGGCCGACGAGGATGAAAGTGCCTTCGATGTCCGGTCCGATGCCCACCGTCTTGCACGCGACGATCGAACACGCGTTGGGGGGGACGTCCGTCAGAAAACCCGCCTGGAAGAGGACCGCCCCGCCCTTGATCACCGCTGTGTAGATGATGCTGAAGAGCGGGTAGAGGACGGCGATGACGCACAGGCCCGTCACGACGGCGATCGCGTGACTGAACAGCTTACGGCGGGCATGGTGGTCGAACTTCATAGCACTCCGACCCCGACGACCCGTCCCCCCGATACACGCCAGACGAGGACCCGGGCGGCGACGTTCACCAGGAGCGAGATCGCGAGCAGGACCAAACCGCACTCGAGGATCGCCGCGACCTGGAGCGAACTGATGCTGCTCAGAAGCTCGTTCGCGATCAGGCTCGCGATCGTCTGCCCGGGCGAGAGCAGCGAGGTCGGGACCTTGTCAATGTTGCCGATCACCATCGTCACGGCCATCGTCTCGCCGAGGGCACGTCCGAGACCGAGGATGACCCCGCCCACGATCCCCGATCGGGCGTACGGCAGCATCGAGACCCGCGTCGTTTCCCAGCTGGTCGCACCGAGACTCAGCGCCGCCTCTCGTTGCGACTCGGGGACCGCGAGCAACGTGTCACGACTGACGGCGCAGATCGTCGGCACGATCATCACCGCCAGGATGAGTCCGGCCGTCAGGACGTCGAGCCCGATCGCCGGTCCCGAGAACAAGCCCGTCCAACCGAGGTATTGCTTGAGCCACGGTTCGACCGTCGACTCCATGAGGGGATGAATCACGTAGATGCCCCACAGTCCGTAGATCACCGAAGGGACCGCTGCCAAGAGCTCGATCGCCGTGCCGACCGGACCCCGGAGGAATCGGGGGGCCTGGGTGGTGATGAAGATCGCCGAGCCGAGGGCGAGCGGGACAGCGACAAGGAGTGCGATGGCGCTCGTGATCAACGTGCCTGCAACGAAGGGGAGGACGCCGAACACCTCGGTCTGCGGGTTCCACGTCGATCCCCACAGGAATGCCAGTCCAAATCGGTTGAACGACGATCGGGCACTGTACACGAGGATGGCCACGATCGCCAAGGCGAGCGCAAGAACTCCGGCCCCGACGATCCCGACGAAACCGACGAAGATCCGGTCGGGCCACCGGGAGACCGGCCGGGGCTTGGGTGCTTCCGGAGAAGAAGGTGGGGAAGGGGTTGTCGACTCCATGCCATGTCCACCGACCGGGCCGACCAAGCACTACGCAGGTGCGCTCCCCGACGTCGGAACGCACACCGGAATCGAGGCACCGCTGAACGTAAACGAGTTCAGCGTCGCGTTGTCGATCGAGAGGAGCCCAGAGGAGATCGGGGCGTAGTACAACGGGGCGGACCAGGACTGGCCGACGGTGATCGCCCAGTGGATGAAATCCACCAGATTCTCCGCGTTGGCGAGCGAGTAGCTCGAGAACGCACTGGAGAGATCCGAGTACGTCAAGATGTACGTGAGCCCCACGATCGGGTAGTCAGTCTTTCCCGGTGCATTGAGGTACGAGACGTTGTACCATGTCTGGGTTCCGGTCGGCAGCGTCGGGCTGAGGTCGTGGAGCGCGGACACCGTGTCCACGACGCTCGCGCGGATGAAAGCCAAGGACGGGTTCTGCACGTTGCCGATCCCGACGCTCGACGCCGAGTTGAGCGCGTAGTTCAAATCCACATAGCCGAGGGTGTCCGGTGTCGTTCCAACCGTGTCCGCTTCCCCTCCGTTTCCGGAGGCGCTCGTTCCGACGGTGATGGTGGTGGGCCAGACCGGGCTCTTGCCGTAGCTCGAGGCCCAGGCGGAGCTGTCGGCGGTGAGGAAGCTCGTGAAGATGAACGTCGTTCCGCTCCCTCCCGTCCGGTGGACGGGGAGGATCGTCGCGGTGGGGAACGAAACGCCCGGGTTCAGAGCCTGGAGCGCAGGGTTGTTCCAGTTCGTGATCGTTCCGTCAAACATCTGGGCGAGGACCGAGCCGTTGAAGTTCAATGACGAGACCCCCGTGGGGTACACGATGCCCGGGACGTAGTAGATCGGCACGACCGCCCCGACCGACTCTGGGATCGTGACGACCCCGGGGATCGCGTTGAGCTGGGTGGTGGTCAACGGATAGTCTGACGCGCCAAAATCGACGACCTTGTCGGTGATCGCCGTGACGCCCGAGGAACTACCGGCCGGGTCATAGGTCAGCTGGGCTCCGTTCCCGTAGGACGTGGCCCACTGGTCCATGAGGGGGGCGACCAACGTCGAACCCTCCCCCTTGAAGTCCGTCGCGCCCGGGGCCGACGTTGCGGTCGACCCAGGTCCGCATGCCGTACTGGCCTTCGAGGAGCTCGATGTCTTGAACCAGCCGAGCCCGACCCCCAGGCCCACCACGATGACGATCACCACGATCACGACGGCCACCGCGATCCAGACGCCCATCCCACGCCGCTTGCGTTGGATCGTGGGGGGCGGGGTGGCCGACGAGGCGGACGGCGTTCCGGGCGGGGTCGACGCAGGCGTGCTCATGTTGCTTCCACTGCTGCTCATTTTCCTCCTACGCTGAGTCTCCTCGGGCGAGTCGTCGACATCACAGTTCGTCCAGCGCCGGGACTCAACTGAGGCGCGGACGGTTGACCCCCGGGACGAACCCCCTGGAGCCTCGAACGGCCTTCGAACTCTGCGGGAGACACCGGTCCGTTCGAGCCGTCGAGTCAATATATAAAAAACCTCAGTAGCCTATATATCTCTCAATAGCCATCCGAATGCTAGACTTTGTCGCCGGTAGAACGATGGGCCCCGCTCCGCTCAAGAGTCCGTGCTCACTCGGCGGCGAACGTGCGTCGTCTCGTCCGATTTGGCTACGACGGACGCGCCTTCGGGGGTTGGGCCCGTCAGCCGGGCCTTCGCACGGTCGAGGGCACCCTCCGGGAAGGTCTCCTCCGCCTCGGCCTCGTGACGTCGCCCGACCTCCTGCGCTTGGAAGTATCGAGCCGGACCGACCGCGGTGTCAGTGCCCGGGCGAATGCGTTGACGCTGGACGTCGATCTCGCCCTCGCGCCGCTATTGCGGGCGCTGAACGGAATCGCACCAGATATTTTTTTCACGGCCGCGACCACCGTCCCGAGCTCGTTCCGCGTCCGCGATGCCCGACGACGGGTGTACCGTTACTTCGAACCCTCGTTCGGTCCCGATGCGGACCGATGGAGCCGGATGGCCCGGTGGTTCGAAGGCGAACTGGACGTCCGGTCGTTTGGCCACGGGATCCGCTGGGACGTACCGCACCACCGAACGGTCGAAGCCGTTCGAGTCCTTCGTCGTGGGACCGGTCTCGTCATCGAGGTGGTGGGGACCTCGTTCGTGTGGCACCAGGTCCGCAAGATGATCGGCGCGCTTCGGGCAGTCGAGATGGGAGACCTTCCGGAATCGTCTCTCCGGGCTGCGGTACGGGGTGAGCTACGAATCACTCCACCCCTCGCGGAGGCCGAACACCTCCTCCTCTGGGAGGTCGAGGTGCCGGTTGCCTGGGAGGTCTTCTGGCGGGGGCCCAACCGGCGCCAGCGGGCTCACTTTGCTCACGCACGGGCGCTCGCTTGGTCCCGGCTCGAGCTCCTTTCGGAATTGTCAGCGACCCTCGAAGGCGAATAGTCGTCTCGCCTGCGGGTCAGGTCGTTTCGTCGAGGGAGCGCCCGACGTTAACCGACCCTTTCCCACCGCTCGAGCTTCTGTACCGCGCTGAGCGTCGAACCGCGCCGGATTTCCTCCCGGACGCGGTTCTCGTGTTCGAGAACGTCGAGCGCTCGGTTCGCGACCTCGGCCGCGCGTTCCCGGGGGACGACCACGACTCCGCTCGAGTCGCCGATGATCCAGTCGCCCGGACGCACACGCTGGCCCCCGACCGTGACCTCGACTCCAATCTCGCCAAGGCCCTTCGGCTCGCCTGCATCGGAGCTCGTGCTGCGGCTGAACGCCGGAAACCCGAGCTCGAGGATCGAGTCAACGTCGCGGATCGCTCCATCGACGACCACCGCCGCGACCTTGCGGACGTGCGCGCTCCAGCTCGCAAGCTCGCCCCAGATGGCGGTCGGGCCCCCTCCGACGTCGACGACGATCACGTCACCGGGGCCGGCCCGGTCGATCGCCTCGATCGGTTTCGCCCAGTCTCCGTTTCGGGTCACGACCGTCACCGCGGGGCCCGCGACGCGGACCGTCCGGTCCTTGAGATGCGGGACGATCCCGTGCATCGCTCCCTGACGTTGCAACGCGTCGCTTACGTTGGGGCTCGAGACCTTGAGGAAGGCCGCCCGGATCTCGTCCCCCGTGTATCTGCGGAACAGGGTGGTCGCGACCTCCTTCTGGGTCTCGATCGCCTGACGGATCTGGCGAGTTGCGTCGGCGATCTGCGGGCTCTTGGTGATCGCCCCTCCCACAATGAGGATCTGCGCCCCCGCGCGGACCGCCTGCGCGACCGTCTCGCTGTTGAGCCCGCCGGCCACCGCGACTGGCACGGTCGAGGTCTTGGCGAGTTCGCCCAGGACGGCGAACGGCGTCTTCCCTTCCATTTGCATGTCAATCCCGACGTGCCAGCAGACCGCCGCGGCCCCCAGCTCGGCCGCCCGTTGGGTCCGCGCAACGGGGTCCGGTACTCCGAGCAGGTCGACCATCACGTCGACCCCGTAGAGCTCGGCTCCGCGCACCGCGTCCGCGATCGTAGCGTCGTCCGAGGCCCCGAGAACCGTGACGAGGTCGGCGCCGGCCTTCGCGGCGATCTCCACCTCGAAGGCGCCGGTGTCCATGACCTTCATGTCGGCAATGATCCGGTGGTCCGGGAACGCCTTCTTCAGCTCCCGGACCGCGTCCAACCCCTCGCTCTTGATGAGCGGGGTTCCCGCTTCGATCCAATCGACTCCGCCTTCGACCGCTTCCCGGGCAGCGCTCAGAGCCCGGGAGAGGTTTTCGAAATCGAGAGCGACCTGGAGAACCGGACGGTCGAGGCGCATGTCGTCGCCGAGGGGACCGCGGCGTATTTAGGATGGCTCTCGTGCCCGCCCGTGGTGGTCCCCGCGACCGGCCCCACGCTCCGTCTCTTCCACGGCGACGCACGGCAGTTGGATCGCATCGCCTCGGGGTCCGTCCATCTCGTCGTCACGTCTCCCCCGTATCCCATGATCCCGCAGTGGGACCAGCTCTTCCGTTCCTTCGGCGCGAGGGAATATTCCGAGATGCACGCGATCCTCGCGGACGCTTGGCGCGAATGTTTCCGTGTTCTGGTTCCGGGGGGGATACTGGCGGTCAATATCGGAGATGCACTGCGTTCGGGATCGGGGGGGTTCCAGGTGTGGCCCAACCACGCCGAAACCCTCGCTTCGGCGCGGTCGGTGGGCTTCGTTTCGCTGCCGTACATACTGTGGAAGAAGCCGTTCAACAAACCGAACGCGTTCCTCGGATCGGGGTTCGAGCCGCCGAATGCCTACGTCACGCTCGACTGCGAGTTCATCCTTCTCTTCCGTAAAGGGGGGCTTCGAAGATTCCCCCGGCACGATCCCGGCCGATCCGAAAGCCGCTTCTCCCGTGCCGAACGAGACCGCTGGTTCAGCCAGGTCTGGACGGACATCCGGGGAACCTCTCAGCGATCCGCGCGGGGCCGTTCCGGAGCGTTCCCGCAAGCGATCCCCGAACGTCTCATCCGGATGTTCTCCGTCATCGGCGACACCGTGCTCGACCCATTCGCCGGGACCGGCACTACCCTCTGGGCGGCCATGGAATTGCGTCGGAACGCGCTCGGGGTCGAATGGGATCGCGCGGCGTACCGCGCCCTCAGGGAATCCGCGGTGACGCGGGGTCTCCTGCCGCAGGCGGAGACTCGGCGGAGGTAGACGGGGTTCGCTCGCGGTGCGCGAGCTCCTCCTCGACCGCGCGGCGCAGGTACCGCAGCGCCGTTAGGCTGAGTCGGTCCATGTGGAGCAGGAGATAGTGGAGATAGAGTCGCTCCGGTCGTCGAGAGGGTCCGGGAGGGTGAACGGGCCGACCTGCCGAATCGGTGAGCGGGAGGTGCCGCTCGAGAGTTTCTCCGTGGTGCTCGTTCGCGGGGCCGTGGTAGGCCCGGCCGGTGGCTCCGACGAGAGGAGGATAGAGGTGATCGACCGGATCGTAGGGCGCTGCCGCCGAGTCCGTCTCCCCGGATCCCTCGGGAATCTTTCCTCGGAGGTACGGATGGAGAGGTCGGCTCGGGTCCTGGAGCTCGCTGATCGGACGCCCTGTGACGTCCTCGACGATCGTCTTTAGACTCCAGCTGGTCCGGCGACGCGCCGGACCGTCGACCGTCGCCTCCTCGGCCACGGCTTCCGTCGGGCGCGAGGACCCGTATAAACCTCGCCTTACAGGGGAATCGCGAAGCGTCCAAAATGTGGTGTTGCACCGCTCGTTCGTTCCAAGAGGGTCGAATCTGTGGGACGGCCAAGGACATGGTCCGCTCGACGCGCGCGATGATCTCTCGAGAGCTCACTCGCAGACGATTCGTGCGCGATGCGTTATCTCGAGCCCTAGAAAACCGATCGCAGTGAGTGCTCCGGGACAGTGGCCCGAGAGGTCCATACGGCGGTCATGCCCACGGCGCTTCGTTTTCGCAGCCTACTCGGTTGCCGACTGCACGAGAGAGAGGACCATGGGGTGAGGGTGCTCCTTCGTCGAGGACATCTGAGGAACAAACAGGGTTCCAAAGAAGAACCGGTTTCGCGGGACCTCCATGATCCGGACCTCTCCATTCCGGTCGAGGCCTGAAGTCCGAAACCCGCCGTCCTCAATCTCGCGTCGATGATCGTGGTTCAGTCCGAAATTGCAGTAGAATCGCTCGTCGGACTGGCCCCGACCGTAGATCTGGAACGCCCGGGTGCCCGGGAGGATCGTGACGGGTTCGGTCTTGCCCACCAGCGAGCAGGCGAGCGGTGTCACATAGAGGTGGTCCGCGCGAGGGTGAACTTCGGCGTGATCCGCGTCGGTCACTCCAAGCGCGTCCCTCGCGAATTCCACGATCATGTGCTGGAATCCCCCGCAGGTGCCGAGAAGGGGGACGTCCCCCTCCCGCGCCCAACGAACCGCGTTGAGTGCTCCTTCCATGCTTCGGTAGGGGCTGCCGGTTGCCACGAGAAGGCCGTTGTACGGCGCGAGCTCCCGGGGAGCGGAATCGACCAGGCGGGTCGTGGGAACCCAGTCTGCCACAAGGTCGATGCCAAGGATGTCACCCGCATGCCGGAACGCTTCGTCTGTCCCCACATGGGTGGGGTTCCGGGGGGCGTGGTCGCCGATAATTCCAATTCGTGCCGAGCGCGGCATAGGGAGCTATTCACCAATGCTACATAACGGTCGGCCGCGAGCGCGTCCACCCGCGAGAGCGACCCCACCACGACCCGGGCCGGAGTGAGGGAGGGACCCCCCGGGGAGGGCCGGGAGATCGGCGCAGTCGATCACGCCGACCCGTCAACTGTGCTCGTCCCCGGAGGGTTGCGATCCGGCTCGCCAGAGCCAAGGACCGAACCGAGAAACTCGAACTCCGGTGTCGACGCGACGATCGCGAGCGGGAGATGGAGTTCGCCGATCCGCCAGAGGGACTCGGAGTACCCGGCATCGCGCGGAAGCCGGGATTTCGGGATCCATTCGCCCTCCGATGCGGTCAGCCCGAAGAACTCCTGCGCGGCCCGAGAGATTTCGGGAAGTCGCAGGAACGCAGTCGCGTACAGGTTGCGGAGGAGGGACCTCCCGTTGGCGCGTTCCAGGAAGTCGTCCGGGTTTTGGGTCAGCACCATCATCCCGGCTTGAAAGTGCCGGAGGTGTCGGACGATGCGGTCCAGGAATTCTTCGGTCGCCGGATACCTCGCGAGAAGATGCGCTTCGTCGACCACGATGAGCTTCGGTCCCGGCCGGCCCCGCAGGCGTCCATACGTCCAGTCGAGCGTGTACGTTAGGTGGAACGGGAGTTGCTCCTCGGGAACGCCTCGGAAGTCGAACGACACAGGCCGGTCGCCGGGGTCGATCGTCGTCGGCTCATTGAGGTAGGCGAGCGACCCGGAGGAGAAGATTTCCAAGAGCCGGGCAAGGCGTTCCTCCGTGGACAGGTCCGATCGGATTGCGCGCCGGAGATCGTCGAAGGTCGGGATCCCAGGCCCACTATCGTAGAGCCGAGTCACCGCGGCGTCAAGGGCCGCGACCTCCTCATCCCGAAGACTTGGGAAGAGCGCGCGAAGCATTGTGCCGGCTCGGCTGGCCTTCTCTCGTCGGTCTCCTCCCGTCGTGATCGGATCGAGGGGGTTCATGCGACCCGCCCCGGGGCCGGACACCGAGACCACCACGCCACTCAGCGCTCGGATGAAGCCCCCATACTCCCCAAGAGGATCAAGGATGGTGAGCTGGAGATCGGGTCGCATCCATAGCGTCCGTAGGACGGTGAGCGCGGTCGCGAACGTCTTCCCCGATCCCGTCGTTCCAAAGATGCCCCAGGAATGGCTCGCGTGGCGCCACCGGTCGAGAAAGACCGGGCTGGCATCGGAAAGGGCAAGCCCGATCAGGGTGCCCCCCTCCTCGAGGACGGTCTCGTCACCGAAGGGAAAGAGAGAGGCGAGTCCGTCGGTCGGGAGCGTCTGCCAGTATCCGGATGGGCGAGCGGCGGTGGGAGTGAGATCGACGGGTCGGAGCGCCGCGTCGGTCTCGTATCGTGGGACGAAGGTCCGGAAACCGAACGCCGCGAGCCGTTCCTGGAGGCGGAGGCGCTGCGATTCAACCCGGGGTCGCGACGATCCGGAGGCGACGAACCGGATTCCCACCTTCCAGAGCTCTTGGGCCCGACGGGCCACCTCCCGTCCGAGCTCCTCCGCCGAGGCTCTCTCAACTTCGAGTTCGGAGGGATTCGCTCCACCCCCACGACCGGCCAGCTCGGCAGCGGCGACCACCTGCGCGCGATGAAGAACCTCGAGGGCGCGCGTGGGACTGAGCCGGTAGGCTTCCACCGTGAGGTCGATCGATTCGGTCGTTGGCAGCACGCGACCAAGGAACCCGAACGGCACCTCGGAGGGAAACTGGCGGACGAGAAGTGGGGCTCGGTACCGCTGGCCCGACCGCGCCCATGTCGACCCTTCGGACTGCGAGGGAGACCGGACCGAATCGGTCATGTGTGCTCTCCTCCCGTCCGACCCCGACTCCGCAACGGTCGCTCGCTCCACCAGAGTGGGACGAGGCTCAGCGCGAGAAGCAGGGCGCGGAACGGGTCAAGCTCTCTGAGCGGAACCAGAAACACGATGGTCCCGGCACTGAGGATTGACAGAGGAGCGATCCAGCCCTGAGCCAGGTACCGCCGCCCGGCGGATCTCCTGGGGGTCTGGACCATGGCCCAACTGGCGACGGCGAGGGCGCCCAGAGTCCCGGTGAGAGCGGTGAGGAATGGGGCGACGAGGGAGAGAGCTCCGGCTACGAGCGCGGTCCCGACGGCGAGTCCGAGAGCGTCGAAGCCGATGAATCTCAGACCCTCCCTTGACGTGCTCACGGCCGGACCTCCTCCAACCTCCAGTCGAACCGGGAGGCCGCCTCGCCCAGGCTGTGATTTGCGAGCCGAACCGGATCGAGGCCCAGACCCCGAAGGCGCTCAATCAGCGAGTTGGCCTCGTCGTCCAGCCGGACGAGCGCATCGGATCCCGCCTCGGAATTGCGGATCGCGATGTACACGCGCCGCACCCTCCGCCGGCGGCAGAGGAGCTCCGTTAACTCCGCATACCCGTTGCGCGCGTCCGTGTCCGCACGCCCCGGCGCGTTCGATCGGGGGATCCACGAAGCGGCTCGGATCGCGACGGTCGTCGAAAGAAATGCAAATTGCCCCGGGACCGTTCGCAGGATTTCTCCGAACTGAGAGAACTTGGTCTCGAGATCCCCGGGAGGAAGGTACGCAATCGGGCACCCGGCGGATCGGATGACCGCAGCGTAGGTTCCGGGAGCGAGGCGGGCGAATCCCTGGCGAATCACCGGACCGGTTCGACCGGTCATGGACCCCTCCCGGGAACGGGAACGTACCTTCCACAGCACGTAGGCCAGAGCGCGCTCGTCAGCGGCGTGTCCGTCCGGACGCCAGACCGAAACCGCAAACCCCACGCCCACCACCGGGAGCCAGAGGAACGGACCGACCCACGGGGCCAGGAGCGCGCCAGCCGCGGCGTAGCAGAGGAACTTCGCGGCGTCGCCCACGGAGGGAAACGGCCCCAAGCGCGGCCGACGATCGACTCGTTCTGGCATGCGGACGACCGGACCGGGGCCTGTCGGGTCGGGCATCTCATCCGTGACCCCCGCCGCGCATCGGGGGCCAGTGGGACGGAGGTTCACTGCCGCTGCCGGATCCGCGGACATGCCGGACCAGATGGAGAGCTCCGTGCCCGACGAGCTGCGATACCGCGAGGGGGGCAGCGGCCGGGGCGGCCGCCCGGCCAGCCGTTTGCACACTGGCCGAGACCGCCCGCCCCGCCGGACCGGTCGAGCCGACCGCCGACGCGGTCGGTCCCCAGGGACCCGTCGCTCCGGCGGGCGCCACCGCGAGACCCCGCTGGGATCCGGATTGCACGAGGCTCGCTCCGCTCGGAAAACCGAAGGCCGCAAGGTGGGCGCCGGCGACCGACAGAAGGTACGGAGTTCCGAGAGCCGCAGTCAGGTAGCCGACCAGCATGACGGGGTTTGGGCTACCGACCGCGAGCTCAAGCGGGACCACCAGCGCGCAGGGCAAGAACGCGAGCTCGACAAAGAGCAGCCAACCTCTTCGCGCGAGATTGGACAACGGCCTGAGCGGCCAGAGCAGAGTGAAGATTGGGAGAAGGACCAGCAGGACAGCGAGAAGAGCGTCCCGCACCCCGATCGCCAGGACCAGTCCGAGAACAAGGGCGAATTCGACCAGCGAGAGGACGAATGCGAGTGCGCCGTTGTCCCACGAAAACACGATTTCCCCCCAGCCCGCAAGATGAATCCATTGCTGCCAGGCTCCCCCGTCCCACCCTGAGATGACCGGGAAGAGAGAGCCCGCCACACTCAGGACACCCCCCGCGATCGGCACCGTGAAGTTCGCGCCGACCACTCCGAGGATGAGTCGAGGGACAAGCCCTTCGAGCTGCCCCGTCCAACGGGCCACCCAAACCTTCGTGAAGTAGAGAACCGCGACGCCGAGCGCGACCAGGGCGATCGCCGGATCCACCACATTCACCAGCACAAACGTAGAGAATTGGGCGGCCGGAGCGAGAAAGTTGGTTGGGCCCGGAGAGGCCGAGACTATCGAGGGGAACAGGCTCTTCGCTTGGAGCTCCGGTACGAGGAGGTTGTCGTAGGTCGGCCCGATGATCGCTGCAAGTATCGCGGTGAGTCCTGCGAAGAGAAAGAACAGAATCTCTTGGATTAGGCTCCCAAGATCGAGCGCGAGCACGGGGCCTCCTCGACGCCGTTCACGACCCCGTGAGAACCCACTGGGCGAGGCCCCAGAACAGACCCGTAATGGCCGCCACGAACAGTAGGGTCCCGATCAGCGCGTCGCGCGCGCGATCCTTGGCTTGCACCTTCTTCGTGAGATCGTTGGAGAACCAGCTCAGAGCGACCCGGGCCCAGACGAGGGCGAGGAGACCGCTTCCCGCCACCGCGACGAGTTCCACCAATCGGTTGATCGAGGCCGTGAAGTTGGCGACCGCCCCCGATGGTGGGGCCGTCGAGTTCGTGGCTGGAGCCTGTTCCCCGAGATGCCCCGGGACCGCTCCGGGAACCCAAAGGACCGCCGCAAGGGTAATCGAGAGGATCCAACGGGATCCTACCGAAGAGATCCAGAAAAATCCTCGATTCAGGGAGTTTGCGACCATGCCAGGACCTCCTCTCCGTCCTCACCGGTCTCCGCCCGTAGCGTGCCCTCGGCGATCAACCGGTCGATGGTCGCGCGAGCCTGCTCGAACGGGATTCCGGCTTCCTCTGCCAGAAGCTCGACGGTGGATCGTTCGGCGCCCTCGGCAGGCTCGACGATTCGGCGGACGATCGCGACCGGATCAGCCTTCGGAGCCGGATCCGTCGCTGGCCGTCCTCGACGCCATCGGAGCAGCAGTCCAAGGCCGAGGATCGCCGCGACGAACGTGATTCCGAGGCCTTCGAGCCAATCAGCGCTCGGTCCGTGGTTCGTGCCCGCCACGCGAGATGGCGGAGCACCCGAGGGAGGCGAGGGCGGAGGCCCCGACGAGTTGTTCAGGGGAGGGATCTCGAGATTCTCCGTCAATGTCCAGACGTGGGCCTGCGAATCGCTGACCTCAAGTAGAACGCCGATCGGGCCGCTCGCATTCGTCGGGAAGCTCCACGCAAACGTTCCGTCCGAGGGTGCGAAGACGGTCCACTGCTCGCCGTTGGTGGCCGAGAGGTTCACTCGAAATGGGGGGACCCCTCCCGAAGTCGTGAGGTTTAGGTCCAAGAACCGTCCGGAGTTGTTCGCGACCTCGAACACTCGTCCCGTGACATTCATCGGGGGGACGAGTGAAACGATGGCGGTCTCCATCCATGTGCGCCCGCCCCCGTCCACCACTACCACGGAGATCGTGATGGTTCCCGACTGCTCGAACGTCCCGTTCCAGATGAACGACTCAACGGACGTGGCGGTGCCAACCCCAACCGCCCCACTGAGAGGATCGTCGGTAGGGACGATGCACCAGACGACCGTCGGCGAGCCTCCCGATATGTTTCCCGCGACCGATACGACAACGCCGGCCGAACCTAGGGTCCGAGAGACCGTCGTATTGACCGCCAATGGACCATCCACCGGGATCGGGGCGGTTACAGTGGTTTCCGTCTCTCCGGCCGCGTCGAGAACGCGGATCGAGATGGGGTAGGCGCCCGGTTCCTCAGGCCAGAACGGCAGGTCGAGCGGACCATCCGAATAGACGGTCAACTCCTGCCAGCTCGAGTTTCCGAGGAGGCCCCACGTAATGGTGTACGGCGCCACTCCACCCGAGACGTTCGTCGTCACGGCCGACGCGAGATCCGGTTCCGAAGATTCCGGCGGAGGCCCGACCGTAAGTCTGAGATGAGCGGCCACCGGCTCTGACAGTCGAGCCGCGGCGAATGTGCGGTTCCCGCCCGACGCGGCCTCGAGATGGAGTTCAATAATCGCGGTGCCCGGATCTGGAAACGTGCAGTTGAAGGTCCGCGCTCCGGGCGCGAGCAAGTCCAGAATCCAACTCTGGACGGGTGGCTCGGCGCATTCCGCGACCAGGTCGTAGCTGGAGGGTGGGTGAAGGGTGGTGATGGAGAACACGATCGGTACTCCCACCTCAGCTTCTGTTGTGCGCGGGAGAATGCCGACCGAGGGCCCGGTGTTGGCCGAGAGAGGTGCATCGACGACGCCTTCGATGGAGGCGCCCTGAGAATCCTCCACGAGGATACGAGGAAGGAACCAACCCGCCGGGAACCGGTGGCCAATCGAGATGGGTCCAGCCGCCGGATCGCTGACATTCGAGGAGGTCCCGTCGCCCCAGGAGATGTGGACCAGATACGGAGGGTCCCCGTTGGCCACGATCGCCGAGAGGTTCGATGTGGACCCCGCTGGGATGGAATCGGGGGAGATGGTCAGGTTCTCGAGTTCAAGAGGCGCCACGACCGAGATTGTGGCGCTCGCGGTTTGGAGGATCGGTTGAAGCGAGGCTCCGCAGGCCAAGAGGAGTTCCGATCGCGCCTCCACGATGGTCGCTCCAGACCCCTCTGCGTCAGAGGTGAAGTTGACCGTCGGTTGCGACGCCAACCCCAGGACTCCTTCTGCGAATCCTCCGGCTAGGTCCCACCGAAACCAAAGTGGAGAGTCGGTGCACCCCGGAGGTGGACCGCTCCACGTGGCGGAGAGTGTGGTCGTGTTGCCGGCCGGTACGAGCTCCTCGGAAGGGCTCACCGAGAGGATCGGAGACGAAGATTCGCTCGGAGCGGGAGTCCCGGCGCGATCCGCGGTCGCCGAACGAACCAACAGGGTCGCGGCGCCGCTACCGCTCAGGAGGACCACGAAGGTAACCGCGATGTCGAGTGCCCCCATCCGCCGTATTTTCGACCGCGACCGTGCCGCGCGCACTCTCGACCACCCCGGAGGTCGAGAGAACGGCCGGCCTACATGCGGTCACATCGCCCGGAGAACGATGGGCGGTGGGCTCACATCGTGATTACGAACGCGACGTGGTCCCGGGAAAACGGTGTGAGGGACGTCTCACTCCGAATCTCGAGACCTTCCCGCATCAACACGCCCCGCGCCTCCCGGACCACGGCGCTGGTGGACCGCTGCTGCGTGACGGAGCGAGCCTTGAGCATCAGGATCCCGGCTCCCTCCCGGGCGAGGCAGGCCTGTACATTCTCCGTAAAGATGGCGGCCTGGGTTCGCTGCGCCACGTCCTGGTAGACCAGATCGACCTCGCCGACGTCCGCTTGGTACCGCTCGGGCAATTGCGCGTCGGCGAGGAGCGGGAGGAGGTTCGGCCGTCGGCGGGAGAGAGCCAGGAGCGGAGCGAACGCCGTTGGGCTTTTCTCGACGACGAAGATCGATGCCGTGGGGAAGATGTCCGAAAGATGGCTCACGGTGGTCCCATGCGCGCCACCGAGATAGAGTGCGGCGCGCGGGCGTTTTGGTAGCTCGATCGATCCGGCACGGTGGAGGAGCGCGGCGAGCTTCGACCGGAAGGGGTCCCAGGTTCGGTACTCGATCCCGTCCACGGAACGGAGCGTCTCGCCGTAGACCCGGGTCCCGGGCGTCAGATTGACGGTGTAGAGGTCCCGACCCTCACGGTAGACGCCCGGCCAATGTGTGGGCTCCACGGTCCCCTAGAACGTCCGGACGACGAGCTCGACCTCGACGGGAGCGTTCAACGGCAGAGCCGCGACCCCGACCGCGGCGCGCGCCGGTCGCCCGTCCTCCCCCCAGATTTCCACCAGGACATCGGTGGCACCGTTCGCGACCTCGTGCTGGCGATAGAATCCGGGCGAGGACGCGACGTAGACGACCGCCCGCTCGATCCGGCGGATTCGATCGATCGACCCGAGCGCCGACTCGAGGGCGCTCACGGCCTGGAGGCTTGCGCGCCGGGCGAGTCCTTTCGCGACATCCACGCTCACATCCCGGTCGACCTGACCCGGGGAGACCACCTGACCGGCGTCCGTCACGATCTGGCCCGAGACCCACGCCCGCCGGTCGGAGATCACCACGGGAGAGTAGGTCCCCGCGGGCTTTGGAGGAGGAGGGAGACTGATCCCGTGCTCACGGAGTCGCTCCGTTGCGGTCGGCGGCATGATGCCGGAAGGCAGGCGAGAGAGTAAAGCGATGTCCCCGCCATTCTTCCGAAGGAGTCAAGGGGGCCAGAGAGCCTCCCGGATGGATGATGCTCTTCCGTCGTCGGCGGGAGAAGGACGAGCCGGCATCCCCCCCCGGACCCGCGACCGCCCCGCCAGCGGAACCACCCTCGTCCGGCCCAGCCCCGACCCCACCCCCGGCAACCCCCGCCTCCCCTGCGGCTCCGCCCACCTCCCCGCCGGCCCCGCCGCCGGCAGCAAGTCCGCCCGCCGGCCCTGTCGTGCCTCCCCGTCTACCCGAGCGCCCGCCTGCGGAAATGAGCCGACCGGCACCCGAGCGGGGACCGTTTGGGGTCTGTTTCGTCTGCGGCACCCCGCTCGAAGGCCGACAGTGCCCGGCGTGCCGGATGAGCTGGGTCGAATGACGGACAAACGATTCCGCTCTTGCATGAGCTTTTGAGTCCGGCCTGCTCCCGGTCGGATGAACGATGTCCGTTTCCACTCCTCAGCCCACGGCGTTCGACGCCCTCGAACGGCGCGTGATCGATCACCTGTTCGAGTTGCAGCCGAGCTACGCGGTGAGCCTCGGCCTCCACGAGTACGACGGTCGTGTGCCGGACCTTTCCCTTGCGGCCACGGATCGGTGGGCCTCCATCGCCGACGCCCTCCTCCGCGAGCTCTTGTCGGTCGAACCGTCGTCGCTCTCCGCAGAGCGTCGGATCGACGCATTCCTGCTCCGCCTGCTCCTCGAGAGCCCGTTGTTTGACCTTCGCGAGTCGCTCGAGCTGGACCGGAATCCGATGGCGTACGTCGGGTCGGTCTCGCTTACCTCGTACCTCGCGCGAGACTACGCTCCTCCAGAGCAGCGGGTCGCTGCGATCGCGCGGCTCCTCGAAAGCGTCCCGCGCCTCCTGGACTACGGCCGGCAGCGCCTCAAAGCGCCGCTGCCGAAACCGTTCATCGACCTCGCGCTCGCCATCGGCGGGGGCCTACCGGCCCACCTCGCCGAGGCCCAGGCGTTCGCCGATCGAGCCCA
The DNA here is from genome assembly GCA_035623855.1 of Thermoplasmata archaeon. Classification (GTDB taxonomy): domain Archaea; phylum Thermoplasmatota; class Thermoplasmata; order Lutacidiplasmatales; family UBA184; genus Lutacidiplasma. The sequence continues at coordinate 49,828 of DASPSQ010000014.1, read as the reverse complement.
TGCGGGTCCCTCTCTTTCAAAGGCTCGGGGGACCGCCGAGCCGGCGATCGCGGCATTCCTCTCGTGGCTGAAGGACGAGCAGCTTCCGCGCGCGACCCCCGAGTTCGCCCTCGGAGGGGCGCGGTTCCAACGCCTGCTCTTTGTGCGGGAAGGAATCGAAGCCCCCTTCGAGGAGATCCGTCGGGCCGGCCAGGCCGATCTCGCCCGCAACCAGGCTCGCCTCGCCGAGATTGCGGGGGAGGAGCAGATCGCCGTCGACGATCTGTTCGGCCGGCTCAACCGGGACCATCCCTCAACGGCTCAGCTCCTTCCGACCGCCCGCGACTATGTCGAAGAGGCCCGCGCGTTCGTGACGGCGCACCAGCTCGCGACGATCCCGGAGCCGGCGGTCTGCCGGGTCGAGGAGACCCCGGTGTGGGGCCGCGCGCTGTCCACCGCCAGCATGAATCCCCCCGGTCCGTTCGACACCATCTCCTCCGAGGGGATCTACTACGTGACTCCGGTCGATCCCTCCTGGACCCCGACCCAGGCCGAGGAGTGGCTTCGCTCGCTGAACTTCGCGATGTTGCGGAACATCACCATCCACGAGGTGTTTCCGGGCCACTACCTCCAGTTCCTCCACTTTCGCAAAGCGCCCGGCACGCTCGCGAGGAAAGTGTATCTCTCGCCGTCGTTCGTCGAAGGTTGGGCCCACTACGCCGAACAGCTTGCGATCGAACAGGGGCTCGGGCGCGGGACCCACGCCGCGGAGATCGCGCAGATTCACGACGCCCTTCTGAGGGACTGCCGCCTCCTCGCGTCGCTCGGCCTTCACACCAGCGGGATGTCCCTCGAGCAGGCCACCGCGCTCTTCCAGCGCGAGGGACACTTCGAGCGCCTCCCCGCCGAGCGCGAGGCGATCCGAGGGACGTTCAACCCCGAGTACTTCTGCTACACCCTCGGGAAGCTCGCGATCCTGAACGCCCGGGGACGGTTCCTCGGCCCCCGGTTCGGAGGGAGCCTCGCCGCCTTCCACGACCGGCTCCTCGCATTCGGTTGCCCTCCGATCGGCCTCTTGGACTCGCTGTTCGGGGACGCCGTGCCGGCCTGAGGTCGTTCTTCCCGGCGTGGACGGCGGGTCCGCCGCCATCTTTTTCGGGGAGAACGCCTCCCGCGCCGCCATGTCGGTCCTCGAGGCCCGGGGCCTTTCCAAGACCTACGAGCAGGGGGGCCGGGCGACCGTCGCCCTGGACGGGGTCGACCTCGGGATCCGTCAGGGCCAGCTCTTCGCATTCCTCGGCCGGAACGGGGCCGGGAAGACGACGTTCATCAAGATCGCGTCGACCCTCCTCCTTCCGACCTCCGGCGAGCTCCGGCTCTTCGGACACGATGTGGTGAGCGAGCCGAGAGCGGTCCGGCCGCTGATGGCTCTCGTCCCCCAGGAAGGCAAGCTGTTCTACCACCTCACTCCGCGGGAGCACATCCGCGAGTACCTGCGGGTTCGGGGCGCCTCGGCGGAAACCGCCGCGAGCCGGACCGAGGAGATTCTCGACGCGATGGGGTTGAGGCCGTTTGAGGGGATCATCGCCTTGCGCCTCTCGGGGGGCCTTCAGCAGAGGACCCTGGTTGCGATGGTCCTCGCGACGGAGGCGCCGTTCCTGTTCCTGGACGAGCCCACGCTCGGAATGGACCCGTTCGCCCGTCGCCAGGTCTGGGAGGTCATCCGCCGGGCCGCCCGGCGGGGTTCGACCGTGCTGCTCACGACGCACTATCTTGACGAGGCGGAGCAGCTTTCCGACGAGCTCGCGGTCATCGAGCACGGACACGTCCTCTTCAAAGGAGTGAGCGAGGCGCTGAAATCGACGGTCGGCCGGGAGGTGCGCCTGCAGTTCTCCGGTGGGTTCTTGACATCGGATCTCGAGCCGTACGGCAAGGTCGTCCGAGAGCGGGACCGGCTCACTCTCCTCACGACGCGCTCGTCGGTCCGCGAGCTGACGGACCTCGCCCTCGGCCGCGGCGCCGAGGTGACCGTCGGGCCGGTGACGCTCGAGGAAGCCTTCCTCGAGCTCGTCGGCAAGGGGATCGAGGAGGACGAGGCATGACGGTCCGCTCGCAGGCGTACGCCGCGCTCCGGATCTGCTACTTCAACGGGATCCTGCCGCTCTGGCGCTCGCCGCTCCTCATCGCGGCAGTGTTCCTCACCCCGTTCAGCTTCCTGTTCTTCCTCTTCGTCATCGCCCCGCGGTCGCTCTTTCCCTACGGAGTCGTGGGCGGGGTCCTCTTCACCGCGCTCTTCACGGGAAGCGGGATGCTGAACGATTGTGCCTACCTCCGGCTCGAACGCCAGCTCCAGCAGGTCTTCGTCGCGAGCCCGGTCCGGCCGATCGCCTACATCCTCGGTATGGCCCTGAGCGAACTCGCCTTCTCGATCCCGGCGTCGGCCCTGTTCCTCGCGATCCTCTTTCTCGTCACGCCGGTGGGCCTCCTCGGGCTCGGGGCCCTGCTCGGAATCTTTCTTCTGACCTGGCTGATGGCGACGACCCTGGGATTCTTCGTCTCGACGATGTTCAGCCAGCTGCGCGAGATCTGGCCGATCGGCACGCTGATCTTCTCGATCCTGTCGATCCTTCCCCCGATCTTCTACCCCGCGACCGTGATTCCCGCGGAGTGGCGATGGGTCGCCTACTTCGCCCCCTCGACGTACTCGGCCCAGCTTGCGGACCGCGCGACCGGGCTGGGCGGAGCGATCACGACCGGGATCCCGTTCCTCAACTCTCCGTTTTTCGACCTGGGGATGCTGGTCGCGGTGACGCTCCTGTTCGGGCTTGCGGCGGTCTATCTCGCCCGCTGGCGCGAGCGGTAGGGCTCCGAACGGTGCTTACCTATCCCCCAGCGAGCGCTTATTCACCCAAGGGTTCGTAACCGACCGATGGGAATTCCGAAGGCCCAAGTGGACCGTCTCCTCGCAGAGAACGAGGACCACGACTGTCCGGACGCTCCCGAGACGTGCGTCCGTCTCGTGGCGATCGCCGATCTCCCCACCCGCTTCGGGCAGTACCAGGTCGCGGCGTTCTGGAACCGGTCCGACCGGAAGGAGCATGCGGCGTTCGTCCATGGCGACATCGTCGGCGGTGAGCGCGTGCCCGCGCGGCTCCATTCCGAGTGCCTCACCGGGGATGCGATCGGCTCGCTCCGCTGCGACTGCCGGGACCAGCTCACCGAATCGCTGGAGACGATCGGGAAGATGGACCGCGGGATCGTCCTGTACCTCCGCCAGGAGGGCCGCGGTATCGGGTTCATGAACAAGATCCGCGCCTACCAGCTCCAGGACGCGGGGTTCGACACGGTCCAGGCGAACGAGATCCTCGGCTTCAAGCCGGACGAGCGGGACTACGGCGTGGCCGCCCACATGCTGCGCTCGCTCCACGTGGAGTCGATCCGGATCATGACGAACAACCCCGACAAGATCGCGGACCTGACCCGGCACGGAGTGAAGATCGTCGGTCGGATCCCGATGTCGGTCCTCCTCAACCCGCACAACCGCCAGTATCTCGAAGTGAAACGAAGGAAGCTCGGCCACCTGCTCGAGCTCGAGCAGACCGACGATCCCGTCGACTTCGCCGGGGACGCCGCGCACTAGCGGGGGCGGGGAGCCGGGAGCGGCAGTCGCGTCGGTTACGTCTTCCGATCCTCGATTTCGGGCGGTACCGTATAGTGGACGAATGGACCCTCGATGTACTCGAGGACCTTCGCCTCCCCGAACTCCCGTCCGATCTCGAGGGCCTGACGGAGGGCGGAGGTCGCCTCCTCGGAGGTCGGCGGCGGAACGACCATCGAGATCGTCTCGACCGGGGTCGAGTGCCGGTTGATGCAGACGAGGACCGCCTCGTACCGGGGGAATGCGAGCTGAAAGAGCCGGACCTGGAGCGTCACGTCCGGCGGGGGAGGGATCGCGCGGAAGCTCTTCATCTCGAAGAAGCGGCTCTTCCCGTCCCAGTAGTCCGGCTGGGCGTAGACTCCGACGAGCCCGTTGATCACCATGACGTGGGTCTTCGGTCGAGGGAGGCCCAGGATCTCGCTCCGGCGGTACGCTTGGAGCACCGCGTGAAGCTGGGCGAGGAGCTTCTCCCGCTCGCTCGTCGGGATCTCGATCCCCGCCTCCTCGAGTCCTTCGTCGAGCAGCGCCCCGCCGAGAGCGCGGATGGCGGTCGCGGTCGGGTGACGGCCGAGACGGTATTCGTGGCCGAACCGGGCGAGCGCTCCGTCGATCGCCTTGCCGACCGCCATCGCCACATGGTCTTTCTCCTCGGGGGGCGGTCGCGGGTAGACCCGTCGGACGATCTCGTGGACCGGGACCGTGCGGATCGTTGCCATCGATCGTTCGAACTCCCGGATCTCGTCGGTCCCTTCGGATCGGCTGCCTCACCGCTGGGGGGCACCGCAGAACGGGCACAGTCGGCGTCCGGACTCGACGAGGTTCCCACAGTACGTGCAGCGAACCTTCACGATCTCTCGAACCACGACGGTGGTCCCGGGAGGTACGCGGGGAAACGTGAGCCGCCTCAGATCGGACTGCGCCTGGGCCCGGCGCCTCTCCCATTCCCGCTGGCCCGCGACGCGGGCCGCATCGATCTCTTGAGCGACCCCGGCCGCATCGTGCACGCGAAACCGGGCGGCGCCCACCCCTTCATCATAGGCTTCGGAAAGCTGAACGAACCGCCCGAAGAGGACCTGGGGTGGGGCGAGGTTGTAGAAGAAGAACGTGGGCCCCGTGTGCCAGTCGGGCCGCGCGAACAGCTCCGGCTTTCTCCAGACGTGGATGCACCTCAGGGTCGTCATGATGAGGAACCCGAACCCGACCTTCCAGCACCGGAGAATCCGCTCGTCGTGAAAGAGCGTGAGCGCGATCTCTTCGAAGGCCCCCATGTCGACCTGATCCGGTCGAGTGACGCTGTCCGGCGGAGGGATCCACGCGCGATCGGTCATCGGGCACCCAGGACTAGGGCCGCAGGCTCAAAGCCAGCGCGACCGGAGCGTTCGATCACCGGACCCCCGCCGGGAGCGCCCTCGAGACCCGAGACGACGCCGTCAGGACCACCATCGCATAGGCCGCGCCTACTTCGTATTTTTCGACGCCAAATTGGCGTATAAGTTTAAATGATGCATGCGGAATCCGTGGAGAAGTTTGAGTAGCCCGGAACCCAGGACGGTGGTTTCGCGACGACCGGACCGGGCTGCGGCCCTCGTTCGATTAGCGACGGGAGGAGGACCCGGAAGCGTCGCCGAGTACCACGCTCCGGAGCGCCTCGACGAGTCGGTCGCTGTCGTTCGGCATCGGCGCACGTCGGTAGCGGATCCCCTGCTTCTCGGCGAAGTCGCGGACGACGTGGTCGAGGTCGTAGAGCACCTCGAGGTGCTCGAAGACGAATCCGATCGGGGCGACGAGCTGATCCGGGTGGCCCTTCCCCCGCCACTCGACCATCTTCTCGGTGATGTCCGGCCCGAGCCACGGTTCGGTCGTGTTGCCGGCGCTCTGGTAGGTGAAGTCCCAGAACGGAGGGTCCGCCGCCTTCGCGATCGCCTGGACGGTCTCCGTCAGGATTTCCGGGTACGGATCCCCTGCGTTGCGGTGACGTTCGGGCAGGCTATGGGCCGAGAGGAGGGCGACCGTTCCCGTGGGGGAACTCCCAAGCTCTCGACGGAGCGTTTCGGTCCAGTAACCGATCCAGTGGGGATTCGTGTGCCAGCCGGTCCGGAGCTCGACGTCGATCGGCGACTTCGCCTGCCGTCGTCCGGCGTCGATCGCGCGCTCGTACGGGGCGAGGATCCAGGGAGAGGCGTATGGGGAAAGAGGGACCGCGATCAAACGGCGGACGCCGGCCGCGGCGGCCTCGACGATCGCATCGGCCGCGTGAGGAGACCAATGCTTCGTCCCGAGGAATACCGAGGGATAACCCCCGTCCTTCGCGAGGCGGCTCTCGAGCTTGGCCCGGAGCGAAGTGATGATCCGGAGCTGAGGGGACCATCCGATGAGATCGTAACGGCGATGATACTCCTTGACCATCTCGGGAGACGGCCGACGCCCGCCGAGGACCTCGGTGAGGTACCCCGGAAGATCCTCGGGGCCGGCAGGGCTTCCGTATCCAAGGAGGAGCACACCGGTCCCCTGGGGGAGGGCGGAAGGGCTCATGCCGCCCCCCGCGAAGCCGAATACTGGTGAACAACCTCGACCAGCGCCTCCACGCATTCGGCCCGGGCGTCGGGCGGGACCCCGTGCCCCAGGTTGAAGACGTGCCCAAGCCCATCGGGAAGCTCATCGAGGACCTCTCGCGCCATCCGGCGCACCGTCGGAGCGTCCGTGAGAAGGGCGGTCGGGTCGAGGTTCCCCTGGAGCGCGAGGGCCGGCCCGACCTCGCGGCGGACCCTTCCGAGCGGAACCCGCCAGTCGACGCCCAGCGCCGACGCGTGGCACGTCGCTGCGAGATCGAGCAGGTGGGCCGAGACGGTGCTGAAGTAGATCGTGGGGGTCTTGAGCGGCGAGAGCGCGTCGAACACCGTACGAAGCCGGGGGAGCACCACCGACTCATACGTTCTGCGGGAGAGCTGCCCGGCCCACGTGTCGAACAGCTGCAGCGCCTCGGCCCCGGCGTGCGCCTGCATCGTGAGGTAGTCGATCGTGACCTCGGTCAATCGGTCGAGGAGACGACCGAACAGGGCCGGCTCCGCGTGCAGGAGCCTGCGGGTCTCGGCGAACTCTCGGGAGGGCCGCCCTTCGATCAGATAGCTCGCGAGGGTGAACGGCGCACCCGCAAACCCAACGATGGGCCGGTCCGGCCGTCGAGCGCGGAACGCTCGGATCGCCTCCCCGACGAACCCCGCGTCGCGCCCCGCTTCGAACCCCCCCAGCCCCTCGATGGCCCCCGCGGTTCGAATCGGATCGGTGATCACCGGCCCGATGCCGGCGTCGATCCGAAAATCGACTCCGAGACCGAAGAACGGGATGGTGATGTCGGCGAATACGACCGCCGCATCGAGATCGAAACGCTCGAGCGGCTCGGTTGTCACTTGAACGGCAAGCTCCGGCGTCCGGGCGATCTCCAGGATCTCGTGACGCGCCCGGAGCGCGCGGTACCCTGGGAGGTGCCGACCGGCCTGGCGCATCAACCAGATCGGGACGGCGTCGACCGGCTCCCCGCGCAACGCCCGTACGAGCCGGTCGCGTCGGTTCATCGGCTCCCTCGGGCCAGACGGAATCCCTCCCGCGCGGCCCGTTCCAGTCGATCGATCTCGCGGGGCCCGATCGCCGCGGACACGAACGTCGTCTCGAGCGGCGACGGGGGAAGATAGACCCCTCGATCCAGCATCGCGTGAAAGAACCGGGCGTATCTCTTCCGGTCGACGCCCATGGCGTCCGCATAGTTTCGCGGGGGCGCTGGGCCGAAGAATAGGCCCAACATCGATCCCACGCGCGGAACGAAGAATCCACGGACCCCTTCCTCGCGGGCGATCTCGGTCCAACGTCCGGCGATTCGGGCGGACGACCGTTCGAGGCGGCGATAGACCGCGGGAGTGAGCGCATCGAGGACCGCGGCCCCGGCCGCCATGACGACGGGGTTGCCGGCGAGCGTCCCTGCCTGGTAGACCGGACCGAGCGGAGCCACGGTCTCCAGGATCTCCTTCCGACCCCCGTACGCCCCGACCGGGAGACCTCCCCCGATGATCTTGCCGAACGTCACGAGGTCCGCCCGGATTCCGTACTCCGGGTGGATCGCTCCCCGTCGGAGCCGAAACCCCGTGATGACCTCGTCCGCGATGAGGAGAGAACCGAATCGGCGGCAGAGCCGCGCGAGGCCCGGGAGGAACTCCTGATCCGGGACCACCACGTTCATGTTCCCGGCGACCGGCTCGACCACCACGGCTGCGATCGCCTCCCCGTGCCGTTCGAAGAGCCGGGCCAGCGCGTCGAGGTCGTTGTACGGCGTCACGAGGGTATCGCGGACGACCGATGAGGGGACTCCCGCCGAGTCCGCGATGGCCGCTGTGGCGAGCCCCGAACCGGCACGCGCAAGGAGCCCGTCGGAGTGGCCGTGGTACCCTCCCTCGAACTTGACGACCTTCGGCCGCCCGGTGAAGCCGCGCGCCGCGCGCACGGCGGACATCACCGCCTCGGTGCCGGAGTTCACGAATCGAAGACGTTCGACGCTCGGGACGGCTCGGACGATCCGTTCCGCAAGCTCGTGCTCGAGAACCGATGGGGCGCCGAAGGAGAGCCCGAGTCCCGCCGATCTCCGAACGGCACGGATCACCGACGGACTCGCGTGCCCGAGGACGATGGCTCCCCACGAATTGACGAGATCGACGAACCGATGGCCGTCGACGTCCCAGAGGTACGGGCCCCGGCCGCGATCGAAGAAGAGCGGGGTCCCGCCGACGGCCCCGAACGAGCGGACGGGACTGTCGACACCCCCCAGGAGAACCCTCTCAGCACGCTGGAACGCCTGGCGCGACCCTGCGCCCGCTCCATCCCCGGTCACGGGAGGCCGGCGGCGAGATCGATCATGCGGCGCGGGGACACCGCGACGCAGGTGAAGATCGGAGTCTCGAGCGCGGTGAAGCGGCTCGCCACGGAGGGCCGGAGCGCCTGGACGAGGTCGAGGAACTCCCCGGGTGAATCCCCCTCGAACGCGAGGATGAACTCGGCATCGTCGAGGCCGAAGGAGTACCCCGTGTGGATCTGGACGGCGGGGAACTTGTGACCGATCTGGAAGTGCTCGACCATGATCCGCCGTCGTTCCTCGAACGATAGGGCGTACCACTCGCGTTTCTTGACGAACGGATAGACGAAGAGGTATCGCCGGTCGGAAGGCCGAACGGTCGCGGTCTCCTGACCGGCATGCGCATGTGCGCCGAGGTACTCCGAGCGGCGACCCATCCCGAAGTACCCGTAGGGAAAGTCGAGGTAGCCTCCCAGGCCCCCGCCCCAGAGCCGGGACTCGAACTCCTGGAAGGCCTCGAGCCGAGGGCACATCAGCCAGAGGAGGCCGTGCACGCCGGACTTCGTTCCGACGAGGGAATAGGTTCGTACGGTGAGATCGGTGGGTGGGTGAGTCAACCGGTGCTCAAGGTCCCGGAGGTCCTGTTCACGCTCCTTCGCCGGCTTCCGCCGCCACTCCGGCCGTAGCGCCCAGAACGAGTACCGCACGAAGTCCCGCGGGCCCTCCTCGTCGGTGTCGGCCGCGGGTTGGTCGGTCACCGGGCCTTCTCCTCGGGGCGGCCGAGCTCTCCCGCGAAGTAGCTGATGATGCAGCTCGCCCCGGCGCGATGGATCGCGCCGAGGGTCTCGCGCGCGGCCTCGTGCTCGTCGAGCCACCCCCGGGCCGCGGCCGCCTTGATCATCGCATACTCCCCGCTGACCTGGAACGCAGCGATCGGTCGGTCGAAGACCGAGCGGGCCGCGGCGATCACATCGAGGTACGGAAGCGCCGGTTTCACCATCAGGATGTCCGCCCCCTCCTCGGCGTCGAGTCGGAGCTCTCGAAGCGCCTCGGAACGGCTTCGCCGATCCATCTGGTAGTCGAGGCGGTTCCCAAACCCAGGAGTCGAGCCGGCGGTGTCTCGGAACGGGCCGTAGAGACTCGACGCGAACTTCGCTGCGTAGGCCAGGATCCCCACCTCGATATGCCCGGACCGATCGAGCGCAGACCTGAGCGCCGCCACCTGGTGATCCATCATCGCGCTGGGAGCGACGAGGTCCGCGCCGGCATCGGCGTAACTGACCGCGACCCGACCGAGAAGGGGGAGGGTCCGGTCGTTGTCGATCCGCCCACGGACCACGACGCCGCAATGGCCGTGGTCCGTGTACTCGCAGAGACAGACATCCGCCATGACGGTGACATCGGGGTGGTCTTTCTTGATCGCACGGATCGCCCGAGGCACGGGCCCGCGAGGATCCCAGGCGGAGCTCCCGAGCGAGTCCTTGCGGGACGGGATTCCGAACAGGAGCACCGATCGGACCCCGTGCGCCCGAAGCCGCCCCACCTCGCGGACCGCCGCGTCGACGGTCCGGCGCTTCAACGCGGGGAGTCCCGCGTCCTCGCGGCGCTGGGACCGCTCAGCAACGAAGAGAGGCGCGACGAGCTGAGAAGGGCGAAAGTCCGGCCCAGAGACGAGGTCCCGGAGCGAAGCGAGCGAGCGGAGGCGGCGCGGCCGCTCGATCGCCGTTACGGCTTCAGTGGAGGCGGCGGGAGCTGCTCGGGTCGCCATCGTTGAGCTCCTTCTCGAGGAGCTTTGTAAAGCCTTCCTCGCTACTCTGATTCGGGACCCTCACTCGCCGCCCCCCCGCCTTCTTGAACGCACGGGCAGTTCGCGCGCCGAGCGCGAACGCCTGGACTCGGCGGACCCGTGCATCGAAAACCCTCGAACCGAGCACGTGGCGGAACGCTTCGAGAGCGGAAGGGCTCGAGACGACCCATGTCGGAACGGACGCCACGCGACGTCGCTCGGTGGGGGAGAGCACGCGTCGCGCCCGGACCCGGTAGACCACGCGATCGATGACTCGTCCTCCGCGCCGGCGCAGTTCTTTGGCGAGAGCGGTACCCGCACGGTCCGAGCGGAGGTAGAGGACGCGACGGCCCCGGACGGGTCCCAGCGAAGCAAGGAGGGCTTGGGACCCTCCACGATGTGCGGTCCGGATGGGCCCGAACCCATGGGTTTCGAGGGAGGTTTGCGTATCCCTCCCGACCGCAACCACATCGGGGATCTCACGAAGCCGGGGGATCCACTCCGGATGGATCCTCAGGAATGTGTCGACCACGGCCCGGCTCGTGACGACCCAGAGATCGGCCGGAGGGCGCGAGTCAAGCCAGAGCGGCCGCCGCGGAAGCGGAACCGGCTCGGCCCGGATCGTTTCGACCCGTAGCACTTCCCACCCCCGACGTTGGAGCCGTCGGGACAGATTCTCGAGGGAACCGACTTGGCAAATCGCCGCAAGGCGGCGCACGCCCTCTCCGTTCATCGGTCCGATGGGTGCGCCCGCCCGACGCGGGTGGTGCCCTGGCCGAACGCCAGCAAGGTGCGCCCCACCTTCTCGCCGATCGCTTCGGAACGGGCCGCGGGTCCCGAGGCTTCGGCGGTGACGCGGAGCCGGCCATCCGGCGAGAGCAGCGCTGCCCTCAGCCGCAGTCGACCTTTTCGCATCCGTGCGATCGCACCCAAGGGTAGGCCGCAGTCTCCCCCCAGTGTCCGGACGACCGCACGCTCCGCGACCACTGCGGCCCGGGTCGGAAAGTGATCGATCTTCGCAACCGTGCGACGAGTGGACCTGTCCCCTTCGCGCACCTCCACCGCGATCGCACCCTGGCCCGGAGCCGGCAGCCAGCGGTCCGTCGAGAGAAATTCCGAGATCCGTCCGGTCCATCCGAGCCGGCGGAGTCCGGCGGACGCGAGGATCACTCCATCCAATCCCGTCCGGTCGATCTGGTCGATTCGGGTCCCGATGTTACCCCGGATCGGCACCACCTCGAGATCCGGACGGATGGAGAGGAGCTGGGCCCGACGGCGCAGGCTGCTGGAACCGAGTCGCGCGCCGTGCGGCAGCGTCCGGAATGTCCGGCCCGCTCGAAGGACCAGGCAGTCGCGGGGATCCTCCCGACGCAGGAATGCGGCGACGTCGACCCTGCGGGAGGGTCGGGCCGGTAGGTCCTTTGCGCTGTGCACCGCGAGGTCGATCTCTCCGCGCTCGAGACACCGGTCGATCTCATCGGTGAAGTCCAGCGTCCGGGCGGTTCGGCGCGTGCGATCCCCCGACGTACGGAGCGGCACCAGGTCGAGCTTGACGCTCGGGGCCGCGCGTCGCAGTGCGCGGACCACGAGGTCGGTCTGGGCCAGTGCGAGGGGGCTGCCGCGCGTTCCGATGCGCAGACGGTCGGTCACGGACCGACGTCGGACCCTTGGAGTAACTCAACGACCCGGCGGCGCCAGAGATCGAGCTCGGAACCGGGTGGCAGGGCCCGGAGCTCGCGGGTCGGGCCGCTCAGCAATCGCCGCACGAGGCGCTCGGACAGGCGCTCGTAGGCGAGTCGAGCCGAATCCGAGACCGCCCCCGCGTGCGCGGTGGCCTGTTCCCACTCCTCCCGCCGGATCGACTCCGCCCATCGTCGGAGCTCTGAGATCCACGGTTCGGCCGAGGCCCCGGCGAGTTCCCGAGCTTCCACCGCGGCGGCCGACTCGACGATCCGTTCCATTTCCGCCCGGAGCTCGGGCGGAATCTCCCCCCGGGGGATCCCATCGAGGTCGACCAGCTCACATCCCGCTCTTCGGCCGATCTCGGGGTCGATGTTCCGGGGGAGGCCAAGGTCCACGAACCACCGGGGCCCTGAGCGTGGGAGCGGAGGAAGGTCCGGGGCTCCGAGGACGCGGCCGGTCGTCTTTGCAGCCGCGATGACCGCCTCGGCTCCGCGGACCGCCTCGATCAGCTCCGCGGAGGGGCGCGCGCGGACGTTCCACTGGGCCGTCCACGTCGCGTCGGGCGGGCGATGACGGTAGAGGATCGTGACCTGCGCGTGTCCGGCAAGCCTCTCGGCGGCCCTGCGGCCGACGATCCCTGCCCCGATGACGAGAACTCCGGCCTCTCGACTCGACAGCCGGGGCAGGAGCCAGTCGACGGCCAGGTCCGAGACGGATCCCACCCCATGGTCCCCGAGAGTGGCCGCGGTGTCGGCCGCGCGGAGCAAAAGGCTCCGCACGAGCGCCTGGGGGTGCCGGCTTCGGACCCCGCTCGCGGTCGCACGGACCTGGTCTCGGATCTCCCTCTCGCCCGGGGCCCGCGAATCGAGACCCGCGGTGATTCGGAAGAGATGTCCGACGGCTTCCGCATCGGTTCGTTGAGCCCACCGGCCCGCCAACCCCAGCCGTCCGCTCAGCCGTAGGTCGGCTTCTGGGCCATCGGTCAGGGCAAGGACGACCACTCGCTGGCAGGTCCGGAGGAGAGCGATTTCGCGAAGGGAGGGATCCTTCGCGAACCAGCCCTCCAGCGATTCCGGTGAGATCTCCGCGACCGTGCGCTCGAGCTCCGAGACCCCGACGTCGGCGAGTCTCCGTTCAAAGCTGACCAGCCGGAAGCGCTCGACCGGAGATCCCCCGGGAGAGGGTACCGTCCGAGGGGCCCAGGGCCCCGGTCCAAGGACCTCACTGGCCATAACTCGAGAATGCAGGGACGGAGCCGTTTATTTGGGCGGGTATGAACCATCCCGGCCCCGCGGACGAGTTGGGTCCCCCGCTCGCCACCGCCCGCAGCGGCTTTCCGCGAGAGACGTCGTCCCTCGGAGGGGGAAGGGCGACGCCGGGGAATCGCACGGCAGAGCGGATCCGGGCCTACTACCGCGAGTTCGACGAATGGGGGCGGCTGGTCCAGGACCCCTACCATCGGCTCGAGTTCGAGACCACGATCCACTACCTACGTCGGTACCTCCCATCCCGGGGAGTTCTCCTCGACGCCGGAGGCGGCCCGGGCCGGTACACGATCGAGCTGGCCCGGGACGGCTATGAGGTCGTCCTCCTCGATTTCAGTCCCGAGCAGCTCGACCAAGCGCGCAGGAACGTTCGGCGGGCGGGAGTTTCGAACATGGTTCGCGAAATCGTCTCGGGCTCGATCGTCGATCTCTCGCAATTCGCCCGGAGTTCCTTCGACGCGGTTCTCTGCCTGGGCGGGCCCCTGAACCACGTCCTCCCGGCTCGGAGGCGGGAGACCGCCATCGGGGAGCTCGCTCGGGTCGCCCGAACTGGTGCGCCGATTTTCATCTCCGTGATCGGGCGCTATAGCGCGTTGACCGACGGGGTACTCCGACATCCAGATGGACTGAGAACAGATCCGCAGCATCACCGACGGATCCTCCGGACAGGGGACTACGACGGCCACCGCGGGTTCGCCCCATGCCACTTCTACCGACCCGAGGACCTCGTGCGGTCCGTCCGCCGCCATCGGCTGCGTGTCGAGGAGGTGGTCGGCCTCGAAGGGCTGGGGGCCTATCATGTCCGAGAGATGAATCGCCTCGCCCGGTCGGATCCGGAGGCCTGGGCGTCGTGGCAGGAGTTTCACCTCCAGACCTGCGTCGACCCGGCGGTCGTCGCGACCAGCGAGCACTTCCTCGTGGTCGCGCGGAAGTAGGCGAGCGACGGCCGACGGCGGGGGCGTGGACCCTCTGGGCTCCGCCGTTTTGGATCGCCCCGGCACCGGAGGAATACCAGCCCGCGGCGGGCTCGGACACGCCCGGAACGGTCCGGTGGTGAGCAACCAAGTTAAGCGGGGACGCCCCCGGGAGCTGCGTGAAGCGCGACCTCCAGCTCCTGGCGGTCGGGATGGCGATCCGGACGTTCGGGGCCGCGCTGTACAACCCGTTCCTCGCGCTCTTCCTCTACGCGATCCTGCACGTAGGCTACCTCGAGATCGGGATCATCTTCGTCGGGCTGGGGGGCCTCCAGCTCCCCTTCGGCCTCGCGGGCGGTTTTTGGACGGACCGGGTCGGTCGGAGACGGCTGATCGTTCTCGGCCTCGCGACGGAATGTGTCCTGACGTTCGCGCTGGCCTACGCCTTCGACATCAAATCTCTCGTATTCGCGATCGTCGCCGCAGCCGTCGGCGGGGTCCTCCTCTCCGCCACCGGTGCGGCCTATTCGTCGTACATCGCGGATCTGACGTCGGGGTCGGAACGGACCCTCGGGTTTACGTGGTACCGCGTCGCCTTCAACGTTGGGTACGCGGCCGGTGTCGCGATCGGCGGGAGTCTCGTCTCGGTCATCGGGTTCACCGGCGCGGTGACCCTCGCCGCGATCATCATCGGGGGCGCCACGATCTTCGTGTGGATCCTCCTGGGACCCTCCCCGTACGATCTCGCGCTCCCTCAGGGTCGGCCGGACGCGCACGGGTCCCCCTCCGGCGCCTCGACCCGCCGATCGGTGCGGGAGAGCTTTTCGCTTCTCGCCCGGGACCGGGTCGCGCTCCTCGCGGCGACCGCGATCGCGCTCGTCTGGGTGACCTCGGCCCAGTGGAACGTGACGTACTCCCTCTTCGTCCACAACAAGCTCGGGATCTCGTACGCGATCCTGGGAATCGGTCTCGCGCTGAACGGGCTCGTGGTCGTCTTCGGCCAGTCGTTCACGACCCATCGCGTCCTCGGGGTCCGCCACACGGTCATCGCCATCCTGGGCGGGCTGTTCTACGTGACGGCGTACCTGCTCCTCGGGGTCTCTGCGCTCTGGATTCTCTTCCCCACGGCATTTTTCTTCGCCGCATCGATCATCCTGACGTTCGGGGAAAACCTGCTGTCGATCCCGAGCACGACGCTCCCGTCCAACCTCGCTCCCGCGGGAGAGGTCGGCGCCTACAACGGTGCGTTCAACATGTTCTTCGGAGCGGCCACCCTGGCGGCGACCTTCTTTGGCGGCGCGGTCCTATCGGCCGTGGCGAACCCCCTCCTGGAGTGGATCCTGCTCATCCTACCGGCGATCCCCGGGATAATCCTCCTCCGTCTCGCGGCACGTCGCATTCCACTGGAGACAGACCGCGCCTAGCCGCCCCCCGGCGTAGCCGCAGTCGTCGGTCGGAAGATTCATCTCGCGCATCCGACCCAGTGTTCATCGGTGGGAAGCCCTCGGCCCTTCACGGAACGTGAACGAGCGAACCAAGTTCCTTATCGTCGCGGTCGCGGTCGTGGTGGTGCTGGCCGGGGTGCTCTCGTATCTCGTTCTCTATCCGTCTCACACCCCACCAGGTCCCCCGACGTCGTCCGGGACCGCGACCTGCCCTTCGTCATCGGACAGCTCCAGCGGAGGGAACTGGACGACGTACCATCAAGACAATCTCCGCTCCGGAATCGAATCCATGGCGTCCGTCACCGGCGTTCGATCGCAATGGGGATCGCCGACTGGCCTGGACGGACAGGTCTACGCCGAGCCGCTCGTGTGTGGAAACACCGTCTTCGTGGCGACCGAGGACGATTCGGTCTACGCGATCAACGCGAGCAGCGGCGGCGTGATCTGGAGGACGCATCTTGGGACCCCGATGCCCGGAGGATCCCTGCCGTGCGGCGACATTGATCCGAGCGGCATCACCGGCACGCCCGTGATCGATGTGGAGACCGCGACCTTGTACGCCGTGGCGTTCTTTTCCTCGGGCCAGCACGTTCTCTTCGGGCTCAATATCACGAACGGCTCGGTGGGAACCCAGGTCGTCGTGGATCCGCCCGGGGCGAATCCGCTCGTGGAACAGCAGCGGGGAGCCCTCACCCTTGCGAACGGCTACGTCTACGTGGTCTACGGCGGACTCTACGGGGACTGCGGGGACTACCACGGGTGGGTCGTCGGCGCACCGGTCTCGGGCACGGGAGGGCTCATCGCCTACCAAGTACCGACACAGCGAGAAGGCGGCATCTGGGGCACCGCAGGAACGTCGGTCTCCGCGAGCGGCGACCTCTACGTGGCCACCGGCAACGGCGCGTCGAGCACGACCTTCGATCACGGGGACAGCGTGATCGAGCTGTCTCCCAGCCTGGCCGAGCTGGGGTACTTTGCCCCGACCAACTGGGCGCAGCTCAACGCGGACGATACCGACCTCGGCTCGGTGGCCCCCACGATCCTACCGAACGGGGATATCTTCCAGATCGGCAAGGCGGGCGTCGGGTACCTGCTCAACGGGACCGACCTCGGCGGCATCGGGGGCCAGATCACCAATACGACCATCTGCGACGGGGCGTACGGAGGCACCGCGCGCCTCGGCGACTCCGTGTTCGTGCCGTGCGTCGACGGGCTTGTCGACGTGACGGTCGGTGCGTCGAGCCTTTCGGTGGCGTGGCAGACGTCCGACTTCGACTCCGGTTCTCCGATCGTTACCGGGAACATCGTCTGGTCGGTCGATATACCGTCCGGAGAACTTCTCGGGTTCAACGTGTCGAACGGCCACCAGGTCTTCTCCTACTCGATGGGGTCTGCCGACCACTTCATCTCTCCCTCGGCCGCTCCCGGACAGCTGTTCGTCGGAGCAGGGAGCGAGTTGTTCTGCTTCGAGCTCAGCTGATCTCGTTCAGCCGCAGGAGACGCTGGATGCGGTGGGCGTGCCGCGGGGGAACCGGAAGCACATCGAGGAGATCGTCCAGTAGAACACCGCCGTACCGTAGTACGGGGACGGCCACGGGGTAAGGAACTCGGAGCCGAGGTTCAGGTCGTCCAGGTACATCTTCGAGTCGCCGTTCGCCGGATACGACCAGCACGACTCGTGGGTCCGGTGGATCATATCGTTGACGTTGACGAGGACGGCGCTGAAATTCACGCCGAACGTGCGACTCGTCGCGTTCACCATGCCCCCGGTGCCGTTGTAGAAATAGAGCACCGTAAGCTCGTTGTTGTTGAATCCCTGGCAGAAGTAGGAGAACGCCCACGGCTGGCTCGATACGGTCGTGTTGATCAGCGTCGGAAGGTCGGTCGATCCATAGTCGGTGAAGTAGCTCCAGGGCGAACCCTCGTACCCCGTGGTCATCCAGAGCATGATCTCGAGCGAAAAGTTCCCAGGGCCGCTGACGTTCGCGGGGTTCGGGATGTACGACGAGAGGAAGTTGTCCCAAACGTAATCGTACGCGGCCTGTCCCGAGTCGTGGATCGCATAGGAGTTGGTCAGCCACATGGCCTGGTGAGCCGCGGCGGAGTCCTTCTCGGGGAGAGTAAACCCGGGGGCCATGGTCCCGGGGCTACCGCCCCAGAGGTCCTGGCCGTACTCGACGTGGGGGAAACCGAGGACGCCACCGGCGCCGCCAACGCTGCTGAAGTGCACACGATTGCTGACATCTCCGTGGGCGCCGCCGGTATAGCAGATATGGTCGGTCCCAACGCTCCCGCTGCCGAGTCCAAAGAGGTTCGGCGTCTCGTACCCGTAGGGGAGGAAGGAGACGGGGAACGGATTCGCCGGCGTGCCGTTCGCACAGATCTCGGGAGCCAGCAGGTGAGCCGGGATGATCCGGACCTCGGAGGGCAGACTGGAAGAGGTCCGAGGGACGGAGGACGTCGAGTCCAGGGCGGAGATGGTACGCAGAGTGGGGACCGGACTCGAGGGAACGCCCACGGCGGGCTTGAGTCCGATCGTCGGTCCGCTCGGCGCGAACCCGGTCGCGGAACACGCGATCGCCACCACCACGAGAGAGATCGCGAGGATCGCAACGTGTTGATTCCTGGCCTGCTTCCTTCCGTGGACCCTCCCCGATGCGTCGACCATCCGTGTTGCTCCGGCGGACCAGCCGCCTCCCGCTGCCCTTCCGGGGTCGACCAGAAGTAGGGACCGGACACCCGGCACATGTTGACGGCCCTCGGTCGGGCGAAAGGCGTAGTGTCGTGCCGCGGTCATTAATCTTGTGAAATGCGCGACCGCTACCGGCGACGTGCCCGCATCTCGTGTCCATGAACGGTAGGGGCCCGGATTCCGCGCGGCGGTTGCGATACCCGGGAACCTTCGAGCTCGCCAGGCGTTGAGCCTCCTCGGGGCACACCGGGGCCGGTAGAACGGCCAGCACCGACCCTGCTCGAAATCTAGCCGACCACACCGCCGATGAGGAGACCGATCAGGTACGTTCCCGCGGCCGCACCCAGTCCGACGGCCATCATCTCGAGACCGCTTCGCACGAACGGGTGCAGGGAGGACAGGGCCCGGAATATGCCCGCGATGAACAGCGCGATCGCGGTCACAAGCACGGAGGCGACGATCGCAACCGGAATGCCGAGGACGAGGAAGGGGAGCAGTGGTACGGCCCCGGCGAGGGCGAAGGAGATCCCGGTGAGGAAGCCCTGCCGCCCCGGGCGCTCTTCCTCGGCGGATGCCGAACCGTACCTCTCCGCGACCAAGGCGTCCAAGAATCGTTTCGGCTCCTCTTGGAGACGGCTCACGGCTCGCGTCGCCTCTTCCGCCGAAAGTCCCTTCGCCTCGTAGGCGGCGACAAGCTGGAGACGCTTGGACTCCGGGGCCACCGAGAACGCCTCGCTCTCCATCCGGGTCTGGGCCATTCGGGCCTCGGACTCGGCCTTGGTCGAGACGTACTCCGATGCGGCCATGGACAGGGCTCCCGCCGCCACCGAAGCAGAACCTGCGATGAGGACCGCCAGGTCGGATTTCGTGACGGCCGCAACTCCCGCCGAGAGGGCCACCACGCTCGCGAACCCGTCGATCGCCCCGAGCAGCAGGCTCCGTAGAGAGCTTCCCCCTTTGGAGCCGGCCTCGCGGGCGGCGCTGGACGTCTCGATCTCATGAGCGACCTCGTCCGGGAGGATCTTTCGGAAGAGATCCTGGGCGAACGGATCCTGCCACCGGCGGGCCTG
Source organism: Thermoplasmata archaeon (assembly GCA_035623855.1). GTDB lineage: Archaea > Thermoplasmatota > Thermoplasmata > Lutacidiplasmatales > UBA184 > Lutacidiplasma. Next base: position 30,499 of record DASPSQ010000014.1, on the reverse strand, counting down.
GTCCCGGTATCGTTCGATCCCGTCGACTTCCTCTCGGTGGACGATGGGGAGAACCAAACCCACCCCGAGGAATCGGGCCATGCCGACCAGGATTCGGTGGTTCAACATCCGGGCGGCCCGGGGCCGCGGACGCCCGAGCTTTTCGAGCAGCTGCCCCCACAGTGCAGCGTGCCGTTCCTCGAATTCGGCGAGCTGGCGCAGTAGTGAGGCTCGTTCGGGAAGGTGATCGACCGCAGCGAGCGACCGGTACATCCAGAGGCTCGACTGCTCTTCTCGGAGATTCTCTTCGATTTCCCGAACGTCGGATTCGGTCCACCGAAATGAGCTCACGGCTCCGGACGTATCCGAGCCTCCGACCGGAATCGAGGCCGATACGCGAATTAGGCCCTACGTCAAGCGATTTCCACACCCCGCGTTTGCGTGTGTCCCAGTTCGGGTGACCAGGCATGTAGCGACCGTCGTGCCGGCCGCGGCACGGTCGTCATGTGGGTGCCGCGCCGGGGCGTAGAGCTACTTGGAGCGCTTCGCGAAATCGCGGATACCGACCGAATCCTCCTCGAACGCCGTGGCCCAGGCGGCGCGGACGACTCCTTCCAACTGGTCCGGTGGGACCATGGACGAACGCATTTCCCCGTAGACGGAAACCTCGGTTTGGGGTCCGCGCGGGGTGTAGACCGTGAACATCTTCGAGCCGGCCAGAGGGCCCTCGAGGGCCTCGGCGACCATGCCGAGGGGCGGGAAGACGGTGATCCGATTCGCGACCTTCACCCACGTGCCGTTCATGTTCTGCTCCCAGGAGACGACAAACGAGGTATCGGTGACGGGGGTCATCGCCCGGTTGCGAGAGTTTCGGTGGGCCCCTCCGTGGGCCCCAGGATCCTGAAGGTACTTCCACACGACATCGACCGGTGCGTCGAACTTGCTCCCTTCTTGATCGGAGATCCGCGGCATGAGGGGCTCATGGTTCTGGGGCAAATTAAAGTGGCCAACCGTAAACTGCGGTGGACTTCTCGGATCATCCGTGATTCTTGGGGTGCGGGATGCGATCCGATGGAACGGACGGTGTCCATGACCCCGCCCACGTTTCGAACGGTCGGGGGGAGGCGGAACTCACACGGGTTCAGACCGGGCGAGGACGCTGAGCGCCTCGACGGTCGCCCACCGACTCGGCTCGTTGGGGGGCTCAAGTCGCAGCGGATAGACGGGGCCCTCGAACCGGTACCCCCCTCGCTCCGGATCCAGATCGGGATGATCGGCGTCGAGCGCCCATGTTCCGTCACGCCGTCGCTTGCCGATCAGCCATCGGAGCGCAGGTTTGAGCCGTCGGTCGGATCCGTATCCCAGGCGAGTGAGGATCCGAAGACCGACGAGGACGTCGTAGTAGTAGTGGTTCGGATAGTGGATTCGGAACCACGGCGGATACTCCGTCTCGCCCTCGTCCATCAAGTGGCGGGTCAGGTAGAATTCGGCGCCACGCTCGATCGAGCGACGGATTGGTTCGCTGCGCAGGTCTTCCGGGATCTCGGCGAGGGCGGCGAGGCCCTCCCAGCCGTCCAGCGTTCCTGACCGTGAGGGGAAACAGTGCCAACCCCCATCCCGTTTCTGGGTGCGAACGATCCAATCGATCGATCGCTGGACGACCGGGTGGTCCAGGAATCCGAACCGGATCAGGCTGCGTACCGCGTTACCGGTGACACAGACCTCTCCACTTCGACCCGAGAGGTCCCCTCCCCGACCGCTCCAGCGCCTCAGGATCAGCTCGGCGAGACGCCGGATCCGGCTGTCGTCTCGGGTCATGCCAAGGTCGGAGAGAACGATGAAACGCCAGTTGGACACGATGTACTTCGGGCGGTAGAGTTCCCCCGCCGAGGACCCGGGCGTGACCCAGTGGCCGTCGGGAAACTGATGTTCCAGCAGCCCCGCTGCCCAGCCCGTCCGGCCGATCGCCCGTCGGGCGTCGAGGACCCGCGGATCCCGGTCCGCGCAGCCCCGTACTTCGGACCAGTACCGAAGCCGGACGCTCGGGTCAGAATTCCGTCCGGAAAGCCATCGGTGGACCTGAGGAGGAATTCGCATGGGCGGGAGATTCCGTACCCCTTAATGGCGTACGTCGCACTTCGTGAGGGAGAACCCATGCTCGTTGGGTCCTGGGGGGCCCGCGACCACGTCTTCAAGGAGCGGTGTTTTGTTGATATCACCCGCGTCGGGAATTGGTGCTCATCTGCCGAAGCGCCGCCCCGATGGACCCGCCGCCCTCCCGAGCCCCTTCGGCAATCTCCCGCGGCGGTCTCGATGCTGGAACGAACAACGGAATGGCCCGGTCTGAAGTCGGTCGGATGAGCTACTTCGTCGTCCCAAGGGGACCCGGGCCCTTGTGGGACAGTTCCCGTCCCTTGAGGGAACAAGCGGGGTGGGCCGAGCACGCGAAGTTCTGAACGACCTGGCGGACGAGGGGTTCAGACGTCTCGGCGGCCCTCTCGGCGACGGGTTGCGGTCGCTTCACATTGTGGACTCGGACGGGAAGGCGTCGATTCGCGTCCGTCTCGCCGACGATCCCTGGACGTCGATGGGGATCCTCCGGATTGTCCGCATCGAACCGTGGGAGATTCTTCTCGGAACGGTGCCGTCGCGCTGGCCGACACCGGCCGGTTCTGCGTGAGCTCCCCAGATCGTCGAGCCTTCGGGCTCTGGCGGAACCGTGAGAGCCGAATCCCGTGCGACGAGACGCCCGTCACGCGAAGAGATCGGGAACGGTCCGGTCGATCGGTACGTTGAGGAGGGCCGGCCCGTCCTTCTCCCGAAGGTCCGCGAGGGCGCGATCGAGCCCCTCGGGGGAATCGACGGCCGAAGCGTCGACTCCGTACCCCCGAGCGATTCCCTCGACGTCGATTCCCGGCAGATCGAGGTACTCCGCTCTCGCGAGCCCGGGGTGGTTGGCCTTCGAATAACTCTTCAAGATCGCGTACCCGCGATTGTTCACGACGACCACTTTGGTGGGAATGTGGTACCGCGCGAGGGTCCAGAGGGCCTGAATGGTGTACTGGAGAGCGCCGTCCCCCACGACGACGACCGTCTTCGGTCGATGGAGTGCGATCCCTATCGACGCCGCGAGGCCCCAGCCGAGCTGCTGGCTTCGGGAGGAAAAGTAGCTGTTCTTTCCCCGATAGAAGCCGACGGATTTCATGGTGGGGATGAGCGATACCGATTCGTCGACGACGGTGTGATCGGGGAACGCTCGGCGAATGGCGTCGATCACGAATTCGCCTCCCATCCTCGGCGCGGCCCGGGCCACGCGGTTCGCGCGGCCGAACTCCGGCGGTCGCCGGAACGACCGACCCGAGGGAGGTAGCCCGGAGAGGATCGTCCCGAGTAGCCCCTTCACGTCCCCGAGGGCCCGGTCGCACCGGAGCTTGGCGGGTACCGCTGGATCAGCGCCGAGGTACACCATGCGGTCCCCGGGAAGAAGCGGGGCAGCACTGTAGGGGTAGAGCGTCAAATCGGCCCCCACGAGAACGACGAGGTCGTGCGCCCCCAGCATCGAGTCGATGTACGCGCTCTGGGGAAGGAGGTCGCCCACGAAGTTCGGAAGTCCGTCCGGGACCGGCGATCGGGAGCAGATGGGTTCGGCGTAGACCGGCGCACCGAGCCGGTGTGCGAGCTCGGCGACCTCCGCAAAGGCGTCGTAGACGTCGACTTCGTATCCAACGACGAGGGCCGGATTCGTCGCCTGAGCCATCCGCTCAGAGACCTCGCGGACATCTGCGGGGGGTGGGGCGATCACCTCCGCGACCGAGGGGGTCGAAGTTGCCCGCTCCTCCATGACGTTCATGGGGAGGCTCAGGAGGACCGGTCCCATGGGGGGCTCGAGAGCAAGCCGGATCGCGCGGTCCACCATCTCGCCCAGCTCCTCCACTCGGCCGACCTCGCGATAGAATTTCACCAACCCTTGGGTCATCACTCCAAAGTCGCCAAAGAGCAGTGGATTCTGGTCGGCGTGACGGAGGTCCTGCTGGCCGACCGTGACGAGGACCGGAGAGTGGTTCCGGCGCGCCGTGTCGAGGAAGCCGATCGAGTTCCCGAGGCCCGGAGCCGCATGCAGGTTCGCGACGGCGATCCCCCGAGTCAGCTGGGCCGCCCCGTCCGCGGCCCCGAGCGCGATCGAATCGTGGAGCGTGAGATAGTACCGCTGACGGAGCCCTTCGAGGGTCGGCAGCTCGGTCGTTCCCGGATTGCCGAAGATCTCGTGGACGCCATGTTCGTCGAGGAGCGCTGCCAGCTTCTCCGAGGCCCGCACTCTCCCTCCGATGGGTCGACTTAGGGGACGGATGGAGGGGAATCCACCCGATAGAGCGGTTCCTTTCCCTGGACGTATCTCAGGACGTTCTTGATCGTCTCCTGAAGGAACCGTTGCTGCGCCTCGAACGTGACGCCCGCGATGTGCGGCGTGAACGCGGTGCCGGGCGATCGGAAGATCGGGTCGGTGAAGTCCGGTGGCTCAGTCGGGAACACATCGAGTCCGGCCCGGATCTTTCCTTCAGTCACGGCGTTGCGCAGGGCGATGGGATCGACGAGCTCCGCCCGAGCGGTGTTGATGAAGATCGCCTGATCCTTCATCAGCGCGAACTCCGCTTCGCCGACGATTCCTCGCGTTTGTTCGGTGAGGGGAAGATGGAGGGAGACGAGATCGGACTGGGCGAGAAGTTCCCGGAACTCGACCCGAGTGAGACCGAGCCGTCGTTCCTCCTCCGAAGAGAGTGGCACGACGTCGGTGTAGACGGTTGAGGTCTCGAACGGGACGAGGCGTGCCGCGAGCTCTCGCCCGATCCGGCCCATTCCCACGATCCCAACGACCTTGCCCGCGAGGTCGTTCGCACCCGTCAGCATCGGCCACTCGCCCCGACGCAGGTCGGAATCGAGGGCCCGAAGATCCCGCAAGAGGGCGAGGGCCAGCAGGATCACGTGCTCGGCAACGGTCTTCGAGTTCGCGACCGGGATGTTGGAGACCATGATTCCGCGGGCTCGACACGCGCCGAGGTCGACGCGGTCGTACCCCGTGCTCGCGACCTGGACGAACTTGAGCGCGGGAAACCGGTCCAGCGCCCCGGCGGTCAGCTCGTGAAACGTGGTGAGGATGAGGACCTCGGCCTCTTGAGGAGGAGAGCGCCCCGGGGCTTCGAGCGACGTCACGATGTCGACGCCCGGCAGGATCGTGGCCACTCGCCGCTCGATCTCCTCGAGGGGAAGGAAGGGGGGAAGGACGGCGCGGACGTTCACGATGGCCCGAGTAGGCGAAAGGAGGTTTTAGTGTTCTGGAGAGATCCCCTCGGAGGCGCACTGCGTCCCCCGAAACAGGGACGAAAGGCCGACAGGAGTTCGTGCGCCTGCGGACCGTCCGGGGAATCCCGTGGCATGAGGCGCCGCGGTACTCCATGGACGACGAAGCAAGGGTGTAGACGGTTCCGCTCGGGCCGAGCCCGAGCGCGCCACCGATTCGCCGCTGAGGCCGACCTTTCGAAGACTTCTGCGGTACAACCTGGAGCATGCCCGAGAAGTTACGCGCCACCAAGGCCGGAGGAGGGGGTATCGGTGCTCCCGGGAGAGGTCGCCTCTGCTCTGCGAGCCGAGGTTTGTGCAGGGGATGCGGCCTTCGCCTCCGCTCGGGTCCCATCCGCCAGATACCGATAGTTCTGCAGGCCCAGCGAGAGAACTAGGCCGATGACGGCGGCCAACGAGGTCAGACCGAAGACCAGCTGAAACCCGACAATCGAGTACGTCGGCACCTTAACCGGCACCGGTATCCCATGGAACAGTACGAGAATCGTCGTCGTCGTCATGAAGCTCGCGGTCACCGTGGCGACGACCACAGGGCCAAGGGCGCTTCCCAGGTTGCGGAAGGTTTGGTTCATGCCCGTCTGGATCCCCAATTCCTCCCGGGGCACGGACAGCACGATGACGTTCGACATGGCGATCAACACGGCCACATTCCCCACGAGCGTCGGGATCGTGAGCACCATCACTTCCCAGTAGTTGGAATTCAGGAAGACGAGCGAGAGGCCCCCGAGTCCCATGATCGCGAAGCCGGCGATCATCACCGGCTTGGGCCCACGGGCAGCCACCCACCGGCCCCATACCGGGGCGAGAAGGAGCATCGACACCGACGCCGGGATTCCGAGGAGGCCCATCTGGAACTGGTTGAGACCAAAGCCGGGCGAGAACGGATACTCGGCGAGGATGGTGAGAGCGATGAAGACCAGGAACATCCCGAAGCCGACGATCACCCCGTTGACGTTCGAGATCCAGATGTTCCGTTGCCGCATCGCATGGAACGAGACCACGGGGAACTTGGCACGCCGCTCCCACCCGATGAAAAAGAGCGTGGCCGCGAGGGAGAGCACGAAGAATTCGGGAACCCCCCAGGGTAGCCCGAAAAAGTGCTGGGCCGAAACGTTCCCCCAGCCCCAGTACGTGCCCTCGGTCAGTCCAATCATCGCCGTCGCGAGCGCGAATCCGAGGCTCGCGATGCCGGGGACGTCGATCGGAGCGGAAGACGTGGTGGGCGACTCTCGGAGAAGAATTTGTGCGAGGACGACCACCGCGATCGCCACCGGGATCACGGTGTGGTACGTGTCCTGCCAACCCAGCGTGTAAGAGATGTATCCGCCTCCGACGAGCCCGATCGTAGCGCCCGCGGCGAACATCGCCGAGACGATTCCCTGCGCCTGGCCGACCCGCGCCGCGGGATAGACCTCGGGGAGCATCGCGAACGCGAGCGGGAACATCCCCATCCCGAGTCCCTGGAACGCGCGGATCCCGATCAGCACGTAGATCTGGTTCGCCCGGTCGATCCCGAACGCCGCGCCGATGTTCGGCGAGAACCCGGCGAGGCTCACGGCCACCGCGTAGGAGCTCATGACGAGCACCAGGATCCGTTTCTTGCCGTACTTGTCCCCGAGCTTGCCGAAGATCGGCGTCGCGACGGTCCCGACGAGCAGGTAGGCAGAGACGATCCAGACGACCGTGGTCGCCGGGGCGTTGTCAAAGAACAGGACGAACGACTTGAACGCCGGGATCACCATCGTCTCGACGTACATCACCATCAACGCCATCAGCGAGAACACGATCAGCACGTTGCGCGCCGCTCGGGGGTCGTACGGGGTTCCGGCCGCCGTCCGGCCGAAGTGGCCGTTCTCTGCGCTCATGGGCCGGCCTCCTCTGCGGCGAGTTCGCGCCGCAGCTCGGAGGCGAGCGCCCGGAGCGTTCGCGACGTCACCGCGACGTCCTCGGGCGGGACGGCGGCGAGGGCCTCGCGCAGGGATGCGTCAAACCGTTGCCAGATCGTTTCGAGCGTCCGGTGGCCCTTCGGGGTCACGACCAGGACGATCTGGCGCCGGTCCCGCTCGGAGGAACGGCGGACGACGAATCCCCGTTCGACGAGATGGTCGATCGACGCCGTGCAGGTCGCCGGGGTGACGCCCAAGCGCCGGGCGAGTTCGCCGGGGTGCCGCTCCGTCCCTTGGTCCAGGTGGTGGAGAGGCCAGAACGTGGACGGGGCCAGATTCGCCGCGATCAATTGAGGGGCGAGACGCTGGACGATCGTGTGCGAGATGTCACGGATCGGCTCGAGGAGATCGGTGTCGGAGGCGTCCCGGGGCGGGGGGGCCGGACGGGCTGCGGACATGGTCTTGCTTCGAGTATCATATATTTAGAATATTTAACAATATCTCGGTCGAATGGTTCGAGTGACGAACCAGCCACGCCCGATCACGCGAGAGCGTAGCGGGCAAGCTCGATCACGTCGTGGATGGTCGGGCCCGCCACGTTCCGGGTACGGGAGCTCCACTCGGCGCGCAGGGCACCGCTCGGGAACGAGCGATCGACGCCCGCCTCCCGGGATTCGAGGATCGGGACCGATCCCCGCCGGTCCGCCTCGAGGAGGAGGACGAGCGCTCCCAACGGTCCGGAGTCGACTTCGACACCCCCGCGGGGCGAGCGGCCCCAGGACTCGACCCGCGCCTCCTCGTCGTTCAGGTGGGCGATACGGGCGCATCTGCGTGTGGGAGGCTCGGGCGACCCCCCCGCACCCCGCCACGTGATCTTCGCCCCGGCGGCCCGGAACCGTTCGAGGAGACCAGGGTCCATCGGAAGCGCCCCCCGCGTCACGCGTTCACCCCCCGCGGGCGCCACATCAAGCAGTCCGGGCGCACCGAGCACGGCCCGCACACCGCGAGGTCGCGGCGCTTGGGGCAGTCCCCCGAGATCCCGGTGTGACAAAGGACGAAGTCGTACTTCACCGGGTCGATCGGCTCGAGGCGGCGGAGCGCCTCGCTCACTTCCTCGACGGCCGCCCACGATCGGGTGCGTCGAGCCGTCAGGCCGAGGTGGTAGGCAATCCAATGGACGTGCTGGTCGAGCGGCACTTTGAGGTCTCCGGTCGGGATGTGGCGCCAATAGCCAAGGTCGGGGTACCCCTCACGCACCATCCAGCGGACGAACAGCGTGAGGCGTTTGCACGGGCTTCGGGGGGCCTCGATGGGGCTCGGGAAGAGCGCGCGGTACCCCGCGGGGGCCGGACCCGACCCGCGGAGAGTCCGAGACAGAGAGTCCAGCCCGCCGACGAAGCCGTCCCGGTCCCATCCCTCGAGGAACGCCGATTCGAGGGAGCGGTGCGTAGCATAGTACCCGGTGAGGACGTCGGCCAGGTGGTTCAGCTGGTCCCCCCGGATCCATCGATGCTTGAACGAGCGGACCCGCCGACGACGTTCCCGAGCCCAGCCTGGATCGGTCAGCCGGGCGACGTCCCCGTCGACCCGGTCCCGAAGCTCCTCGATCGCGCCCCGGATCGCGGCCGTGTTCCCGATCGCGAGGGTTGATCCGAAGATCCCGGCGAGCTCCGCACGGCGGAGGTCTCGGGCAAGGGGCCGAACCACCGAGATCGGGTCGTCGGCGAGGGAACGATCGAACGCGAAGTTCGCGTAGAGCGCCTTGAGATGCGCCGGGAACTCCGCGGTCGGACGGTGGGTCGGCACGATCGTCCGAGGACCCGCGCGGCGGATTTACGGTTGCGGCTCCTCCCGGGCCGCTCCCCCCGGGATAATTAGTCCGAGGGACTCGACGGGGCATGACGGGCTCGGTGGTCGAGCTTCGACCGACGATCGACCGGGCATGGCTCGAGCGTGTGGGGGCGGTGCACCCCATCACCCACGCGTTCGCCCTCTGGGATCTCGAACGCACCCCCGACCGGGTCCGATTCTTCTCGGCGGTGGAGGGGGATACCCCCCTCGGCTACCTGCTCGTCTGGCTCGGACATCCGACGGCGACGATCGTCCACTGGGTGGGCGACGATCCGCTGCTCGCGGGGCTCGCTCGGCTCCTCCCTCCCCGCCCCTTGGTCGCGATCGTCCCGCGGGGGGTCCGGGACCTTGTGGTCGCGGCCCGCGGCCCGGCCCGGGAATACGCTTCGCTTCAGATGGCCCGGATTGCGGCCGCGACGACGCCTGCCTCCGAGCCTGCCCCGGGCGTGCGCCCCCTCGAGCGCACCGACGTTCCACGTCTCGCTGCCTGGGCGCGTCGGCAGCGCGATCCGGTGGTCGCGACGTATCCGTATCTCGATCCCGAGGCCGACCGGATCTGGGGCGCCTTTGAGGGGGCGGAACTCGTGGGTGCCGTTCACGCCGAGGTCCGACTTCCCCGGGTCTGGATCCTCGGCGGAGTCTACGTCGATCCATCCGTGCGGGGGCAGGGATACGGTCGAGCCCTCGTCGGAGCCGCGGTCCATGCGGCCGAGGCGACGGGGGCGCAGGTCGGCCTCTACGTTCGCGAGGACCGGGAGGATGCGCGGCGGGTCTACGAGGACCTCGGATTCCGCACGGTCGACCGGAGGGTCTGGCTCGACCTTGGCGCCGGACTCGCTCCCTGAAAGGCGTCGGTTCATCTACGGGTCGGGGCTCACCCTCGAGGCGGATGCCATCGAACGCGGAGGCCGCGGAGCTCTTCCGGAACATCGCCGATCTCCTGGACGTCCTCGGCGAGCGGTTCAAGCCCGAGGCGTACCGGCGGGCGGCGCGGTCGATCGAGACGCTCACCGAGGACCTCGAGCGGGTCAGCGCGCGCGGGGAGCTCGGGACGATCCCGGGCGTCGGCGAGGCGATCGCGGAGAAGATCCGGGAGTACCTCCAGACCGGTACCATCCCGTACTACGAACGGCTCAAGAAGGAGGTCCCCCCTGGCGTCGTGGAGATCCTGCGGCTGCAGGGGCTCGGACCGAAGACGGCGCGGCGATTCTGGGTGGAACTCGGGATCGAGGGCCCCGGGGAGCTCGCGGACGCGATCGCCGCGGGGCGGCTCGATTCGGTCAAAGGGTTCGGACCGCGCAAGATCGAGCTCATCCGCGGGGCCCTCGCCGCCGCCCGCGCCGCGCCGGGCGGAGCCGCCCGCATGCCGATCGACCAGGCGTACCCGGTTGCCGAGCGGATCGTCCGGGCCCTCCGCGAACGGTCCCGGCTCGATCGGGTGGAGATCGCCGGGAGCTTCCGTCGACGTCGGGAGACGGTCGGGGACCTCGACATCCTCGTCACTTCCGAGGAACCCGAGAAGGTCTTCGACACGTTCTCCGCCCTGCCCGAGGTGGCCGAGGTCCGGCTGCGGGGAGGTACGAAGGAAACGTGCATCCTGTCGAACGGACTCCAGGTCGATCTACGGGTCGTCGAGCCGGGCGCGTTCGGCGCGACGCTTCAGTACTTCACCGGCTCAAAGGACCACAACGTCCAGCTGCGGACGATCGCCCGCGACCGGGGGCTGAAGGTCAATGAATACGGGGTCTTCCGGGACGAAGAGCGCGTCGCGGGCCGGACGGAGGAGGACGTCTACGCTTCGCTCGGTCTCGCGTGGATCCCTCCCGAACTCCGGGAGAACCGCGGAGAGATCGAGGCTGCGGCCCATGGCACGACCCCGCTCCTCGTCGGCGAATCGGATCTGGTCGGCGACCTCCACGTCCACCCCCCCGAGTCGGCGACGGCGTCCGACATTGACCGCCTCCTGAGCGAGGCCCAACGGCGGAACTACGCGTACGTCGGCCTCGTCGTGGGAGGGCTTCGTGGGGACGACCGGGCGTGGTCGCTCGCGCCATCGGCCCTCGCCCGGCTCGACGGTCCGGGCGCGAAGGGTCTTCGGGTCTTCCGGTGCCTCGAGACCGGCCCGGACGGTTCCCTCCCCTCTCTTCCCGTTCGATCGCCGGACTACGCGATCGCACGGCCCACCCGACGATCCGGTGCGCCGGGGGCATCGAGGTCGGACGAAATCCCCGTGCGGCTCATCGCGCATCTCTCGGGCGGGAATGCCGAGAGCGCCGAGTCGGCCCGCCGGTGGGTCGACTTCGCCCGGGCGGCCTCCGCGGCGGTCGAGGTCGGGCCGGGACCCGAACGGTTCGACTCGAACTGGGCCCGGGTCGCCCGAGAGGCGAAGGTCCGGCTGGCGATCCCGACCGGCCTCGATGCCGGGCCGGGCGACCCGTGCCTTCCCATCGCGCTTGGCTTCGCCCGTCGGGCCGGTGCTCAAGCGGCCGATGTCGTGAACGCGGGTCCGGGGCCGACGAGCCCGCGGCGGCGGCTCACGTCCGGCCGGTGAGCTCGGCCGTTTAGGCGCGGCGTCCGCCCGAAATCGCGACCGCCGGCGAGGGGGAGCGGGTGAGGCAACTCGTGCACCGGTGCGCGGCAGGGGTCAGGCCGTGCCGCCAGTAGCAGTCGGCGCACAGCGGGCGTCCGCACCCCCAGCAGAGCGGGGGGGACGTCGTGGGGCCGATCGGGTGGGAGCAGTTCGCGCATGCCGCCGGGGCACCCGGCGCGCGGACTCGATAGGCCGGTGGCTCCGGAAGGCGCACCGGGGGCTTCCGCACGGGAGGGAGCGGAGGGGCCCGCGGGGCCCGTAGGGGTTCACGAGACGACCCGGACGGCTCGGACACCGCGGGCTTCATCGACTTCCCCCTTTTTATCCTTCGGTCCCACGCCCTGGACGCCCCGCGAGACCCGGGAGACGGCGCCGTACTGGACGGGAACGGGTCGACGGCCGGAGCGGGCCCGGGGGCCTCCGCCTCGGTTCGGACCGCAGCGGTCCAGCGGGACCGCGCCGAGGTTCCCGAGGGGACCGCTACGCGGCGATCATCCGTTCGAGCGAGCGGCGAGCCCGGGCGGCGGTCTCGGGCGGCACGTCGATCACGTAGCGGCCGAGGCGCAGGGAATCCCGCACGTCGGCCAGGCTGATCTCCTTCATGTAGGGGCAGATCGCCCCCGCGTCGATCGGCTCGAAGGAGGTCGTCGGGTTGAGTTTGCGCATCCGGTGGAGGATCCCGACCTCGGTCGCGACCAGCACCTCCGGCACCCGGGTCTCCTCGGCATACCGGACCATCCCGTCGGTCGAGAGGATGCGATCGACGTAGGGGAGCGCGTGGGTCGCGCAACCGCACTCCGGATGCGCAATCACCGGCGCGCCGGGGTGCGCGACGCGTGCGCGGTCGAGGTCTTCGGGCCGCAGCTTCGCGTGCACCGGGCAGTCGCCCACCCACAGATGCATCCGTCGGCCGGTCTTCTTGCGCACGTAGTCACCGAGGAACATGTCCGGCAGGAAGAGAATGTCGCGATCGGCGGGGACGCTCTCGACGACCTTGACCGCGTTCGAGCTCGTGCAGCAGTAGTCGGCCTCGGCCTTGACGTCGGCCGACGTGTTGATGTACGCCACCACGACCGCCCCGGGGTGAGCGGTCTTCCACGCCCTCAGCTCCTCCACCGTGATCGAGTCGGCCAGCGCGCAGCCGGCGGCGAGGTCCGGCAGGAGGACCGTCCGGGTCGGGTTCAGGATCTTGGCCGTCTCGGCCATGAACCGGACCCCCGCGAAGACGATCACCGGCCGGTCCGACTCCATCGCCTTGCGGGAGAGGTAGAGGGAGTCGCCGACGAAGTCCGCGACGTCCTGGACCTCGGGCCGCTGGTAGTTGTGGGCGAGCAGGACCGCGTCCCGCTCGTCCTTGAGGCGACGGACCTCCTCCTCGAGCGACATCGGGGCCCTCCCGCAGGTTCTAGGCCGCAGGGTGTTTTAAGGGGTTGTTCGACGCAGGGAGAGGTGGAACGGGAGCGCCGGGGCGGAGTGGGTGAGCGCGCCGAGGCTCGCCATGTCGGCCCCGGTCGAACGATAGCGCCGGACCCGGTCCGGTGTGATCCCGCCCGACAGCTCGATGCGCCGACCCCGGCGCAGACCCGCCCTCTGAAGGGCCCGGACGATCGCCCGGGCCCGGGTCGGCGTCGCGTTGTCGATCAGGAGGGTGGTGGCCCCGGCCCGGGCCGCGGCGAGCGCCTGGCGGGCGGTCCGGATCTCGACCTCCACCGGCTCGTGCGGCCGCGCCGCACGGCGCGCGCGCCGCACCGCGTCCCGGATCGGGAGGAGCGCGAGGTGATTGTTCTTGACGAGGACCGCGGCCGCGAGGTCCCGCCGGTGGGGGTGACCGCCGCCGTGCGCGACCGCGGCCTTCTCCAGGTCGCGGAGGCCCGGTAGGGTCTTCCGCGTCGCCCAGATCTCCAGCGATCCCGCCGGGCCCCGGGCGGCGCGGACCGCCCGCGCGGTCTCGGTGGCGACGCCGCTCGCGTGCATCAGGAAGTTCAGGATCGTCCGCTCGACCGCGAGGAGGTCCCGCGCATCTCCGCGCAGTCGGGCCACGACACGGCCGCGGACGAGACGGCTCCCGTCGCGCCGAGCGAAGGTGAGACGGAGCCGGGCCGTCCGGGCCACCGAACGGACCGCCTCCATCCCCGAGAGGACCCCCGCCGCCTGCGCCACGACCACCCCCTCGGCCGGGACCGGTCCCGGGAAGAGGGCACGGGTGGTCCGGTCGCGACCGACGCGGTCCTCGGCCAGCGCCCGTCGGACGAGCGACGCGATCCCCTCAGCCCTTCGGGGTCTGCTCACGCTCGTCCCCCTCCGCCTTGGCGAGCGCCGCTTCGAGGCGGTCGAGGTCGGCCACGACGTCGGGTCGGAGCGTCCGGAGGTTCTGCCGCTCGAGCTCGGCCACCCGTCGACGGGCGCTCCCCCGGTCGCCGCGGGCGAAGGAGAGCTGGGCGAGCCGGAGGAGGACGTCGACCTCGTCGGCCGGCGCCTTGAGCTCCCGGACGAGCCGGTACGCTTCGAGGAGGTCCGCCTCCGCCCGGTCGTACTCCCCCCGGTCGAGCCCGATCTTCCCTTCGATGATCATCGACTGGACGACCCCGAACCGGTCCCCGAGGCGTTCGAGGATCTCGCGCGAGCGGCGCACCTTCTCCGCCGCCTCGTCCAGGCGGCCCGCCTCGCGCAGCACGTCCGCCGAGTTGAACAGCGCCCAGCCGACCCGGCGCTGGTCGTGCGCCTTTTCCGCGAGCCGGATCGCCTCGGAGAACTGGGCCTCCGCGGCCTCGAACCGCCCGGGGGCCGGGGGACGGCTCGAGAAGATCACGCCGAGGAAGAGGTGGGCATGCGCCGCTTCCCGAGCGTCCCCGAGCTCCTCGAGGATCTTCGCCGCCGCGCTCGCCTCTGCGATCGCCTGCTCGGCGTCTCCCGTCATCGCGAGGACGTTCGCCGTCCGGGAACGGCTCAATGCGGTCGCCCGCTCGTTCCCCGACGCGCGGGCGATCCGGAGTTCCTCGGCATGCTCGGCGAGCGACTCGCCGTACCGCCCCTCATAGTAGAGGGCCTCGCCCCGCAGCCGGTGGAGCGCGAGGCAGACGAGCGGGTGGGCCGAGAGGTCGACGGTCCGAAGGACCTTCTCGGTCGTCTCGTCGGCCGCCCGCCACTCGCCCTGGTCGGATAGGATCTGGGCGATGTAGAGCTCGATCATCGCGCGGACCGGGGGGGGGATCCGTCCCTCCGCAGTGCGGCGGGCGAGGTGGTCCCGCAGGAGCTTCTCGGCCGCGTGGAACTCCCCCAGGTGGTCCACCTCCTGCGCGAGCTCGAGGAGGATCTCCGCCTCTCCGTTCGCATCGTCCGGGAAGAGCCGGCGGAACGCCTCGAGCGCCCGCTCCAGGTGCTCGCGTGCCGTCTCGTGGGCGTAGACCCGCTCGGCGATCTCGGCGGCGGTGCGGTTGTACGAGAGGCTCTTCTCATCGACCTTGCCGAGGTAGAAGTGCCGGGCGAGGGCGTAGATCGTACCGATATCGGCGCCTCCCGAGGCCTCGAGGGCCTCCCCCGCGCGCCGGTGCAGGAGCCGACGGCGGCTTTCCGTGAGTTGGCTATAGATCTCGGCCCGCGGGCGGTCGTCGGGGAACGCGAGGAGTTCGCCGGCCTTCTCGAGCAAGAGGCCCCGCCCCACGAGCCGATCGACCGACTCGGCGAGACGCTCCTCATCCTCCCCGCTCGCCTTGACCAGAATCGGGAACGGGAACTCCGAGCCGAGCACGGACGCGACCGCCATCGTCCGCTGGTCTTCCTCCTCGATCGGAGAGAGTTCCGGCCGACGGGAGGCACCCTCGTCGGCCTCGGGCCCCGGCGTGGGCGACGCCGCGGGGGTCGTGGACCATCGGCGATCGAACTGTTCGAGGAGGAGGGGGTTCCCGCCGGTCTCGGAGTACCGTCGCGCGACCTCCTCGGGAGTGAACTCGCGCTCGGGCTCCCGCCAGTGCAGGTAGTCCGCGACCTCGGCGGACGTGAACGGCCGGAGATGGGTCCGGCGAGCGCGGACCGCGGCCTCGAACGCCTCGAGGCGCGCTCGACGGGACTCCGTCAGGACCTCGAACGGTCGGCTGGTGGCGAGGATCCAGAACGGACGGTCGGCGAGGTGCTCGGCGAGGATCTCGATCGCCTCGAGCGACGGGTTGTCGCTTCGATGGAGGTCCTCGAGGACGAGGACGGTCGGGCCCCGGCGGGCCACCTCGAGAAACTGCTCGACGATACCGGACCACAGGGGTTCCGGGGCGAGCTCTCCGCGCGCGTCGGCTTCCTCGATCTCGGAGAGGAGGCGCTCCTCGATCCGGACCGGCGTCGCGGTCTCGCTCGCGCGGAGGCGGGGGGCGAAGCCGATCAGGACGCTCGCCGGACCCTCTCCACCCGAGAAAGGCTCGGCCGCGGCGAGATCCCGCACGCTCTCGATCGCGGAGCGGATCAGCGTGAACGGCGGGGGTGCATCGAGCGGGGGGGCCCGGCCCGTCAGGACCTGCGCCCCGCGCGTCCGGAAGTCCCGCACGAGTTCGGCGACGAGGGTCGACTTCCCCGTTCCCGTCGCCCCGACGAGGATCGTCACCCCCCCGTTGCCCGCCCGGGCGTCCTCGAACCGGCGGTAGAGCGCCTCGACCGCCTCCATCCGTCCGAGGAACGGCCGGCTCCCCCCGACCTCGGCCGCCATCGTCTCGCGGGGAAGGATGGGGTCGGCGGGCTATTTAGCTACTCATGCGCGGGCCAGAGTGACGAACGGCAGGGGAACGACCTTCGCCGGGACCTCGTGGCCGCGGATTTCGAGCGAGACCGCGGTCCCGGGGCCCGCGAGAGACCGCGGAAGGTAGGCGAGCGCGATCCCCCGCCCGAGCGTCGGCGACATCCCGCCGCTCGTCGCCTGGGCCACGACCGCCCCGCCCGAGCGGACCGGGGTGCCGTGCCGCGGGATCGCCCCGGCCTCCGCGACCTCGAGCCCGGCCAGGCGGACCGGAGGGCCCTCCGTTCGATCCTTCTCGAGACGCGGCCGGCCGACGAACTCGTGGTTGAAATCGACGAACCGGTCCTGGCCGGCCTCGATCGGGGTGTGGTCCCGGTGGAACTCCTGGCCCGAGAGAAGGTAGCCCTTCTCGAGGCGGAGCGTGTCGCGGGCACCGAGCCCGATGGGCGTCACACCGGCGGCGAAGAGCCGCTCGGCGAGGGCGTCGGCAATCTCGCTGCGGACGAACAGCTCGTAGCCGAGCTCGCCGGTGTAGCCCGTACGGCTGACGAGAATCGAATCCGTGAGGGCACCCGGGAACGGGAGCCCGAGCACCCCGGATCGGTCCCCGCCGCCCGGGGCCCCGGGGAAGAACGCGAGGTGGTAGAAGGCGAGACGGCTCAAGTCCCAGCCGAACTCGTGCTCGAGGAGCTCCCGCGACTTCGGTCCCTGGACCGCGAGAAGCGCGACCGGCCCGTTCCACCGGGCGAGCCTGGTGTCCGGGGCCCGGTGCTGCCGGAGGATCTCCTCGATCTCGTCGGCGCGGCTCGCATTCGGCACGACGAGGTGGGTTCGGGCGAGCTCGTCCCCCCGGTCGAAGCGGCTCACCAGGAGGTCGTCGACGATCGTGCCGCTCGATTCCAGAAGGAACGTGTAGCGAACCTGACCCGGAACGAGCGCCGGCACGTTCGCGGTCGTCCGCCGGGCGAGCAGGTCGGCGCCGTGCCCCCCTTCGACGGTCAGGATGCCCATGTGGGAAACGTCGAACAACCCGACGCCGGTCCGCACCGCACGGTGCTCGGCGAGGATGCCCGAGTAGTACAGCGGCATCTCCCAGCCGGCGAACGGCACCAGGTGGGCGCCGTGGCGCCGGTGGAAGTCGTAGAGCGCGGTGCGTCGCAGACGGGACTCGGCCGGGGGCGGGGTCGATTCGGTTTCGGTCATGTGAGGATCTCCTTCAATCGTCCGAGGTCGACGGCATGGCGGATCTCGAGGGCGATCCGCCGACCCGTGCTCATCGGCTCGCGCCAGAGGGCATTGCCGTACGGGTGGCCGAGGCCGAGGTGCACGTTCGTGCCGCCGCCGATCCGTGCGGCGACGTCGAACACGGTCGGATGCCCCTCGGGGGTCAGGCACGTCTGGAGGCAGAACGGGCCGATGATCCCGGGCGGATAGCGCTCACGCGCGGCGTCGACGAACTTTTCACCGATCGAAAAGACGTCCTCGAGGATCGACTCGCGCACCGTCAGGGTTCCGTGCCCCACGACGATGTACTCGGGGATCCGTGAGGACTCGGGGAGCTCGAGCTGCTGGGCCGCGGGAAGCCGAACGAGCCCGTCGAGGTTGCTCTCCCGCCGCTCGTCGACCCCGAGGAGCTCGAGACCCTGCGAGCGCGGAAGCAGGGGGGAGAAGAAGAAGTTGAAGTTGAACACGGGTCCGATCACGTATTCCTCGATCCGCGCGGTCGCGAGGTCGGCCGCTGAGATGGTCCCGCGCGCGATAAGCTGGCCGCTCTTCCGCCGGAATTCCTCGGGGCTCGCGACCGTGAAGAACCCCCGCTCGAGCCGTCGCTTCGCGTGGGGGAGCTTCACGATCGCCAGCGCGTCGATCTCCTTCGGGGAGGGGATCGCGCGCGGAATCGGGATCCCGGCACGGGTGAGGAGGGTGTAGTAGTTCTCCCGTTCGGTGCGCTCCTCGATCCGGAGCATCGTGCGGGATCCGACGATCGGGACGCGCAGCACCGTCTCGATCGTCTCGAGCGGAACGTACGAGGAGAGGGCACGGTTCGGGACGAGCAGCACGCCGTGGTGGAGAAGGCGTGCCTGAATCTCCGGGGTCGCGAGGTCCGCGAACTTCGATAGCGTCCAGACGTCATCGATGCACCCACGGCGGCGCAGGCCTCCCGGAGTGCGGATCGTTCGGAAGTACCGCGCGTACGTTGCGTCCCGGCCGGCCTGGGCGAGGACCAGACTCGGGAACCCTTCGGTGACCGCCCCGTCGGCGATGTCGATCGCCGAATGGGACCCGACGGTCCCGACGACGGGGGTTCGGGGGTACTGATCGACGAGGTCGCGGATCTCGGAGATCGGGAGCGACATCGTTTCGTCCACCTCAGAGAAGCTTAAGGGCCCGCGCCACCCGCTCCGCGGTCAACGGGAGCTCGGTGACGTGCGCTCCCGAGGCATCGCGCACCGCCGACGCGACGGCCGCGGGCACCGGGATGATCGGAGGCTCGCCGAGGCCTTTCGCGCCGAACGGGCCGGCCCCCGCCCATCCCTCCACGAAGTGCACCTCGATCGGCGGGACTTCGCCGAGGGTGGGAAGGCGGTAGTCGAGCAGGCCCGCGTTCTCGAGCCGGCCTTCCTCCGACCAGATCGCTTCCTCGGTGAGCGCGGTCCCAAGCCCCATCGCGACCCCTCCCTCGACCTGGGCCCGAGCGTTCGGGGGGTCCAGGACCACCCCCGCGTCGTGGAACGCGGCGTACCGGACGAGCCGGACCGAGCCGGTCTCCCGATCGACGTCGACCTCGGCGACGTGCGCGGCTCCGGTGAAGTCGGTGAACGGGTAGAACGCCCCGTCGAGCACGAGGGTCTCGTCGATCTCCCCACCCTTCCCGTAGTGCTTTCCCTCGGCTGAGATCGCTCCGGACGCGGCCTCCTCCGCGGTCCAGAGCTCGGGGACGCGGCGCCGGACCCCGCCGGCAACCACGTAGATCGTGTCGTCCCCGACCTCGAGCGTGGCCGGCTCGGGAGCCCCGATCCGTTCGGCGAGGATTTGGAGCAGTCGTACGATCGCATCGTCCACCGCGCGGCCGAGCGCGCCCACGGTCCGGCTGCCGAAGACGCCGGCGTCGTACGGGGCCTGCGAGGAATCCCGATACTCGACCTCGATCCGCTCGACCGGCAGTCCCGTCCGGCGGGCCGCGACCTGGGCGAGGCCGACCACGACGCTCCCGGTCCCGATCTCTCGCTCTCCCTGGACGATCGAGAGCCGGCCCGGACGGAGCAGGACCCGGGCCTCCCCGCCGGCCCCGGTGTTCGTCGACCAGAACCCCACCGCCGTTCCGACCCCGTGGCCGGGAGGGGCGGACGTCCGCCAGTGGTCGGCCGTCGCGCGCGCGGACTCGAGCGCACGGGAGAGGCCGAACGAGACGACCGGCTGGCCGAACGGAGTACGGTCCCCGTCGCGCCAGAGGTGTCGGGCCTTGAACGTGGTCGGGTCGAGCTGGACGGCCCGAGCGACCTCCTCGAGGTGGGACTCGACCACGAACGCCGCCTGCGGGGCGAACGGCGCCCGGTGGGGACCGAACGGCGGCTTGTTCGTCCGGACCGCGTACCCCTCGACCTCGAACGCGGGGGTCCGGTACGGCCCGAGAAGGAAGCCGATGGAGTACCCGGTCGCGAAGTCCCGTCCGGGGAGCGAGGTACCGACGTCGAGGAGGAGCCGCACCCTCCGTCCGGCGATCTCGCCCGCGGTCACGGCCGTCTCCATGCGAATGACCGACGGAAGGGTGGTCCGGCCGAGCCGGAACTCTTCCGCGTAGGTGAGGGCAATCCGGACCGGTCGGCCGGAGGCTCGGGAAAGCAGGAGGGCGTACGGCTCGAGGATCGCCGCCCCTTTTCCACCGAAGCCGCCACCGACCCACGTGCCGTCTACCACGATCGAGCGGTCGGGCACTCCGAGAATCGACGCGGTGTCCTCCCGGACCCCGAACGGGGTCTGCGTCGACGTCCGGACCTTCCAGGTCCCGTCCGTCACTTCCGCGACGCAGGCGTGAGGCTCGAGCGCGACCGGGTGCACGCTCGAGGTCCGGTACGTCTCCGCGACGACCGTTTCGGCCTCCCGGAACGCGCGGTCGACGTCCCCGCGCCGTGCGTGGACGTGCGCGGCGATCCGGCCCGGGTCCCCGACCTTCGTGGTCGGCCACTCCGGGAAGATCGCGTCGAGATCCTCGGCTGCCGGCAGGGGATCCACCTCGATCCGGACCGCCCGTGCGGCCGCACGGGCGATCTCGCGCGTGGGAGCCGCGACGGCCGCGACCGGCTGAGAACGATACGTGATCTCCTTCGGAGGAAATGGCGGGCGCTCCGGGTCACCGATACGGCCCCCGACGAGGCCGGGGACATCTGCCGACGAGATCGCGACGACCCCCGGAATCGCCCGGGCGGGACCGAGGTCGACGGATCGGATCCGGCCGTGGGCGACGGGGGCGAGCACGAGCGCGCCCCAGAGCATCCCCGGTGCCTCGAGGTCGGTGCCGTAGACCGCGGTCCCCGAGAGCTTCGCCGCGCTGTCGGGGCGAACCGCGCTCGTCATGGCAGCCCGTCCCGGGCGAGCCGCGCCGCACGGACAATCGTCGCGTAGCCGGTGCAACGGCAGAGATTCCCCCCGAGATCTTCGAGAAGCTCGTCGACCGAGCCGGACCGGCCCTGCTCGTGGAGGAGCCCCGTGAGGGCCATCACGAATCCCGGAGTGCAGTAGCCGCACTGGAGCGCCCCGGCCGTGGCGAACGCCGCCCGCACTCTCTCGCCGACGGGGTCCGCCGCGACCCCCTCGATCGTCGTGACCGCCGACCCATCGAGCTCGTGGGTGAGGAGGAGACAGGCGAGGACCGGCGCGCCGTCGCGGAGGACCGTGCACGCCCCGCACCCTCCCGTGCGGCACCCCTCCTTCGTTCCTTTGAGCCCGAGCCGCCAGCGCAGCGTGTCGAGGAGGCGTTCGTCCGCGGGAACGTGGTCGAGGCCGGCCGGTCGACCGTTCACCGTGAGGCGAATCGAGGACGCGGTCACGGCGACCTCGGAGATGGCCGGGCCGCGTGGATCGCACGGGCAAGGAGGGGACGAACGAGCTGCCGGCGGTACGCCTCCGACGCGCGGCGGTCCGCGACGATCGGCGTGCGGGTCGCGGCCAGGTCCGCCGCCCGACCCACCTCCGAGGCTCCCGGGTCGGGCCCCCCGAGCGCCTCCTCGGCCTCCGGCACTAGGAGCGGGCGAGGCGGGAACCCCGACACCGCGACCCGCCAGCGGGATCTCGATGGGGAGAACGCCACCGCGACGGCCATGTGCGAGATGTCGTGGAACGGGCGCACCCGCTGCCAGAGGTACGCCGACGGGCGCGCCTCGGGAATCCGGATGGAACGGATGAGCTCCCCCGGGGCGAGCGCAGTTCGCCGCGATCCAAGAACGAACCGGTCCACGCTCATCCGACGGTCCCCGGCGGCCCCGAGGAGATCGACCTCGGCGTCCAGGGCGAGGAGGATCGGCACGAGGTCCGACGCGGGAGCCGATCGACCGAGGTTCCCGCCGAGGGTCGCCGAGTGACGAAGAGCGACACTGCCCACCGCTCGCACGGCGGAGTGGAGACCGGGGATCCGCTCCCGGACCCCGGGGTCGCGTTCGAGGCTCCGCAGCGATAGCGTGCTCCCGATCGTCAGCGACGGGCCGTTCCAGTCGAGGGTCCGCCAGGGAAGGCGTCGGAGCGACACGATCCGCCGGGCCGCCGTGCGCCCGTCCTCCAGGTCGAACAAGAGATCCGTCCCCCCGGCCAGAACGACGGTCTCGCCGGGGCCACTGGCGCGCAGCTCGGCGATCGCCTCGTCCGGCGTTGCTGGGGAAACGAAATCGAACGAAACCATCCGGCCGCGCCAGCGCGCCGGTCGCGATTATCGTTTCGTGCCGGAACCCGAGCGGCGGCCCGGATTTTTATCCGAGGAGTGGTTTTGGCACTCCACCGGCATGCCATTCGAACTCGCGTTGCGTTACAGCACTCCCCTCACGCCCATCTCGGATTTGGACGAGGTGCTGCGGGAGTTCCTCCGGCTCGTCGGCTACCTCCCGGAAGGCGAGGAGGGACGGGGATCCGAGGGACCCATCGCCCAGAGCCTCGCGTACCGCCTCGTCCGGGACTGCCTGCTCCGCGACCCCACTCGCCCGTGGTACGTCGAGGAGCTCACTGCGTTCCTGAAAACCTCCAAGCCCACGGTCTACCGGCACATCAACAAGCTCAAGGCCCTCGACCTTTTGGAGGAGGTGGGGGGCGCGACGGACGGTCGGGGTCGGAAAGGGTACCGCCTGCGGTACGGGAACCTCGCGCGGGCGTGGGACTTCACCGAGGCGAATGCCCAGAATGCCCTGCGGAGGTACCGGGAGACCGTGAACCACCTGCAGACCCTGGTCGAGCAGCGTCCGGCCGACCCCGCCCCGAGGGTCGTCGCGACCGCCCGAGGCGTGCGCGAGCGCGGGGGGGGCCGATGAGCGCACCGAACTCGTCGGGGAAACGTCCGATGATCGGCCTCACTCCCGGCTCGCGAGTGCGCCTTCAGTCCGCGGGACCGGACGACGAGGCGATCGTGTCGACGGGCACGTTCCGGGGACTCGTCTCGATCGGAGGGGACAACGCGCTGGCGATCGAGCTCGAGGGTGCGGAGGGGGACGAGAAGGGACGCGTGCGTCTCGTGCCGATCCCGGCGCTCCTCGCGATCGACATCCTCGAGGCGGCGAAACCGGAAGAGGAGAAGCGCACCGAGACGACCCCCTCGGCGAACTACTTCCGCTAGAGGACCCGGGACGGGCTTGCTGGGAGTTCCGTCGCGAGCGTCTCGCGATTTCGAACCCAGGTCGTTGGCTCCGAAGGCCAACAGGATAGTCCAGACTACCCCACAAGCCCGACGGACGAGTCCACCGGCCCCGGGCTATTTGTCCGTTCCGCGGGGCCGGTCCGTTCCGTCCCCCCTCGCGGACGGGTTCGCCCGGAACCGGTCGAGGGTCGTCTGGGCGCTCGCCCCAGGGAAGAGGGTCGCGACCGAGTCCGCGAGGATATCGATTCGCTGGCGGACGTACGGCGTGATGCCGTCGATTCCGCTCAAGCGCTGGGAGAGGGGGAGGTACTTGCGGACCGACGCCTCATAGACCGTCGAGAGCAGTTCTCCGTCGCATCGCCCACCGCCCGGTCGCTCGGTGGCGCATCGCCCCGAGAGTGGTGGACGGCGGTAGGAGGTCCCGCACACCGTGCACCGGAACCGCTGCGTCGCGTAGCTCTTGAGGTTCCCCATCACGTCGGGCAGGAAGTGCGCGTTGAGCACGAGGGTGATGGCCTCGGCGACGTCGACCGCACGGATCTGGGTGGCGAGCAGGGTCGACCGTTCCACCATCTCCGCCATCGAGCGGCTTTCCCGGTAGGCGGACCGGACCGGACCTCCCGCGATGCGCCGGGTATCGTGGGAGAAGCCGTACCCCGAGAGCGCACCGGGGGTGCCGAGACGATCTCCGACCCGTTCGAGGATCCCTTCGATCTCCGTCGCGGGTCGGCGGTCCGCCGCCGCGCGGTAGAGCGCGAGAGGGTAGTGGGAGCCGACGTCGAGATTGTGGGCCTCCTTGTCGACCTCGGTCGCCTCGAGCCGCGTCGTCAGGACGAGGGGCTTATCCATGAGCGACCCGCGGCTCTCGGGAAGATACGCTCGGGAAAAGTTCAATAGAGCGTCCAGGAGGAGGGTCACGGAATCCTCGTCCCCGTCGCAGTTCCGGCGCTTGGCCGCGTGGAAGACCGGATGCGCGAAGCACGCCTCGGCGTCCGTGAAGCCGAGGAGGCGACCGGCGACCCCACCGGAGGTGTGCGGGGCGAGCGCGACGACGATCTGGCCCCGGAGGTCCTCGGGCCGGTCCGCTCGGTAGAACGGGTCGAGGTTGTACAGCCGGACCAGTTCGTCGTCGACGAACTGCGCGAGGCGCTTCAGATACTCCCCGCACGAACGGGAGACAATGAGGTCCTGCGGCGCGAGCTCGATCAGCTGTTCGGGGTCGGTGAGGGGATCGCCGAGCCAGTCGTGTTCGTAGCCGAGCCGCAACAGGAGTTCGAGGTCGGTGCCGATCTCCGCGGGGCGGAAGTGGGTCAGCGGGAGATCGGTGAGATCGAATCGGGCGGTGCCGTCCTGGTAGACCGAGATCCCGTGCGTCGCCCGGAGAATCCCTTTCTCGAGCGCTTCGGGGACCTTCCCGGGCGACGTGAGCCCCTTGACACCCTTGACGGCGGGGACCTTGCCGAGATGCAATCGCGAGAGCGCCTCGCTCCAGAGCGGGGCGACCGGCAGGGTCTCGGAGACGATCCGTCCCGTCGGCCGGGTGTGAGATCCGCAGGTGCATCGCGTCCAGACCGTGGACCGCTCACAGTCGGGACAGACCCGCACGCCGAGGTCGACCCGCGTGCCGTCGCGCATCGTGTTCCGAGCCGCCTCGATGAGGGAGCGGGTCGGGCCACCGGCCGCGCCGACCGGAAACAGGGCGTGAACATTCGGCTGCATCGATCGCTGGTACGCCTTCTCGGGTCGCCCGACCCGGCCCCCAACGCGCGAGGGAGCCCGGGCCCGGATCGGCACCCCGGCAAGGCGACTCACGTACGCGAGGGCGTCCGTGCCCACGGGCTCGAGCGACACGCGCCGGACGAGGTGAGTGCCCTCCGTCATGAGACCGAGCCCCCCGATCAGCGCGGCGCTCGGATCCGGTTCGCCTCGCAGTCGGTCCGACGACGTGGGGAAGCCGAGAAACCCCAGGCGGCCGAGCGTCTCATGCCACAAGGGATCCCGCGGGAGCTCGAGCGCGCCATCGATCCAGCTACCGGAACGCTCGACGAACTCGGAGAGTGCACGGAGCTCGGCGGTCGTGACGTCGTGCCAGAAGAGGAGCCACCGAGGATGCAGGGGAACGCCGTGCGTCCGGGAGACCGCCACGGCTTCCTCGTAGTCCCGTGCCGTCATGCCGTCGACCGGGTCCATCCCGGCGTTTCGGAGCTCCTCGAGGTGCCAGTCGAGGGAGTAGGCTCCCGGGGCGAGGGCCCGGTTGTTCTCGAGGAACTCGCCAAAGGAGACGAGGAGCTCTCCGAGGTCAAGGATTCGCCGTACCCGGGGAAGGAGCGACTCGGCCCGCTCGACGTCGTGGACGGCGGCGATCGTCCCGTCGTCCAACTCGACGATCGGGCCGTCCACGGTATCGCAGACGGCCATGGCGGTCGCCTTTCCCGGAAACTCGAGCTTGACCTGGGTCCCGATCGCGACGAAATGCTGGAGAATGACCATCGTCGCCGGGTTCACCGCGCACGCGGCCAAGCCGGTCGTGCGGGCACGCCCGTAGACGAGGCGGAACCCGCCGGGATGGTTGGGATGCGCAAGGACCGGCCGGCCCCCGACCGAATCCTGGAGGTACTTCGGGGTGCGCGCGTCGTCGTCCTCCGTCGTACCGTGGCCGACCCCATCGAGGAACTCCCACCCATCGATCCCGAGCTTCTCGACGATCTTCCGGAGCTTGGCCGCCTTCTGGCACAGCCCCTCGGCGATGACGAGGCACGCCCCCCCTCGGATCCCGTTCGTCGGGACCCGTGGCAGGTTGCGAAACGCGCTCACCTCGGCGTCGCCTTCGGTCGCTTCCCCGGAGATTGCGACCGGAACGTTCCGGACGACGAGATCGATCTCGTCGGGACCCGGAAGGTACTGCAGGTGCTGAAGGTACTTGTAGAGCGGGATCTCCTCCTTGTACCGCCCGATCTCGCCGGCCTCGGGTTCGTACCGGGCGAGTCCCAGGTCGCGGCGCACGACATCCGCGAGCAGGACACTGAGCGCCTGCGCGGTCGCTCCCGCGGCGCGGATCGGGCCGGCATAGTAGAGCTCGACATACGTCGAGTGCTCGCGACCCTCCCGGAGGTGCACCTCAGCCAGGCCCTCGAGCGGGGCGACGAGGATCCCCTCGGTCAGGATCGCGAGCCCGACCCGGAGGGCGGTCTCGACCCGAGCCGCGGGCGACCCTCCCCGTGACACGTCGCGGGCGAGCCGACGGGCGATCGTGACCGCGACTTCCTCCCGGGGCATCTCGCGGGCGAGCGCCCGGATCTCGTTCGAGATCCCCTCGATCCCGAGGTGGGCGAGGAGCTTCTCCACACGTGACGCCATGTCCTGGGCTCGTGGGATCTCGGTCGAGACCTCCGGGTCGAACCCTTCCTGACGCGCGCGCTCCGCCACGTCGTAGGCGAGATCGACCGAGGCCTCGATCGAGCGAAAATACGATTCCACGTCGTTCGCACGGACCGTTGGGACTTAAGGATGCGTCAATTCCGGAGCGATCGGATGGCCCGTCGGCCGTGTCCTCCTGCGCGGTTCGGCTCGGCTCCCCAGACCAGGACGATGCGATCCCCTGCGTGTCGTGACTGCGTCTCTCGGCGATGATTCCGCCGGGCCACGTGCACTCCGGAAACGGTCGCGAACGTGACGGACCGATCCATTCGGTTGATCGGATCTATGGCGGAGGAGACTGCGATGGGCTCGCGAGGGCTCGTTCGAGCGCGGCCACGCGCACCGCAAAGTTCGGGTGGTGATCGAGGAGCCCACTGGCGAGGGCAGCGGCGAGTCGGTCGCGCGCCGACGAATCGTCCCCACGGTCATGAGAAAGCTGGGCCATCCGCAGAAGGACGTCGGAGATGTCCGAGGGAGTATGGAGCCGGCGGGCGAGGACCAGCGAATCCTGATAGTGCGTTTCCGCGGTCTCGTACTCCCTGTCCGCGTGGTCGATCATCCCCCGGGCCATCAAGATCTGCTGTTCCGCGAGGGCGTCGCCCACGGGCGTAAGCACCCGGACCGCGCGCTCGAGCGCGGCCCGTGCGCTGTCCGTCCGGCCCAGCTCCGCTTCGAGCTCGGCGAGATTGAACTCACACCAGCCCACCCACCGGGGGGAGTGGGCCCGCTCGGACGATTCGATCGCGAGGCGAAGGTCCCGAAGCGACGCGTCCGTGGCACCCGCTTCCCACTCGGCCATCGAGCGGTTCATGCGCACGCGCGCGATCGCGACGTGGTTTTCCCCGGCCGCGAAGAGGGAGGCTGCCCGGTCGTAGAGCTCGAGAACTGCCGCCAAGGTCACCGGGTCCGTCGGTACGGTCACGTTCGCGACGTCCACGAGCGCGTGGCCCTGCTCGAGCGGGGTCCCGTCCCTCTCGGCGATCTCGAGAGCCGCCCGGAGATGGTTCTCTGCCTGGGCTCGGTCCCCCCGTCTCCAGCTCGCGAGACCCGAGACCCGGTGCGCGGCCATGAGGTCCCGCGACGTTCCGACCTTGGGGAAGTGGTTCCACGCTTCCGTGACCAGCGCTTCCGCGCTCGTGTATTCGCCCCGCTCGTAGCGGGACCAAGCGAGGCCGAGCAGCACGCGCCCGAGCTCGAGCTCGTGCCCGGGATGAGCGCGCGCGAGTCCCAGCGCCTCGGTGAGGACCTCCTCCGACCGGTGAGGGCTCCCTGCCTCGGTCAAGAGCCGACCCTCCTCGGTGAGGAGCCGGATCTCGCTGGTGACGTCCCGCGCCGGCCGGCGCCGCTGCGCCTCGAGCGCCCGGGAGAGCAGCGTCGCGGCGATCTCGAATGCGAAGGCACGGGTCGCGCTCTGGGCCGCCGCGAGATTGTATCGGACGGCCCGGTCGCTATCGTGACCAAGGTAAAAGTGGCGGGCCAGCTCGGTTTCCCGCGCGCCGCCCTTCGCCTCGAGCGCGAGCCCCGCCTTCTCGTGCAGTATCCGTCGATGGGTCTCCGTGAGATCGGCGTAGGCATTCGCGCGCAGGGCCTCGGTGACGAACGAGTACGATTCATGACCCTTTTCACGGAAGAACCCTTCCTGCACGAGGCGATCGACCGCCTCGCTGACGCGCTCCTCGCTGAGGCCGGTGACCGCCAGTAGATCCGGGAACTCGAACTCCTCGCCGAGCACCGCGGCGTAGGCCATCACCCGCCGGTCGGTGTCGCCGAGGGAGTGGATCCGCTCGATGAGAACCTCCTCAAGGCTCTTCCCGGCGACCGGGGAAATCGGCCGTTCCGCCGAACGATAGCCCGTGGTCGAGCGGACGAGCTGTTCGACGAACAGGGGATTCCCGTCCGTCTGCGTGTGCCAGCGCAGGATGTCCTGAGGATCCGGCGTTCGGCCTCCGATGATCCAGCGAACGAATTCCGTCACCTCGGGCACGGTGAAGGGCCTCAAGGTGGTCCGGTGGATCGCGGGGGATCGGTACAGGATCTCAAGCTCCGGACGGGTCCGATCGGGTACTTCGTCCCCGGTACCCACCGTCGCGACCACCACCACGGATACCTCAGGGATGTCGATCGCGAGCCGCCAGAGGAACTCGAGCGAGGAGGAGTCCGCGAAATGGAGGTCGTCGATCACGAGGAGAAGGGGTTGGTCCCGGGCGAGGTGAAGGAAGTACTCCTCGACCCGGCCGTGGAGCTCCTCGCGGCTCGACTCGAAGCCTCCCACGCCGCGTTCGACCAGCGGAGCGAGCGATCGCTCCAGCTCGTCGAGAGCACTCGTGGTCCTCCCCGTCTCCGGGGTCGCGGGGAGGGAGGGCGTGGACGCCTCCTGGAACGGTGCCAGAGGGAGGAGCGCCGGCATCCAACCCTCGGGCCCGGTGGATCTCGGAACCTCCTCTCGACCCTGCGAGCGGAAGAGCTCCCGGACGAGAGAGAATGGCTGTGGCAACTCTTCGGGAAAGGCACGGCCCCTGAGGACCCGGAACCCGTGCTGACTGCCTTGATCGGCGATGGCGCCCAGGAGGTGGCTCTTCCCGACTCCCCGGGTCCCTACCAACAGGAGGCCGAGCCCGTGGCCCCGCTCGGCCAGAGAGAGCGACCGACGGACCTCCTCAAGGACCTCCTCCCGTCCGATGAGCGGCGGAGGGGTGGGAGGCTGTGCCGGCCAGGAATCGATCACCGGTACCGAAAGCCTGGTCCGGCCTTATAATTCTCGTTTTTCGCAACGCACGACGGTCGCCGCCTTGCGTCGCGGGTCGGCTTGGAGCCCGGGGAATCCAGAGGCGAGGCGGAAGGAACCGGTGGACGACAGAAAACTGTGCCGGAATCGGGTCGAAGCCACGGACCGTGGACGGACCGCGGAGGTCCTCGAAGCGTCGCGTCGGGGAGTGGTTTCGGAAACGGTTCGCACCGGCGACTCAGCTGGACCTCTTCCACGTGACCGAGAACGAATTCTTGGACCCGTTCAGGCCGGAGGTCGCAGCGAGGACGTGGCCTGCCGTATCCTCCATCGTAACTTCTCCGACCGAGCTGAACGCGCCGATCCCTCGCGCGTGCCCGCTGATCGTGGCCGTGCACGACACGAACGAGATGGGGCTGAACTTCGCGAGGTGGTAGAATACGATGTTTCCGTCCACCACGTGCGCGGGCCGCTCCGCGATGCATTCTGCGGAGTTCTGCAGGGCCGATTGCGCACCTGTCTTTGAAAACGAGTGACCGGCCACCGTGATCGCCATCGTGAACGATCCCGAGGCGTACGTGACCGAGGCCGAGACGCTGTCCCCCGGGTTCACCGTGAGCTTCTTGATGATCTGGATGGAGTTGGTCGGGTAGAGTTCCCACCACGCGGCGTAGGACGCGACGCCCTTCGAGCACCCGATGATGGTGCCGATCTGCTCGACGGTCGTGTCGGTCGCCCCATCGATTCCCACCCAGAAGACCGAGTAGGACGTGCCACTGCCACAGCTCGCGGTGGGCTGCTCCCAACTGCTCGACACCTTCGTCACGGACCCGTTCGGTCCGCTCGCGAAGTACCCGGCCCAGTTCTCGCTGGAGTACGACGTGACCCCCGCGTTTGGCCCTGCTCCGATTCCCGCGATGAGGGGAGCCGATATGGCGACCCCGGGGAGGAGGAGGGTTCCCGCCAGAACTGCCGCGATCAGAACTCCGCGCGTCGTTCGACCCGCCATGGGGCCGAATCTTCTTCTACGATATGAATGCTCGTCCGGCGCACGCTCCCACGGCGCGCTGGAGAAGTTCTGGCGATGGCGAGGTCGATGGTCCCGGACCGATGGCGCGGTACGCACGGCAGCGCGACGGTTCCG
>DASPSQ010000024.1:0-25879 GCA_035623855.1 Thermoplasmata archaeon | reverse complement strand
TTCTCACCCTGTTCCAGAATATGTTCGTCGTAGTCCCCACAGAGATATGGGGAAACCTGAACGAAGTTGAGTCTGTGATTGCGTTGGCCCACCGACTCTATGAGACGTCTAGCCTCGATCCTATCCTCGTAGTTGATCCTGACCGTATGGCTAACTTCCGGGAGAGCGCCGCGAAGTACTATGGCGAGGATACTGCGCCTGGAGCACCCCTGGACCTTCCGTTCAAGATGTACGATCCGATAGAGACCAAGGCTCACCTCCAGGCGGTTTTCCCCGAGGAAGCGAGGGACGTCCTTCGGAAGACCGAACCTCCTTGGAACGTATTCTGAGCTGACCAAGGCTCGGGGGCCGTGGGCAATCGAACCTCCCGAACCGATTTCACACGGACCGATTCGTTTTCAGAAAGGGATTCAGGGCCGGTCCGTTTTCAAAGCCGGTTCGGCGACGGACGGCGGACGACCCGCCGGGACGCGGGGGAATCTACGAACTCACCGGACGGGCGCATCGTTATCTTCGCCGTTCCGTAGGGGCCGCCGGAGCATCGAATGGCCCCCGATGCGCGACCGATCCGGATGGAGGTCCGCGTCGAGCTGAAACCCGGTGTGATGGACGCCGAGGCCCTGAGCATCGAGAAGTCCCTCGGGTTGCTCGGGATCGACCACGTCCACCAGGTGACGACCGCCCGGGTCTACGACCTCGAGTTCACGGACGTAACGCCGGCCGACGCCCAGCGGCTCACCGACGAGGCGGTCGAGCGGCTGCTCGCGAACCCCGTGATCCATCGGGTCACGGTGCGGCCCGCGACTCCGTAGCTCCATGTCCGGGTGGGCTGACGGCGTAACCTCCGTCCCCTTTCGACGCGCCTCCGTGGAAACTCTCGAGGAAGTTTCGAGGGACCGCGGGCTGGGGTTCGACCGGTTCGACCTGCAGAGGCTTCGCGAGTACTTCCGGCGGGAGGGGCGCGAGCCGACGGACCTCGAGCTTGCCGGGATCGCCCAGAGCTGGAGCGAGCACTGCAGTTACAAGAGTTCACGACCATTCTTGCGACGCGCATTTCGAGACCTGCGGTCCCCCTCGAGGGTCCTCGGCACGGGGGACGCGGGCGTCCTTCCGTTCGAGAAGGGGTTTGCGTACGCGCTTCGGATCGAATCGCACAATCACCCCTCGGCGGTTGAACCGTACGGTGGGGCCGCGACGGGCATTGGGGGCATCCTACGAGACGTTCTCGCCGTCGGCGCGAAACCGGTCGCTCTCGCCGACCCCTTGTTCTTCGGGCCCCTCGATCTTCCCCGGGAGCGACTCCCGCCGGGCGTGAAGAGCCCCCGGTACCTCGCGGAGGGGGTGATCGCCGGGATTCGTGACTACGGAAACCGCGTGGGAGTCCCGACGGTGTCGGGAGGGGTCTACTTCGATCCTGCGTACGTCGTCAACCCCGTCGTCAACGTCGCGTGCGTCGGCTTCTTCCCGCGCCGATGCTTCCTACCGAACCGAGCGCGCGCCGCGGGGGACCGGCTCGTGCTGGTCGGCGGCCGGACCGGCCGGGATGGGATCGGAGGCGTGGCGTTCGCCTCGAAGGAACTCACCTCCCGGAGCGAGACGGAGTCTCGGGGAGCGGTGCAGCTCGGCAATCCCATCATGAAGGAGCCGCTGATCCACGCCTGTCTCGAATCGTTCGATCGGGGTTGGGTCCAGGGGCTCAAGGACCTGGGCGGAGGGGGCCTGGCGACCGCGTCCGGCGAGCTCGTGCATGCGGGGGGTTTCGGCTCCCGGATCGACCTCGCCCGAGTGCCGCTCCGGGAATCCGGTCTCCTTCCCTGGGAAGTCTGGATCTCGGAATCGCAGGAACGGATGGTTCTCGACGTTCGGCCGAAGGACCTCGACGCGCTCCTCCGCATCTTTCGACGGCACGACGTGCCGGCCTCTCCGATCGGCGAAGTGACGAAGGGACCGTACGAGACGATCGAGTGGAATGGTCAACCGGCGGGCCACCTGCGAGTCGGATTCCGCGTCGAACCCCCCTCGCGGAACCGCCCGCACAAGGCGGTTCCCCGGACCTACGGCGAGACTCCGACCGTCGCCAACGACGATCTCGGTGGCCTCGTCCAGGACCTGGTGCTCGCCCCGGATTCCGTCTCGAGAGAAGGTCTCCTCCGGGTCTACGACCACGAGGTCCAGGGCCGGATGGTCGTGAAGCCCTTGCACGGTCGGCCCGAATCCCCTTCGCACGGCGACGCCGCCATCCTGCAGCCCCGCCCGGAGAGCCGACGAGGGCTCGCCATCGCCACCGCGGCCCAGCCGTGGGCCTGTCGGGAGGATCCGAGGGAAGGTGCCTCGATGGTAGTCGAAGAGGCGGCTCGGAACCTGTTCTCCGTAGGGGCGCGGCCGGACGCGTTGACGAACTGTCTGAACTTCGGAAACCCCGAGGACCCGAGGGTTCTCTCCGATTTCGCGGCCGTCACCGATGGCCTCGCGACCGCCGCGCGTGCGCTGGGGTTCATGGTCCCTTCGGGGAACGTCAGCTTCTACAATGGGGGCCTCGGCGCGGAGATTCCTCCGACCCCCGTGCTCCTGGCCACGGGAATCGTCGAGTCCATCGACCACGCAGTGACCAGCGACCTCAAGTCGACCGGGGCGGCCCTTTACCTCGTGGGCCCGTCCCGGCCCGAACTTGGAGGATCCCTCTGGGCGCGTCGGGCGGGTCGATCGGGCCTTCGCGTCCCCCCGACCGATCCGCGCGCGCTGCGCCAGGCCGGTGAGCACCTGCGAACTGCGATGGCCCAGGGGCTGGTCCGTTCCGCGCATGACGTCTCCGACGGTGGGTTGGCGGTCACGCTCTGCGAGATGGCGTTCGGTGGCGGCCTCGGATTCTCGGTCGACCTCGCGGTGAGCGGCCTATCGGGTCCGGGGATCGCGCTCGCGGCGGAGGGAGGCTCCCGGTTCGTGGTCGAAGTACCGAGGGTGGACGAGCGGAGGTTTGAGCAGGTCCTCGGTCCGACCCCGCACGCGATCCTCGGGGAGGTGACCGCGGCCGGAGGCACGTTCCGCTGGTCGGATCGGTCTCTCGCGTCCATTCCGCTCGAGCCCCTGTACCGGCGCTGGCGCACGGGCCTCGGACTCCCGTAGCGAACCGATGACCGTCACCGCGCTCGTCTCGGGAGGAAAGGACTCCGTGTACGCCGCGTACCTCGCCGATACGCAAGGCTGGCCAGTCGACGAACTCCTGACGGTCCATCCGGCCGACCCGGACTCCCTCATGTACCACACCCCGAATCTCGAGCTGGTGGCCCTGCAGGCGACCGCGTGGGGGAAACACCACCGGGCCGTGCCCGTCCCCGCCGCGACGGAGGCCAGCGAGCTCGAGACGCTCTCTAAAGCTCTGGCGGGGCACTCCGGCCCGATCGTCGTAGGGGCGATCCAGTCGTCGTTCCAGTGGGCACGGGTGGTCCGGATCGGGGACGCCGTGGGTCGCCGGATCTACGCCCCACTCTGGCGGAAGGACCCGGCTCGAGTGGTCCGCGAGGAGATCGCGGCCGGGCTCGACATCCGTCTCGTCCACCTGGCGGCCGAGCCCTTGACGGCCGATCTCTTGGGGCATCGAATGGATGCGGAGCTCGTTCAGGAGCTCGAGAGGCGAAGCCGCTCGGTCCGGGCCGTGAACGCCGCCGGGGAAGGGGGAGAGTACGAGACCCTCGTCGTTGACGCGCCCTTCTTCCGCTCCCGAATTGTCCTCGACGAAACCGATGCGATCGTGACGGGATCGACCGCGCGGCTCGCGGTGCGGAAAGCCCACCTCGAGCCAAAGAGGTTCCGGGAGCAAGGGATCGTGGCATGAGCCGTCCCGTTCGGGTTGCGCTCCGACCGACCGCGGTGCGTGCCGTCCGGCGGGCGCTCCGTGCCCTCGGGGATCCCCGCGCGCGGCCGAACCTCCGCTGGCTTTCTGGAATCTCCCAGGAGTCGCCGGCGCGAATCTCCGAGGTCCTCGCGGAAACGGAAGATCTGGTCCCCTGGGAAGCGGAGATCCGACGGCGACACCTGGAGGGGGGGCGGTGGTACTATGCGCAGTTCCGTGCGCCGTTCGAGCTCTACGCTCTCGTCCGATTCTTGCGCCCGAGCCACGTCGTCGAGACGGGGGTCTCGAGCGGCGTGTCCTCTGCGCACCTCCTCGCCGGCCTGCATCGGAACCGGACCGGAACCCTCCACTCCATCGACTTGCCGACCTACCAGAGAGGGACCCGCTTCGGTTCCCGGGACTCCCCCGTCGCCCTCCCCCCGGGCCTCTCCCCCGGATGGGCAGTCCCGGAACGGCTGAGGTCCCGGTGGGACCTCCGACTGGGGACCAGCGAATCGATTCTCCCGGGGCTCGTGGACGAGGTCGAGTCCGTCGGGCTATTCCTCCACGACAGCCTTCACTCTGCGCCCCACCTCACCTTCGAGCTGAGCACCGTCCGCCCGAAGCTCGCGCGCGGGGCCGTCGTCCTCGCCGACAACACCATGTGGACCGGCGCGGCGTTCCCGAGGTTCGCGAAATCTCTTGGCGTCCCGATGCTGCGTCGGGGCCGGACCGACCTGGTCGGACTGCGGGCCCCCGGAGCGTCCCCGGGAACTGAACCTTTCACGTTATAGTACTCTAGAGCTCCTAGGGAGTCCGAGGAGGCGACCGATGGGGTCCACTCGAGTCGACGACGCGGTCCCGCAAACCGCTCCACCAAAAGAAGCGTCGAACCCCGTCGTGGCACGACGGGACCGTTGGATGGCCGAGATCCTGGCACCGGCGATCGCAAAGAACCCGGAGCGGAAGGAACGGTTCACGACGCTGGGGGGGATCGAGATCGACCGGGTCTACGTTCCCGATGCGAGATCCTCGTTCGACCGGATCGGGTACCCGGGGCAACGCCCGTTCACACGGGGGATCCACCCGACGATGTACCGGGGTCGGGTCTGGTCGATGCGGATGTTTTCCGGGTTCGGCTCGCCCGAGGACACCAATCGGCGGTTCCGATACCTCCTCGCGCATGGCGAGTCCGGACTATCGATTGCCTTCGATGACCCGACGCTCTACGGGCTCGATGCCGACGACCCCGAATCCGTCGGTGAGGTCGGCAAGTGCGGGGTGAATGTCAGCTCGCTCGATGACATGCAGCGGCTACTCCACGGGATCCCGCTCGGCCGGGTGACCACGAGCATGACGATCAATGCCCCCGCGAACATCCTCTGGGGGATGTACCTCCTCGCGGGCCAAGAATCGGCGGTGCCGTTCGCGGATCTCGGGGGAACGACGCAGAACGACATCCTGAAAGAGTACATCGCGCAGAAAGAGTTCCTCTACCCCCCGCGTCCGGCGCTCCGCCTCGTGACCGACACGATCGAGTACGCGACTCGCGAGACCCCGAAGTGGAACCCCGTCTCGATCTCGGGATACCACATCCGTGAGGCGGGCTCGACCGCGGTCCAGGAGCTCGCGTTCACGCTCGCCGACGGGCGGACGTACGTGGCGGAGGCCAAGGCCCGGGGGATCGACGTCGACGAGTTCGCGCCTCGCCTCTCGTTCTTCTTCAACTCCCACAATGACCTCTTCGAGGAGGTCGCGAAGTTCCGGGCCGCGCGACGCATCTGGGCGCACGTGATGCGGGAGGAGTTCGGCGCGACGAAAGAGCGTTCGCTCTGGCTTCGGTTTCACACCCAGACGGCGGGATGTTCGTGCACGGCCCAGCAGCCCGAGCTCAACGTGATTCGCACGACCGTTCAGGCCCTCGCAGGGGTCGTCGGCGGGACCCAATCCCTCCACACGAACTCGTTCGACGAAGCGATCCAGCTCCCGAGCGAGGACGCCGTTCGGATCGCGCTCCGGACCCAGCAGATCCTCGCGCACGAGTCCGGTCTCGCCGACACGATCGACCCGTTCGGAGGGAGCTACTACGTCGAGTGGCTCACGGACGAGATCGAATCCGAGGTTTGGAAGTACTTCGAACGAATCGACGCCCTGGGCGGCGTGGTGGCGGGGATCGAACGCGGATTCTTCCAGCGCGAGATCCAGGAGTCCTCGTTCCGCTACCAGCGCGCGGTCGAGAACGGAGAGGCGAAGATTGTCGGGGTCAACGCGTACACCGTCGACACTCCGGTGCGGGTTCCCCGCCTTCGAATCTCCGAGGAGGCCCGCCGGCAGCAATCTCGGCGGCTCGCCCGGCTGCGGGCGCGACGGGACCCCCGACGTCACTCGACGGCGCTCGACCGACTGCGGAAGGTCGCCGAAACCCCGGACCAGAACACGATGCCGGCGGTCCTGGACGCGCTCCGCGCCCACGCGACGCTCGGCGAGGTCGTCCACGCGTTCCAGGACGTGTACGGGGCGTACCGCGAGCGATCGACGTACTGAACGTGCGCGGCGATCTCCCGGCCGAGGAGGAACGAGGGACGCGGTCCCGCCGAGGAGCCGCCGACTCCCCGACCGCGTACCGGGCGACTCTCGAGGGCCTGTACCATCGCCGACGATTCGGGCTCCGCCCCGGCCTGGACGTGATCGAGGGACTTCTCGACGCGCTCGGACACCCCGAACGGTCGTTCCCGGCGATCCACGTCACGGGGAGCAAGGGCAAGGGATCTGTCGCCGCGATGGCCCAGGCGATCCTGAGCGCCCAGGGCCTTCGGACGGGACTCTTCACGTCTCCGCATCTCGTGAGCTACCGGGAACGGATCCAGCGGGACGGCGCGCTCATCGATCCCGCATCCGTGGTCGAGGGAATCGAGCGGGTCGATGCGGCCGCGAACCGGCTGACGAGGGCGGGGCGGATCGATCGGGAACCGACGTTCTTCGAGGCGACGACCGCGCTCGGGCTGGACTGGTTCCACCGCCAGTCGGTCGACGCCGCGGTGGTCGAGGTCGGAATCGGGGGCCGGCTCGACGCGACGAACGTCCTCGACTCCCGAGTCGGTGTCATCACGACCATCGAGCTCGAGCACACCGACGTCCTGGGACCGACGCTGAGCGACATCGCCCGCGAGAAGTCCGGAATCTTCCACCCCGGCATGGTCGGTGTGGTGGGGACTCTTCCCGCCGAACCCCGCTCGGTCGTCGAATCGATCGCCCATCGCGAAGGGATTCCCCTCTGGCATCTCGACGACGAGATCGAGGTGGTCGACCGGGTGCTGTCCGAGAACGGGCAGACGTTCACCGTCCGTCTCCTGGGACACGAGTGGCGGAACCTCCGCATTCCGCTCCTGGGGAGGTTCCAGCCGACCAACGCGGCCCTCGCTCTGGCCGCGACGAGCCGGTTCGTCGAGACCCTCGGTCGCGGGCTCGACGAGGAGGCGGTGCGGCGCGCACTGGCGGGGGTCCGTTGGCCGGCCCGTCTCGAACGCGTCGCGATGCGGCCCGGGCTGTTCTACGACGTCGCCCACACGCCGGAAAGCGCGCGGGCCGTCGCCCAGAGCCTCGCGGAGGTCTCTCCCCTCACCGATCCCTCGGACAGCGCGGTCGTCTTCGGTTGCCTCCGGGGAAAGGACGTTCCGCACATCCTCGACGCGTTCGCTCCGCTCGCCCGTACTCTCGTCGTGGTCCCGGTACGATCGGAACGGGGACTTGACCCGGCCGAGATTCGCGCGGCGGCCGCCGGACGATTCCCTCGGGTCGTGGTCGCCCGCTCGGCCCCGGAGGGTCTCCAACTGGGCCGGGCGGCGACGGGCCCGGACGGATTCACCCTGGTCGTGGGAAGCGACTACCTGATCGGCGAGCTTCTGAACCCGGGCCGCGCGGAAACGGACGAACCGGACCTCTCGGACCCGGGCCTCGGGGAACCGCCCGCCGCCGAGGCTCCGCCGGCAGCGGATGCCTCGCCTCCGAAGCGCCGGCGGGTGCGACGGTCGTGAGATGGCGCTCGACGGAGGACCGACGATGGACTGGGAGTCGGTCCTCGACCGGCTCTCCGCCTTCTACGGCCGAGGAGACTGGCGGACGCCGTACCTCCGCGACCACGCGGAGAACCCGTTCCAGGTCCTGATCGGGACGATCCTCTCGCAGCGGACCCGCGACGAGAATACCGATGTCGCGAGCGCACGACTCTTCGCGAGATTCCCCGACGTCGCGGCGCTCGCCTCGGCCCCGTCTCGAGAGATCGAACCCTTGATCCGGGCGACCGGCTTCTACCACGTCAAGGCCCGGGTCATCCGGGAGTGCGCTCGACAGATTCAGGCCCGGTTCTCGGGCGCCGTGCCGCGCACGATGGAGGAGCTCACGTCGCTCCCCGGCGTTGGACCGAAGACCGCGAACTGTGTGCTCGTCTTCGGCTACGGGGTCCCGGCGATCCCGGTCGACACCCATGTCCACCGCATCGCGAACCGGCTCGGAGTCGTGCGGACGCGCACCCCCGAGGCGACCGAGGCGCGTCTCCGCGAGATCGTGGACAAGCGGTACTGGATCCCCCTGAATCCGCTCCTCGTCCAGCACGGCCAGAACCTGTGCCGCCCCCGGGGCCCCCGATGCCCAGAGTGTCCGATCCGCGACCTCTGCGCGACCGGTCGGGCACTCAGCTCGGGGCACGACCCCCCGCGTCGGGAGGACCGTCCGAGGTGGCGGGGGTCGGCGGGAGCGCGACGAGCGCGACGAGCGTCGCCCCGACCGTCAGCGCAAGGACGGACCACGCCACGGGATAGGACGTCGCCGCGACGACGTAGCCGAACAGGAACGACACGATCGCGCCGCCGGCGAGCTGGATCGAGTTGAAGAGACCGATCGTGAGCGGGACCTCCTCGGGGGGGACCTCTCTCCAGAACTGCGGTAGGACGTACATCACCGCGTAGATGAATCCGTAGCTGAGCGAGAAGACGCACCCGATGATCACGGCCCCTGCGAGTCCGACGAGCGGAAGTGCCGCGAGCACTCCCCCGGAGAGGACGGTGGCGAGGACGAGCTGGGTCCGGTGATTGCGGTGCCGCTCGGCGATGGGCCCGCCGACGGGTCCACCGAAGAAGCTCGGGAAGACGAACAGCATCCCCACCACCCCTGCAAGCGCGATCGACCAGCCTTCGACGGACTCCCCGTAGGGCACGATGAACTGGCCCGTCGCGAACGTGGCCCCTTCGAGCCCAACGAACGCGAACCCGATCGCCCAGGCTCCGCGGTAGCGGAGGCCGGCCGGGAGCCCCCGCGACGGGGCGGGGCGACGCGCCGTCGGAGCCCCGGCCCGGCGCGGCACCAGGATCAGCGCGAGCAGCACGAGGACTCCGAGCGTGATCCCGCCGATCGCCATCGCCCCGCGCCACCCGACCTCCGGGATGAGCAGGGAACTCCCGAGAACTCCGAGGCCGGCTCCTGCACTGAACGCCGAGCTGAACGTGCCGATCGCCAGTCCTCGCCGCCCGGGCGGATAGAGGCTTCCGACGAGACCGATCGCCGGGGAGAAGAACAGCGCCGCGCCGACGCCCGCGGCGACCCGGGTGGCGAGAAGGACCCCGAAAGAGGGGGAGACCGCGCTCGCCACCCCGGCGACCGCGAGAAGGCCAACGCCCCAGAGCGACACCGCACGGGGGCCGTACCTCCGGGAGAGAAAGCCGGCGGGAACCTGGAGGAGGCCGGCCCCCACAAGGAAGCCGGCGGTCAGGAGACCCCAATCGGCGGGCCCGACGTGAAACTCCTCGCCCAGAGTAACGAACCCGGGACCGATGTCGAACCAATTGTAGGCGTACCCGACCCTCAATGCGATCAGGATCACGGTCGCACGCCGGACGGAGTCCCGCGAGAGTTCCGACGAGAAGACCATCTCTCGGGGTCGACCGTTCCTGCCGGGCCGCGCGCCACGGGAACCCGGCGGTGCCGCGGAGGGGCTACACATTTTAAGCATGGGCGGCCGTCGGCGCGAAACCATGGATCCATCCGAGTACGACCTGCCGTTCTTCCATCGGCAGGGATTCCACCGCAGCACGTGCGTCGTCTGCGGCCACGCGTTCTGGACCCTCGGGGAGTTCGATCGCTGCCAGGAAGCTCCGTGCCAGGACTACCGCTTCATCGGCTCTCCGATCTTCGCCCGCCCCTACTCGCTGCGCGAGATGCGCGAAACGTTCCTCAGCTTCTTCGAGGCGCGCGGTCACGCGCGAATCCGTCGGTATCCGACCGTGGCCCGGTGGAGGAACGACGTCTTCTTCACGCAGGCGTCCATCTACGACTTCCAGCCCTGGGTCACGAGCGGAGCGGCTCCGCCCCCCGCGAACCCGCTCACGATCAGTCAGCCGGTGCTCCGGTTCGTCGACCTCGAAGAAGTGGGCCGAAGCGGCCGCCACTTCACGCTCTTCGAGATGCTGGCGCATCACGCGTTCAATCGGCCGGACCACGAGGTCTACTTCAAGGACCGCTGCACCGAGCTCTGCCACGAGCTCCTGGTCGAGACCCTCGGGGCCCCCCCGAAGTCTCTCACGTACAAGGAAGAGGTCTGGGAGGGCGGTGGCAACCTCGGACCCTCGCTCAGCGTCAGC
The DNA here is from genome assembly GCA_035623855.1 of Thermoplasmata archaeon. Classification (GTDB taxonomy): domain Archaea; phylum Thermoplasmatota; class Thermoplasmata; order Lutacidiplasmatales; family UBA184; genus Lutacidiplasma. The sequence continues at coordinate 15,418 of DASPSQ010000024.1, read as the reverse complement.
GCCGCCGGCCTCGAGGTGGCGACGCTCGTCTTCATGGAATACGTTCGGGACGGCGAGCGGCTGAAGCCGATGCCGCTCACCGTCGTCGACACCGGCTATGGCCTCGAACGCCTCGTCTGGGCGAGCCACGGGACGAAATCCGCATACGAGCCGGTCTTCGGCGCGGAGTACGACGAGCTCCGCCGATCGTTCGCTCCCCACGATGCGGCGGTCCTGATCGACCACGCCCGGGCGCTCAATTTCCTGCTCACCGACGGGGTCGTCCCGTCGAACAGCAAGGAGGGGTACTTCGTCCGGCTCCTCCTGCGCCGGTCGCTCCGGCTGCTCGGGAAGGTCCCGGATGGGCCGGACATCTATGGCATCCTGGAGCGAACGGGCCGGGAAATCGCCCGGGACTTCCCTGAGATCGGCGCCCACCGGGACGATCTGCGTCGGGTGGTCGAGGCCGAGGTCGAGCGCTACGGAGAGGCGATCGATCGCGCTCGGCAGACGATCCGTCGGGCCGAGGAGCGGACCCGTTCGACGGGCGGGCACATCAGTTCGGAGAACCTCATCGAATGGTACGACTCGCTGGGGGTCCCCCCCGACGTCGCGGTCGAGGACCTCCAGGAGGCGCCGCCGATCCCCCCGGACTTCTACGCGCTGGTCGCCGCCCGGCACGAGAGCGAACGGCGGACCACGGACTACGTCGAGGTGACCGAAGGGCTGCCCGAGGTGCCGGCCTCGATCCCCCGCACCGAGGTTCTCTACTACCTCGACCCGTACACCGTCTCGTTCGATGCGCACGTCGTCTGGAGCGAGGGGCCGTTCGTCGCGCTCGACCGGACGTACTTCTATCCGATGGGCGGGGGCCAGGTAACCGACCGGGGCCACCTCGGGGACCTCGAGGTCGTCGACGTCGCCTGGAGGGGGCCGTGGGTCCTCCACCGCCTGGAACGGGCGTCACCGTTCCACACGGGGGACCGGGTGCGCGGCCGTGTCGATCCCGTGCGCCGCACGCAGCTCATGCAGCATCACACCGCGACGCACCTCATGAACGGAACGCTGCGGGAGGTCCTTGGCCCGCATGTCTGGCAGGCCGGGGCGTTCAAGGCCCCTGATGCGGCGCGGATCGACGTGACGCATTATCGACCCCTTACGAAAGAGGAGCTACGTTCGGTCGACCGGCGGGTGAACCAGATCGTTCGCGAGGATCGACCGGTGAAGAGCTATTTCGAATCCCGCGCGGAGGCCGAGCGCCGATTCGGCTTCACGCTCTACCAGGGAGGCGCGGTGCCGGGACGCGAGCTACGGATCGTGGAGATCGAAGGGTTCGACGTCGAAGCGTGCGGCGGTACCCACTGCACCCACACGAGCGAGGTCGGCGCGATCGAGATCCTCGGGGTGGAGCGGATTCAGGACGGGGTCGTGCGCCTCACCTACGCGAGTGGAGAGCGGGCCCTCGAGATCCGCGAGGAGCATGAGGAGATCCTTCGGGAAGCCTCCCGGCGCCTCGGCGTCCCGGTCGCGAAGCTGCCCGAGGGGATCGACCGACTGCTCGCGGAGATCGAGGAAACGCGCAAGCTCGCCCGCGATCGGCGCAAGGAGGACCTCGGGGCAATGGCCGAGCGGCTCCTCGCGGATCCCGCGGCGACCGAGAGGATCGGCGAGGTCACGATCATCGCCGGGCAGTTCGACCTCGATCGAGCGAACCTGATGGAGCTCTCCCGCCTCCTCTCCCGCGAACCGGGGCGGGTGGTCCTCCTAGCCGGAGAGCGGGACGGGAAGGGGACCCTCTTCGTCGGCTCCACGGCGGAAGGGGTATCGGCGGTCGCGATCGTCGATTCGGCCAAGCCCGCGTTCGGGGGAAAGGGAGGGGGGAACCCCGCGTCGGCAACGGCCGTCGGAGAACCCGGCGCGCCTCTGACGGCCGCGCTGGACGCGGCCCGGTCCGCTGCGCGGCGGTCGGCCGGCGGTTGACGGTCCGACCCGCCGATCCCGTTCACTGGGTCCATCCTCCTCGGTCGAGGGAGGATCGACCCGCGTCGCCTCCGCCGGATTCGACGGGCGGGTCCCCCTTTCGACCCTTGGAACCACCTTCGGCCGCACCTTCCGATGGTCGTCCTCCGTGGCGAAAGGTTTACTTTCCGCAGGTGACCATGAAGTGCCGGGATACGGAATGGTTCGTTGGGCTCCGGGACCCTCGGTCCGGCCGTGCCTCATCGGTGTATCATGACGGCAAGTGACGGGAGCACGGTCGGCGGGGTTCCCCCCGAGGTCGTTACCTTCCTGAGCGGGAAGGGCGGCCGATCGCTGATCGTGAAGGGTGGGGCGGGAACGGGAAAGACGACGTTCGGGCTCGAGCTTCTCGAGCGGGTCGGCCAGCCGAACCGGTCGTACTACCTTTCGACCCGGATCGGGGACGAGGCCCTCTACCGTCAGTTCCCGTGGCTCAAATCGACGGAGATGCGGACTCGGGTCCTCGATGCCGCGAAGCTCTTCCTGGACGCGATCAGCGCGAGCGGGCGGCCGCGCGAGGTCGAGCTTCCCGAGCCCGAGCAGAGGAAGGTCCGGGCGGGCCGGGAGGTCCTCGCGAGCTTTGGTCAGGAGCGTGGGCCCCCGACGCGGGTCGACCGAACCCATCTTCAGGCGCTGCTGAAGCGGAGCCCGATGCCCGAGGTCGAGAACGTCTACAACCGGGTCGAGCGCGCGCTCCCGGAGAAGTCGCTCCTCATCATCGACTCCCTCGAGGGTGTGACCCACAAGTACGGACTCGAGATGGAAGAGTTCGTCATGGCGCTCCAGAAGGACCTCGTCGAGGGGTCGAGCACGGACGTCGTGATGATCCTCGAGAAGCCCGAGGCGGGAGGGATCGAATACCTCGTCGATGGCCTCATCTCGATCCAGCGCGAGGAGCTCGACGAGCGGAGGGTCCGTCACCTGCGCCTCGAGAAGCTCCGTGCGACCAACATCGGTCGCGCACGGTACGCCGTCACCCTGGACGGCGGGCGGTTCGAAGCGCTCGGCGTCGCCAACTCCGTGAGCTCCGCCCAGCCGACGGGGGCCTGGCGGCCGATTTCCGACCCCGAGCGGTACTACTCCACCGGAATCCCGGACTTCGACAAGCTCCTGGGGGGCGGCCTCCGGCGCGGCAGCTTCAACGCCTTCGAGGCGGACGTGAACGTCGGGATCGACGACTACTACATGCTGTTCACCCCGACCTTCCTGAACTTCCTCTCGCAAGGGCGGGGGATCATCGCGGTCCTCGCCGCGGGGGAATCTCCGGAGAAACTGCGGGAAACGCTCGTCCGGCACGTCCCGCCGAACGTCTTCGACACGCGGGTCCGGATCCCCGACTACACCGCCGGCGAGACCGAGGATCCGTACATCTTGCCGATGGCCCGCTTCGGCCGCGAAGAGGCGATGCGGGCGATGGTCACCGCCGAGAAGGCCGTCGCGGGACCCGACCGGAAGCCGTTCATGGAGTACACGGCGTTCGACACGTTCGAAAGCCTCATGGGCGACCAGGTCGCGATTCGGATGTACTTCCAGGCCATCGCGCGGACGAAGCACGTCGGGAACCTCGGGATCGGCCTCTTGAAGCCCGGCCTACTCGTCTCGAGCGAGATCCTGAACATGATGGACACGTACTTCCGGATCATCAACATCGACAACGCCCCGTGCATCTATGGGATCCGGCCCCGGACGACGATCTATGCGATCAGCCCAGACCCCGAGAAGGGAACCCCGCACGCGGTCCTGACCCCGATCGTCTGAACAAGGGACCTCCGGCCGTTCGGCCCGCGCAGGATTCGCGGTCCCCGACCCCCTCGTCCTCGTCCCCGCGGCAGGTGCCCCGAAACGCTCTCGTGCGATTGCCGGCCGACAGAGAGAAGCCTCGGGTCGGGATGCCGGCCTCGAGAATGACCGCGAGCGTCCCGGTGGCCGAGTTTGAGGAGGCGCTCGAGAGGGGCCGGCGCGGGGAGGTCGACCTCCCCACCGCCGAAACTCTTCTCCGTGGAGCCCGCCGGGCCGACCGGGCCGCCGAACTCTACTCGGCGGCGTCCGAGGTCCGGGACCGACGGCTTGGACGGCGACTCCTGCTCACGGCTCACATCCACATGGTGACCGATTGCGCGGTCGACCCGCCGTGCAAGTACTGCAGCCTCTCCAGCTCGATCGCCTCCGTGGAGCGAGAACGCACCCCGCTGAAGGGACGGGAGGTGATCCGGCGGGTTGTGGCGGCGACCGAACGGGGCGTCGACGGAATCGTGCTGGTCGGAGGCACCCATCTGGACGGATCGGACGACGAACTCCGGACCCTCCTCCCGAAGGTGCGGGATGCGACGTCCGCCGACCTCGCGCTGGACATCGGACCGTCCCTCTCCGAGTCGACCCTAGAGTGGTTGAAGGAGTTCGGTGTCGAGAGCGTCTACTGCTCGATCGAGACCATCAACGAACGCGCCTTCTCCGCCGCGAAGCCGGGCGACGGGTATGCGGCCCGTCTCGAGTTCATGGACCGGGTCGACCGGCTGGGCCTGCCGCTCGGAAACATCGTGATGAACGGTCTTGGCTCGCCAACCGACCTACTGCGGTCGATCCTTCACTCCCGACGGTATCGCCATCTCGCCCACCTGCACATCTCGACATTTCACCCGGTCCCGGGAACCCCGTGGGCCCACCGAAGGCCGGGGTCCCCCGCGACCTCTCTCGCGGCCCTCGCCATCGCACGCTTCGCGTTCCCAGATCTCCAGCTCGGTCTCGCGGAGGTGGGGATCGAGGACCCCGGGGGCATGCGCCGGGGCCCGAACCAGCTCGCGGCGGGGGGCGGGAACACGCTCGCCGGCCTACTGATATACAAGTACACCCGGATCGACCTTTTGGACTCCCTGCGGCGCCGAGCCGCCGAACTCGGCTTCACGACGGCCTAGCCGGTGAGACCGAGCCCAAGGACGCCCAGGCCGAAGAGCACGAGCGCAGGGGCGAACGTCATGGCGAGGTCGTCGTCCACCCATGGGATCTTCGGGTATTCCGCGGCGAGACCGACGCCCGCGGCGACGAGCGCGAGAACGACTCCCCAGCCGATCGGCCAGCCCCCGATGAGCGAGAGTCCCACGAACGCGAGAACCGAGTAGGCGACGAACGGAAGGGCAGGGTACCATGACCGGTGCCGGGCGCTCAGACGCAGCTCGCCGGCAATCGGGTCCACGAGAGCGGTCCCCAGAATGACGGCAGCGGCGATCGGGACCGGGAAGAGGAGGACGGCCCCGGCGAGCGCGATCGAGTAGAACACGAAGCTCGCCACCCGGTGCTCCTCGTACGGCCGGATCATCGGCAGGTCGAATCCGATCGCGTGACGCAACCCCTCGAGGACGCAGGCGGCCGCCAGCGCGGCGAGGACGATCACGTCCTTGGGCGCGACAACGAAGAAGTCCTCGGGGAGAACGAAATAGACGAGAAGCAACGCGCCGAGGCAGTGGGTGATCCGGCGTGCGATCCGATCCCCCCCGGCTTCGTCGAGGCCGAACCGGAGCCCGAGCCAACGACGGAACCGGCGACGGGGGACGACCGGCGTCTCCACGGGTGGGCGCCACAGTTCTTCGAGTATGAAGTTCCGATGGCCTGGTCGCCCCCTATCGCCGGCCCTGCCCGAACGATGGGTCGATCGGGGTCCGGCCTCGCCGACCCATTGAGCGAGGCTCGGCTCCGATTACGTCGCATACCCTTTTGTGACCTCGGGCCTCGCGGTCCGGTGTGAAGGTAACGGTGCTCGTCGGCAGCAAGTCCGACCTCGAGATCGCGGAGAAGGTGCGGGCCCGTCTCGATGCGTTCCACGTCCCGTGCGAGGTGCATGTCGCCTCGGCCCATCGCAATCCGGAGAAGGTCGACCGGCTCGTGGGCGACCCGGCGACCGACGTGTTCATCGCGATGGCGGGCCTCTCCGCGGCGTTGCCGGGGGTCGTGGCGGCGAGAACGCTCAAGCCGGTGATCGGCGTCCCGCTCCACCGGGGCCTGGGCCTCGACAGCCTGCTCTCGGTGGTCCAAATGCCCCCCGGAATCCCGGTCGCTGCGGTCGGGCTCGATGCGGCGGAGAATGCCGCGCTGCTCGCGACCGCGATCCTGGCGCTCCAGCATCCCGAGCTGACCCAGGCCCTTCAGGCCTATCGCGCGAAGTGGAGGGAAGAGCCCGGCAGCACCGCGGGGGGACCGACGTGATCGACCCGGCGAAATTCACGGCCGAAGCGGTCGACCGGCTCCGGCACGACGTTCCGGGGAAAACGCTCGTTGCCGCCTCGGGAGGCATCGATTCCACGACGGCCGCCCTGCTGACGGAGCGCGCACTCGGCGACCGTGCCCGCGCGGTCTTCGTCGACACCGGGCTTCTTCGCGCCGGGGAGGTCGAACGGGTGAGCGAGTTCTTTCGATCGAGCGGGCTTCGGTTCGATGTCGTTTCGGCCGCCGAGCGGTTCTTCGGCACCCTCGAAGGCGTCGCCGACCCCGAGGAAAAGCGCCGGCGCATCGGGGAGGCGTTCATCCGGGTGTTCGAGGCCGAGGCAGACCGTTTCGGCGCCGATCGGCTCGTGCAGGGGACGATCGCCCCCGACTGGATCGAGAGCGGGGGATCGCTCCGCGACACGATCAAAACCCACCACAACGTCGGCGGTCTGCCCCCCGATCTCCGTCTGAAGGTCGTCGAGCCACTGCGCGACCTGTACAAGGACGAGGTCCGGGCGCTCGCCCGGTACCTGGGGGTCCCGTACGCGGATCGGCAGCCGTTCCCCGGCCCCGGCCTCGCCGTGCGGATTGCCGGTCCGGTCACCCGGGACCGGGTCCGCCGGGCCCGGGTCGCCAATGCGATCGTGGAGGAGGAGATCGAACACGCGGTGGCGGAGAAGAAGATCCCGCGGCCGTGGCAGTACTTCGCGGTCCTCCTGCCGCTCCGCTCGGTCGGGGTTCTCGGCGACAACCGGGTCCACGGAGAGGTCGTCAGCGTCCGGGTCGTCGAGTCGGTGGACGCGATGACCGCGACGTCGATGGGGGTCCCGCACCCGATCCTCTCCCGGATCGCGGAGCGCGTGACGCGGGAGCTGTCGGGGGAGGTCGTTCGGGTGCTGTACGACATCACGGACAAGCCCCCCGCGACCATCGAATGGGAGTGACGGCGGAGAAGAGGGCCCGCCGCGAAGACCCTATCTGGGAAGACCCCTGTTCTGGTCCCACCATGGCCGAAGAGCGTTCGGTTCGCGGCCCGACCCGGTCGATCCAGCTTCCCGAAGACCTATTTCGGGAACTCACCGAGAGGATCCAGGGATCCTCGTTCGAGTCCGTGGACGCCTTCGTGACGTTCGTCCTCGCCCGCCTCACCGATGAGCCCAGCGGAACGGCGTTCAGCGAGGAAGACGAGAGACAGCTGAAGGAACGGTTGCGGTCGCTGGGGTACATCGATTGATTCGGTCCGCCAACGCTTAACGTAGGGGTGGGCGTCCAAGCCCGTGTTGAGCTGCCCGTTTTGCGGTGCGGCGGAGACGGACCGCTTCGACCTCGAAGGCCGGAGGTACGTCGTCTTCCAGTGCATGTTCACTCCCGCCGTCGACCCGACGCTCCCCGATCCGGAGCTGGCGCGGCGGCTCCGCGAAGAATATGGCAGCGCGAACGGGAGCGGTCACTTCCGTCGGATGTGCGACCGGCTCCACCTGTACGTAACCCAAGGGAAGGGCGGCCGGGTGCTCAAGGGAGATCAAGCAGAGTAGCGACTCCGCCGGATTTCCACGTAGAGTCCTGCAGGATCAGGTCCCGTCGGAAGTCCAACGAACTGGCGTCGAACCCTGCGACAGCCCGACGCGAACTCTTGCCCTCCGGCGGTGGTCACGCCGCGGAGTTCGGGATCCACGCGACGAGGAGGGACTGCGACCACACCACCGAGACGTTCGCTCCGTTGAAGTTCTCCAGGACGAGGAAGTATTCGCTCGCCGAGGGAGGGACTTTGGCTTGAACGGAGCAACCGGTTCCTTCGCCGCAGCTCCAGAACCATCCGGCCGGGGGCGCGGTCGGATGGGGAGCTGCCAGCAGCGAGGTGAATTCGGTGTCGTTGAGGAGATACGACCCGATCGACCCGTTCGCAGAATACTCGCCGACGAGGAGTTCCGCATCCGAGAAGCGTTCCGCGCTGTACGCCTGGAACGACTCCGGCGAGAGTACGAATCGGGTCCCGCACGAAACGAGCACGTCGGATCCACCGGAGTTCCACGGTGAAGGGATGGTGGGGTTGCATCTTCCGGAAGAACGGAACCAGAGATTCGGGGCGACGACCACGGTCAGAAGCACGATCCCGACTGCGACGGCGATCCCGACCCCGATCCCGAGTCGGAGCCGGCGAGGGCGAGAACGTCGCGGCAGGGGAGGCTTGGCCCAGTCACGGACGGGTGAAGATTCGGCCCCCGGATTCCCGGAGTGTCCCGAGGACGGGTCGCCGGTAGGGACGTCGGGACCGTTCATGGTGGACCTCGCCGAATCGACCACGATCCCGCCGGCTCCACCTCTACCTTCATCGAACCGGCCGCGGGCCCGTCGGAGCTCTACCGGGCGGTGACCGCGACTTTCCTAAGGGCAGGGTCCGTCGGGACGAGGTGACGGGAGAGACCGAGCTCCTCGGGGGACGCGCCGAGCGCAAGGGCGACGACCTGGGGAAGGTGGAACACCGGCATTTCGAGCGGCTGGTGGACGGCCTTGGACGCCTGGTTCTGGTAGCCGTCGAGCGTGATGTGACAGAGTGGGCACGGCGTCGCCATCGCGTCGGCGCCGTGGGCCTTCGCGTCTAGGACCTGCCGGCCGGCGATCGCGACCGCCGTCTCGCCCTTGACGAACTGGATCGGGAACCCGCTGCACATCACGCGGCCCCGGTAATAGACCGGGGTCGCGCCAAGGGCCGCAAGAAGGTCCTCGAACGCGTGCGGCTCCTCGCCATCCTCCCAGCCCATCTCGTCCGCCGGCCGGAGGAGATGACAGCCGTAAAACGCGCCGACCTTGAGGCCGGCAAGGGGGCGACGCACTTTGGCGCGGATCGCAGGAATCCCGATGTCCTCGGTGAGGACGCGGAGGAGGTGCTTCACTTTCACCGTCTGGTGGTACTCGATCCCGAGAGGTTTCAACGCTCCGTCGACCCTCGCCTTGACCGTGGGGTCCTTGAGCCGGAGGTTGGCGAGCGTCAGCATCCCTTGGCACGTCGAGCAGATCGTGAGCACATCGAGACCGGCCCGCTCGGCGATCGCGAGGTTGCGCGCATTGATCGCGACGTTGAGCACCTCGTTCGCCTCGTCGACGAACCCGGATCCGCAGCAGGAGAAGTTCGGGAACTCGGCGAGCTCGATGCCCAGCGCGCGGCAGACCCAGCGGGTCGAGAGATCGAGCTCCTTCCCCGACTCCTGCGCGACGCACCCGGGGTAGTAGGCGAGCTTCATTTCGTTCCCTCCGACTTCCGGTCGAGCTCGGCGTAGATCTTCTCGAGTTCCTCCGCACCCTCGATCCGGTGAGGCTTTCGGAGGAGTTCCGGCTTCTTCCGCCAGATCTTGATCCCCTGGGGCAGCTGGCCGAGCATCCCGGCCGCTCCGTACGTCTGCCGGACGAGCTTCATCTCATTGAGCAGCCCGAGGTCCACCAGGTTATCCTTGAAGCCGACGGCGTGCCGGGAGCCGTGCTCGGTCGCCCCCTGGACCGCGATGGCCATCTCCTTGAGATCGCGAATCCGCTCGGACGGGCGCACGTCCTTCGGGCACGCCTCCGTGCAGAGGTGGCACCGTAGACAGAGCCAGAGACCGTTCGGCTGAATCCGGACCAGGCGGTCCTGCGTCGCGCCATCCCGGGGGTCGACCACGAACCGGTAGAGCTTGGCGAGCGCCATCGGGCCGGGGAACGCCGGATCCGCCTCGGCCGCCGGACAGGCGGAGAAGCACGCGGCGCAGGCGATGCACCGGGGGGTTTCCTTGAACCGGTCGACCTGTTCGGGGGTCATCGTCGTCGGGCGGCCCTCGGGCATCGGGTGGGCCGGGTCGGGCTTGAGATACGGCTCGATGCGGTCGTACTGGGTCCAGAACGGGGTCTGGTCGACCACGAGGTCGCGGAGGACGGGTTGGTTCCGCATCGGTTCGACCACGACCCGACCGTGCCGCTTCATCTCCGGGCCGATCTGGGTGTAGCAGGCGAGGCGGCTCTTCGAATTGATCTGCATCGCACACGACCCGCAGATCGCGCTCCGGCACGAGTACCGAAGGGTCAGGCTCGGGTCGATCTCGCTGCGGATCCGAAGGAGCGCGGAGAGCACCACCGTGTGCGGCGCGAGATCGAGGGTGTACCGCTGGTACCGGGGGGTCCCGCCCCGGGCGGAATCGTACCGGTAGACGTCGAACTGCGCGGAGATCGATTCCTCGGACATCAGTAGACCCTCTCCTTCGGTTCCCATCGGGTGTACGCCACGGGCGTGTACGAGAGGGTGGGGCCGGCCGGCCCCTTCAGGGCCATCGTATGCTTCATCCACCGGGCATCGTCGCGATTCGGGAAATCGGTACGGGAGTGGGCTCCCCGGCTCTCGGTCCGGGCATACGCCCCCACGAGGATCACCTCCGAAAGATCGAGCATATGCCCGAGCTCGACCGCGTCGGTCAGGTTGAGATTGAAGACCTTCGAGGTATCGACGACCCGCACTCGGTCGAACCGCGATTTGAGCGCGCGGATCCGCTTCAGCCCCTCGAGGAGGTCCGCCTCGGTTCGATAGATCCCGGCGTACCGTTCCATCGTCTGCTGCATCTCCGTTCGGAGGATCGCCGGATCCTCTCCCTCCGTCCGGGCCGACCATGCACGAATCGGCTGCGCGGCCGCCTCGACGTCCGCCTCCCGAAGTACGGTCGCAGGGGCGGTCGCGGCGTAGGCCGCCGCGGCGGCGCCGGCTTCCTTGCCGAACACGAGCGTCTCGAGGAGCGAGTTCCCTCCGAGCCGGTTCGCCCCGTGGATCGAAACGCACGCCGCCTCTCCGGCGGAGTAGAGACCGGGGACGTTCGTCTCGCCCCGGATGTTCGTCCCAACCCCGCCCATCATGTAATGCTGGGCCGGATAGACGGGAATTGGCTCGGTCACCGGGTCGATCCCCGCAAAGTGGCGGCAGTAGTCGCAGATCTCCTGGAGGCGGCTCTCGACTTTCTCCTTGCCGAGATGCATCAGCTCCAGATGGACGTATCCTCCGAACGGTCCGGTGAACCCGCGGCCCTCGGCGACCTCGGTCACGATCGCACGCGAGACCACGTCCCGCGAGGCGAGCTCGAGGACATGAGGGGCGTACTTCGACATGAACCGGTCGCCGCTCGCGTTCTTCAGGATCCCGCCTTCCCCGCGGGCCCCCTCCGTGATCAAGATGCCGGTTTCGAGGAGGGCGGTCGGGTGGAACTGGACGAACTCCATGTCCTTGAGGAACGCCCCCGCATCGTACGCGACCGAGAGGCCGTCGCCGGTGGAGCTGTGGGCGTTGGTCGTCCGAGCGTAGATGCGGCCCGCCGGTCCGGTCGCGACGATGACGGCCTTGGCGGCGATCTCCACGAACTCTCCGCGCCGACGGTCGTACGCGATGATCCCCTGCGCCCGGCCGTCTCGCGCGACGATCCGGATTAGGTCCCACTCCGAGTACAGGGTGAAGTGCTCATGCCCGAGGCGCTCCCAGAGGCCCTGGAGGAGGGCGAGGCCGGTCCGGTCCGCCGCGTAGATCGTCCGTGGGAACCCCGCGCCGCCGAACGCTCGGCGAGCGAGTGAACCGTCCGGCCCGCGGCTGAAGATGGTGCCGAAGTGCTCCATCTCCACGACCGTCGGTCCGGCTTCTCGACAGAAGAATTCGATCGCGTCCTGGTCTCCAAGATAGTCGGAGCCCTTCACTGTGTCGTAAATGTGGGTGTCGACGGAGTCCTCGGCCCCGAGGGCGGCGTTGATCCCGCCCTGGGCCGCCCCGGAGTGGGACCTTAACGGGTGGAGTTTCGTGACGACCGCAACGTCGCGGTGCGCCTCCACCGCGGCGAGGGCAGCGCGTTGGCCGGCGAGTCCCGCTCCGACGACCACGACTTCATGACGCAACATGGACGTCGGGGCGGTAGAGAGCGCGCCTTTAATCGATGTCGCGCCGAGCGACGGTTCCGGTTTTCGGAGTCCATGGGGAAACCCCCCACGAGATGGGCTCGGGTTCCTCGGTGACGCCGTCGTAACTGGCTCCTGCGGCCTTATATAGCGACCTCGGGTCGGCCCTCCGCTTTCCGGATACTCGAGGGTCGGAAGATGCAGAGCACGGTCAACCAGATCGACGAGGAACGGCTTCTCAAGGGCACGACCACGGTGGGCCTCGTCTGCAAGGACGGGGTCGTGCTGGCCACGGAGCGACGGGCGACCGCGGGCAACATGATCTCGAACAAGGCGACCCAGAAGCTGTTCAAGATCGACCAGAACATCGGGATCACCATCGCCGGACTCGTCGGGGACGCGCAGGTGCTCGCCCGATACCTCCGGGCCGAGGTCTCCCTGTATCGACTCCGCCGCAACGCCCAGCTCACCGCGGAAGGCGCGGCGACCCTCCTCGCGAACATCCTGAACGGCAACCGGTTCTACCCCTACTACGCCTGGCTCATCCTGGGCGGGGTGGACGGGAAGGGCGGGCACGTCTTTTCGGTCGACCCGGCCGGCGGGTGCATCGAGGATAAGTTCGTCTCCGTCGGATCGGGATCCCCGTTCGCGTACGGACTCATTGAGGAGACCTACTCCCGGGACATGTCGACGTCCGATGCGGTCGACCTCTCCCTACGGGGCCTCACAGCGGCGATGAAGCGCGACAGCGCAAGTGGCGACGGCTACCTCGTGCACGTCATCTCGGCCAAGGAGTACCGCGAGCTCAGCGAAGAGGAAATTAATAAACGCCTGAAGGCCCTCAAGATACCGTTGCCTCCGGTCCTGCCGTAACGACGCACGGGCCGTCCGGGCCCTCACCGAACCCATTCCGACCAAACCGATTCCCGCAGTGTATGAGTTTCGACTCGCTCATCGAGCAAACACGGACAGCGCTCAGCGAAGTGTTGCCGGAGACCATCGAGGTCACGGACATCGAGCTGGAAGGCCCCCACATCGTGCTGTACACGAAACAGCTCGATTCGTTCCTCTCGGGCGGAGACCTCCTGCGGCAGGTCGCCCAGCGCCTCCACCGGCGGGTCGTCGTTCGGTCGGACCCGGCCACGCTCATCGATCCGAAGGAAGCGGAGAAAGTCGTCCGGGAGGTGATCCCGGTGGAGGCCGAGATCAATCAGCTCTTCTTCGAGCCCGAAACCGGCGAGGTGACGATTGAGGCGGCGAACCCGGGCGCCGCGATCGGGCGCGGAGGGTCGGTGCTGAACGACCTGAAGCGCAGGATCGGCTGGGTACCGACCGTCGTCCGGACCCCTCCGATCCCTTCGAAGACCGTCGAGGAGGTCCGCATCCACCTGCGCAACTCGTTCGACGACCGGCGCTCGTTCCTGAAGAAGGTCGGGATCCGGATTGCCCGCGATCCTCTTCCCGAGAAGCTCTGGGCACGCAACACCGCTCTCGGCGGCTATCGGGAGGTCGGACGGAGCGCCCACCTCCTCACGACCCAGAATTCGAAGGTGTTGATCGATTGCGGGATCGACCCGGGCTCCGACCGGACGCCGTTCTTCAATGCGCCCGAGCTCCTCCCCCTCGATTCGCTCGACGCGGTGGTGGTCACCCATGCCCACCTCGACCACTGTGGGCTCGTGCCCGTACTGCTCAAGTATGGCTACAAGGGGCCGATCTACTGCACCGCCCCGACCCGGGACCTGATGACCCTGATGCTGCTCGACGCGATCAAGGTCGTCAATCAGGAGGCGCGGCGGGGCCTCTACGACTCCTCGCACGTCCGGGAGCTCGTCACCCGGACGATCCCGCTCCGCTGGGGCGAGACGACGGACATCGCACCGGACATCCGCCTCACCTTGCACAACGCCGGCCACATTCTCGGCTCGTCGATCTGCCACTTCCACCTGGGCGAGGGAGACCACAACCTCGCCTATTCCGGTGACATCAAGTTCGACCGGAGCTGGCTGTTCAACCCGGCGACGAACCGGTTCCCACGCCTCGAGACCCTGGTCCTCGAATCGACGTACGGCGGCTACCGCGACGTCCAGCCGAGCCGCCAGCAGGCGACCGAGGAGTTCAGCGCCCTCGCAACCCAGGTCCTCAACCGAGGGGGAAAACTCATCGTGCCGGTCTTCGCGGTCGGGCGTTCTCAAGAGGTCATGCTCGTGCTGGAGGACAAAATGCGCGAGGGGAAGATCCCCCGCGTGCCCGTCTACCTGGACGGGATGATCTTCGAGGCGACGGCGATCCACACGGCGTACCCGGAGTTCCTGAACAGCCAGCTCCGCACGCAGATCTTCCAGCAGGGGGACAACCCGTTCCTCGCGGACATCTTCCGCCGGGTCGACTCGGGCCAGATGCGCAGCAGCATCCTGGACTCCAAGGAGCCGTGCATCGTCCTGGCGACCTCGGGGATGATGAGCGGCGGGCCGGTGATGGAGTACTTCCGGGCCTGGGCGCCCGACGAGAAGAACGGGCTATTGTTCGTCGGCTACCAGGCCGATGGGACGTTCGGTCGACGGCTCCAGCGGGGGCTGCCGGAGGCGAACTTCCTGGACGGGCCCCGCCAGGGGTCGGTCCCCGTGAAGCTCGAGATCGCCACGATCGAGGGGTTCAGCGGCCACTCCGATCGCACGCAGCTGATGAACTTCGTCGCCTCGCTCGACCCGCGGCCGCAGCGGATCCTGCTCAACCACGGGGAAGAGTCGAAGTCGATCGACCTCTGCTCCAGCCTGCACAAGCGGTTCGGACTGGAATCGCGCGTCCCGTACAACCTCGAGGCCGTACGGCTCCTGTAGGTCCGTCCGCCCGTTGGACGAACCGTATTATACGGAGCGCTCGCCTCGTCCATCCGAGGTGGGCGTCCGCCGGTCGATGAGCGCACCGACGCGCCGGGTCCTCGTCCTCGGCTTGGACGGGGGCACCTTCGACCTCCTCGACCCCCTGATGGAGGCCGGGGAGCTGCCGTTCCTGCGGTCGCTCGCGGCCCGCGGGGTGCGCGCGCCGCTGCGCTCGGTCTATCCGGCGAAGACGATCCCTGCGTGGTACTCGTTCGCGACCGGCCGGGACCCGGGCGAGCTCGGCGTCTTCGGCTTCGCCGAGCCGACGGCCGAGCCCGGTCGTTCGCACCTCGTCCGCTCGTTCCGCCCGATGGAGGCGTTCTGGGACCGGCTCAGCCGCCTCGGCGTCAAGGTCGGGGTCGTCAACTTCCCGGTCCTCGGCGGCTACCCGCTCCATGGCTTCGTGCTCCCCGGCATGCTCAGCGAGGGGGCGACGACGTACCCCCGCG
>DASPSQ010000020.1:0-30359 GCA_035623855.1 Thermoplasmata archaeon | reverse complement strand
TGTCGAGATCCACCGACTGGCCGAACTTCTCCCGCAGGTGCTCCGGGCTCTCTCGGAGGTCGTGCCCGGCGCATCGTACAACTTCGTCACCCGTGCGTTTCCGTGGGCGACCCCCGAAGATGGCGCCTACCATTGGCATCTCGACGTGCTCCCGCGCCTGGTTCGGCCGGACGGTTTCGATGTCGGGAGCGGGATCCCGGTGAACCCGGTGGCCCCCGAGGCGGCGGCGGACCAGCTACGCCGGGCCATCGCCTCCACGGCCCGGTCGAGCGGTGGGGAGTCGAGCCGCCCATGATATAGACCCGACGCAGCGTTCGTTCCTCAGTGACGGACCTGCGCGAACCGATCGTCTCGCTCCTGGGCCACGTGGACCATGGGAAGACGACGCTCCTCGACCGGATTGCCGGGAGCGTACGGGCGGCCCACGAGGCGGGAGGGATCACGCAGCACATTGGAGCGATCGAGGTCCCCGGCTCGACGG
This sequence comes from Thermoplasmata archaeon, assembly GCA_035623855.1. Classification (GTDB taxonomy): domain Archaea; phylum Thermoplasmatota; class Thermoplasmata; order Lutacidiplasmatales; family UBA184; genus Lutacidiplasma. Next base: position 29,878 of record DASPSQ010000020.1, on the reverse strand, counting down.
TCCGCCACCTGTGTGAGGGGATCCTCCGGACGGATCAGCTGGTCGTGCCGGGCCTGCTGTTCGTCGACACGCCGGGCCACCGCTCGTTCGAGACGATGCGTCGCCGGGGAGGTGCGCTGGCCGATCTCGCGATCCTCGTCATCGATTCGCGCGAAGGGGTCATGCCCCAGACGCTCGAATCGCTGCAGATCCTGCGAAGGGAGAAGACCCCGTTCGCCATTGCCCTGACCAAAATCGACCTGCTGAACGGCTGGCGGAAGCCGAGCGGCCCGATCGGCCTCCGGGACCAGATCGCCCGGGGCGGGCCGGAGTTCTTGAAGGTCCTCGACGATCGCGTCTACTCGGTGGCCGAGGAGGTCGTCCGGCTGGGGCTCAGCGCGGACCGGTACGACCGGGTCAGCGACTTCACCCGGAACATTGGGATCGTGCCGGTCTCAGCGAAAACCGGGGTCGGGGTCCCCGAGCTGATCGCCCTCCTCGTCGGACTCTCTCAGCGGTTCTTGAAGCACGAACTCGCCCTCGCGACCGACGGGGGCGAGGCCACGATCCTCGAACGGAGCGACCAGAAGGGGGTCGGGCCGGTCGGCAACGTGATCGTCTACCGGGGGCGCCTCAAGGTCGGCGACGAGATCGTGGCGACGGGCCGGTCGGAGCCGTTCACCTCCCATATCCGAGGCATCTACCGACCGATCCTCCTCAAGACCGGCAGCCAAAAGCACATCCGGCTCGAGTCGCTCCCCGAGGTCCGCGCCGCGGCGGGCGTCTACCTCGCCGCACCGGGCATCGAGGAGGCGATGCCCGGGGGCCTACTGCGCGTTGTCCACTCTCCCGAGGAAAAAACCCGGGTGGAAGCCGAGCTCGCTCTCGAGAGCCAGCCCGTGACCGAGGTCGCGCTCACCGGCGTCGCGATCTATGCCGACACGCTCGGCGGTCTCGAGGCTCTCGCGTTCGAGTGCCGACAGAACCAGATCCCGGTCCACGAGGCCGGCGTCGGTCCGGTGAGCCGGGCGACAGTACTGCGCATGACGACCGTGAAGGACCCAACCCATCGGGCGGTCCTCGCGTTCAACGTACCGGTGCTGCCCGACGCCCAAGCAGAGGTCGAGGCGGGCCAAGTACGGATCTTTCGTGCGGAGGTCATGTACCGCGCGATCGAGGAGTACCTCGCGTGGAAAGGGCAGAGGTCCCGAGAGATTGTGGCGCAGCGCCGTCTCGAGCTCGTCCATCCCGCCAAGTTCGAGATCCTGTCCGGATACGTCTTCCGTGCATCGAAGCCCGCGATCGTCGGGATTCGGGTACTCGGCGGCACATTGCGGCCCGGAGTCCGGCTGATCCGCCCCGATGGGACCGAAGTGGGGATACTGAAATCGTTGCAGAAGGAAGGGACACCGGTCCCGTCGGCCGAAGAGTCGACCGAGCTCGCCGCGTCGATCGATGGGGCGGTCGTTGGGCGAAACGTGCACGAGGGGGACACGCTCCTGGTCGGGATCCCCGAGTCGATGGCCCGGGCGCTCAAAGGCCAGGCTCTCACGCCTCGGGAACAGGAGATCTTGGAAGAGGTCGTGCGGATCCACCGACCCACTCAACCGTTCTGGGGTCAATAGGCGGGCGATTTCCGTGGATCGTCCCGCATCGTGAGGCGCTCGTGGTCGTGGCCTATCGCGGTCCCACCGGCCCCGTCGGGTCGGGTGGGGACCGTGGGGCCGTCCCCGAACTCTTCCCGCCCCAGTCCCCCTGCAAGCGCCGGTATCTTTCGGGCTCCAAACTTAGCCACGCAAGGGACCCGAAGACAAGTCCAAGGGCCAAGAAGAGGACGCCCCCGAGCGCGAAGAAGGTCGCCGCCAACCAATGCGGGAAGACACACACAGAGGAGTTGCCATACGTCGTACCGGGAATACAGTACGTGAAAAGAATCACTGAGCTGACGAAGGACGCCGCCGATACGATGAAGCCCACGATGGAAACCAGGCTGTTCCGGTAGAATTGAATCGGAGGCCAACGGTCCAACGGCGCCCGGGAATCCGCCATAGGCGGCAAGGCCCCGGAGGCGGTGTCCGCGATATGGTCGTTTTCTGGAAGGTCCGGGAGTGGAGTTACTCAATCGAATCCAGCGCGCCGCACTCCTCGAACGGTGACCGGGGCACCGGGTGGATAGGAGTGCAGCCGTCCTGCTTTTCCCGGACTGGCTGGGACTAATGTTTATACCCAGTGGACTTGCCATGTGCTGGCGTGACAGGGAGCGACGAGGTCCGAACGGGTGCGGCGACCTCCGCCGATCTGGCGTGCCCGATGTGCCGGAGCACGCATCGGATCACGGACCCTGTCCGACTCGAGACCCACTGTGCAGAGTGCGGCCTCGTTTTCGAGGAGTCCCACATCGTTGCGAACGCTCCCCCAGTCGCCGACGGCACGGGCTCGGACGGGAGCGGCCGAGGGATCGGGCCGTTCAGCCAACCGGGGGGAACCAAGCGATTGTTAGGGTCGACCCTCTCGCTCTCCCGGGACGGGCAAGGTCGTCGCCTCGATTGGCACCGACGCTACGAGTTCCAGCATCTGAAGCGGGTGATGGTCCGCCAGACCTCCCGGACGGTCGACGGCTCTCTCGACCGGACCCCCGCCCGCGGAGAGATCCGTCTCGGCGGGGAAAACCTGGGTCTGCCCAACGTCGTCCTCGCCGAGGCCGAACAGGTCTATCGCGAGGCCAAAGTTCGCGGCCTGTTCCGGGGCCGGAGCCTGCCGGCGAGCGTCGGAGCGTGCCTCTATGCGGCGTGCCGGAGGTTTTCGATCCCTCGAACGTTGGGCGAGGTCGCGACGGCGGTCGGTGCGAAACGGTCCGAGGTCGGTCGGACGTTCAAGGTCATCCGCCGAGGGAGTGGAATGACGATGCCGGGGGTCGGCAGCAAAGCCTTCCTGACCCGGTACGCCCAGGAGCTTGCCCTTTCGCCCCGGGTTCGCTCGACGGTTGAGGCAATGCTCGACGAAGCTCGGGACGACCCCGAGCTTTCCGGTCTCAGTCCTCACGGACTGGTGGCGGCGCTCATCTACCTCGCCGCGGAGCAGAACGGGGAGCACCGATCTCGGGCTCAGGTCGCCCGCGTCAGCACCGTCACCGAGGTCACCCTCCGCTCGACGAGCCGACTGGTCGAGAAGGTATGGGGCCGGGCGGCCTTCCGCGCCGGCAGCGAGTCCTGAGCGATCGATCGATCTACTTCAAGAGGAAGTAGCCAGCAGCCTTCTCGCGGACCTTCCGGTGGGCCCAGCCCTTCGCCTGGAGCTCTTGGAGGGCGTTCATGACCATCGTCTTGGGCAGCCGGGACGCCTGAGTGATCCGCTCGGCGGTCCCCATCTTCTCCTCCGAGAGGAGAGCCATCTCCTTCATCGCCTTGTAGACCTTGACGGCGTTGGACGAGACCTCGTCTTCGATCGCCATGGAAGCGTCCTTCGCCCACCGCGATTCCGTCCGGCTCTTAACGGTGCTGGCCGCGAGCGACGCCCTCAGCTTTTGGGGTCGTTCGGGGGGAGGTTGAAGCACCAGTGCCCGGACCGGTCGCGTCAGTGATCTGGGACGAGCGGTTCCGAGAGTACGATTTCGGTTCGCACCACCCCTTCACCGAGCGGAGCCGCGCGCTCGCGGCCCGCCTGCTCGCCCGGTGCATCCCTCCGTCCCCGGTCGGTCCGATCCGATGGATCTCCGAGGTGGAGTCCGCCCCCTTCGACCTCCTCGCGTCGTTCCACCGTCGCGAGTACCTCTCCGCGGTCGAGGCCGTCGGCGCGAGCCGCGACCCCATGCTCCTCGACACCGGGGACACTCCCGGATTCCCTGGTTGCTTCGGGGCCGCCGCCCGTCTCGTGGGCGGCGCGGACCGGGCGCTCTCGCTCGCGATCGAGCACTCCGCGCCGGCATTCCACCCGGCGGGAGGTCTCCACCATGCCCACCCGGACCGGGCGAGCGGTTTCTGCATCTTCAACGACGTTGCGATCGCTGTCGGTCGAGTCGCGCGGGACTACGGACGGGTCGCCTACATCGATATCGACGCGCACCACGGGGACGGAGTGATGTACGGCTTCTACCACTCGGGCGAGGTCCTCGACATCGATTTCCACCAGGACGGTCGCACGCTGTTTCCGGGGACGGGGTTCCCCTCCGAGTCCGGTCGGGGCGACGGCGCGGGTCTCAAGGTGAACGTGCCCCTGCCCCCGGGCGCAGGCGACGAGGCGCTCCTGCCGCTGTTCCACCGCATCGTCCCCCGCCTCGTGCGGTCGTTCCGTCCCCAGGTGATCATCCTCCAGCATGGCGTTGACGGACATGTCGGAGATGTCCTCGCCCAGCTCCAGTACACGCCGGCCGCCTACGCGGAGATCGATCGGACCGTCCTCGCGCTCGCGCGCGAGATCTCCCACGGTCGGCTCGTGGTCACGGGAGGCGGTGGCTATCGCGCGAGTTCCGTGAGCCGGGTGCTCGCCCGTACCGGTACGATCCTCGCGGGGGTCGATCCTCCGGACCCCGCGACGCGATTGCCCGCGCCTTGGCGGGAGGAGTTCCGCGAGCTGATCGGAGAGGTCGCGCCGACGACCTGGAGCGACTCCTTCGTCGTCCCCCGCTCACCGTGGCGGCGCGAGGACGAAGAGGGGCTCGTTGGCGAACTCGAGTCCCATCTTGGGCAGCGGTTCCCGTCGGGCGGCTAGAGTCGATCCCCCCAGGTCGGCCGGTCGAGCCAGTCCATATCGGTCGCCCGGATCCCCGCGATCACGTCGTCTTCGGAGAGCGTCCGGCCGTCCCGGCCGTGGAGCTTGGCGCGGACGGAGCCCCGGGCGACCACGACGGCCCCGAGGGTGGCGAGCTCGGACCTCGCCCATTCGGCGACGTCGCCGGTTCCGCCCTCCAGGGCATCCAGCTCGACCGCTGCGAGGAACTGGTCCCGATCCAGGACATATCGGAGGTACGCGTCGAGAAGCGTTCCCGATTCGGGACGGAGGGCCGGAGGTCGATCCGGCGGGGGAATTACGCCGAGAGTCTCCCCCCCGCCGGCCGGAGAAAGCTCCAGGACCGCCCATCCGCCCAGTTCGCGGGCTAGGGCGAGCGGGCCGGACCGCCCGTCGTAGAACAGGGGGAGCGACTCCCGGGCCTCCGAGATCTCGGGCGGATCCTCCACCGGAAAGTTTGCATCGCCCGGTCGCGGAAGGCGGTCCCGAAGCCTGCGCCGGACCTCGCCTTCTTCGATCCATCGTCCCTCGGATCGGAGCGTTCGTTCGATGCGCTTGCCTCGAACCTGGGCGGCAGCGAGCCGTCGCGCGACCAGAGGCCCAAGCCGTGTTCGCACGGAGGCGATCTCGTCTTCCAGCCCCTCGCACGGCACATCGGCCGCCCGATCGGCCGGACGCAGTGGATCGAGGTCGAGTCCTGGGCAGGAAAGCACGAGGGACGCCTGAAGCCGGTGTCCGACGTGGACGGTGACCGGGAATTCCCGGCACGGGTGGGGGCGGGCGCCATGAACCCGACATCGATGGTCTGCGAGGAATTGGCACGAGCCTCCATCGGGGTTGGAGGCGAGGAACTGGTCCGAACCCCGTCCGACAAATCGGACCTCCGGAGCGATCTGGAGAAGGCGGGTCCGCTCGGGGGGATCGACCCGAGCCTCGGCGAAACAGCAGAGACCACAGTCCGGTCGGCAGCGGAAGCGAAAGCCGCTGAGCAGCGCGACGTCGACATCAAGGTCGGGGGGACCGGCCCGAGTGCTCGAGGGCCCCACCGGCCGTTCCGTCACAGCCGTTGAGGACGGCAGAGCATCCTCTTCGCATCTTCCCCTCCGCCCTCTAGGCCGGGAACTGCCCGGCCCCGCCGTGAGCGGATCTAGTACTGCGTACGGTCGTACTTGTCCGGGTCTGCTCCCGGGCTATCGTAGATTTCGATTTGGTTGTCGTCTGGGTCGCGGATGTACGCGACGCGAAAGCTCGGGGTCGACATCATCGGTCCCTCGTAGTGTTTCATCTTCTCAGGAGAGATTCCGGAAGTCTTCAGCTGAGCGAGGAACTTCTCGAGGTCGTCGACCCGGAAGGCGAGGTGGTCGAGGCCCTCCCCCGCGACGTACGGAACGGCGTACGGGTTCCCCTTGGGATAGAAGTTGAGTTCGATCCGCTGGCCGGAGTGCGGGTCGACCAGGAGAAACGCCGTTTGGTCCTCGCTCCCCTGCTTCGGCAGCTCCGAGCCGGGAAGCGGTTGGAGGCCGAAGTGCCGCGTGTAGAACTCTGCCGAACGTCTCAGGTCGGTCACACGAACGCCGAAGTAGCTCAGGTACATGTCCACCGGGACCGCACATCCGTACTTAATCACAGGTCCGTCGAACGACGGGTACCCGACACACGGCCCGCCCGTCGACTCCGAGAGCGAGCGTGTCCCGCGGACGGCTCCCGGTCCCCCGAAGCGGAGGTCCCCCACCGTTCCGTACGTTCATAACTCTCGGGAGAATCGCCGCAGCATGGTATTGCGCGCGAAGGACATCATGGACACTTCGTTTCTCACCGTCGACGCAAATATCGACGCACTAGCGTGCGCCCAGACGATGGTCGAGCGGCGAAAGGGGTACGCGATCGTCACCCGGGGCGGTCCGACGACCGTCGCAGGGATTGTGACGGAGTGGGACTTTCTCCAGCGGATTGTCGCCCCCGGGGTCGATCCTGCGCGCACACCGGTGGGAGAGATCGCATCGACCGCCGTCCACTCGTGCACTCCCGAGACGCCGACCGACGAGGTCGTGACCAAGATGGCGACGCTTGGCGTCCGCCGGATGCTCGTCCAGACGGGGGACCAGGTGGTCGGTGTGATCACGGCGCGAAACGTCCTCGCGACGTTCCGCCAGTACATCGATCGGGTCTCTTCGGAGATCGCCGGGTTCCAGTCGAACCAAACGCCGCTGGGCTAGAATCGTTCGTACCGGACGGTGCGGACGGTGACCGACCCGATTCGACGGAACGCCCCCCGTTCCGGGACTGGCCCGAAGGGGACCTGCCCCGAGGGTGGGAGGTAGGCCAATGGTCCAGTACAAGTGGAGGGTTCTCTCGAACACCACGGTCGCGACTCTGATGTCGTCGATCGATTCGAACATCGTCCTGATCTCACTCCCGACGATCGGACGCGAACTCCCTCAGACCAATGCGACGCTCCTTCTCTGGATCCTCCTCGGGTACTCGCTCCTCACCGCGGTCGTCCTCTTGAACTTCGGCCGGCTTTCCGACATGTTCGGTCGCGTCCGGCTCTACGTCCTCGGATTCGCGGTCTTCACGGTCGGATCGCTCCTCTGTGGATTCTCCCAGACCGGCATCGAGCTCGTCACCTTCCGCCTAGTCCAAGCGGTCGGGGCCGGCTTCTTGTTCTCGAACTCCGCAGCGATCATCACGGACGCGTTCCCCCCGAACGAGCGCGGCCGGGCGCTCGGGATCAATCAGGTCTCGATCGTCGTCGGCGCGGTCTCGGGCCTTGTGCTCGGAGGGATCATCACGTCGACGATCGGCTGGCGGTGGATTTTCTTCGTGAACGTTCCAATCGGACTCGTGGCGACGATCCGCGCTCGTTCCGACCTCCGCGAGCTCGCGAAGCCCGAGTCCAAGCCTCGGGTCGACTGGCTCGGGAACGTCATCTTCGCGGGCGGACTCACGGTCCTCCTGCTCGGGGTAACCCTGGGCGCGCTCGGCCAAATCCCCGATCTTTGGGCGATTGCAGCGTGTGTGGTCGGGGTCGTGCTGCTCGGCATCTTCGTGGTCGTCGAATCCCGCGAACGTTCCCCCATGCTCGATTTACGTCTCTTCCGGGACCGCCAGTTCACATTCTCCGCACTCTCGATGCTGCTCAACGCGCTCGCGCGGGGGGCGTTCACGTTCATCCTCGTGTTCTATCTCCAGGGCCCGCCGCGCTTCCTCAGTGCGTTCACCGCTGGACTCTTTCTGATTCCGGTCTCCGCGTCGCTCGCCACGCTTGGGCCAATCAGCGGATGGCTTTCGGATCGCTACGGGCCCCGTCCTTTCGTGATCCTCGGCCTTCTCACGAGCGCGGCGGGGTTCCTGTGGCTCTCGACCATTGGACCGGACGAATCGTTCGTTCAGCTCACCCCACCGCTCATCCTCGTCGGGGCGGGGATGGGCCTATTTGCCTCCCCCAACCGGGCCCAGATGATGACGGCCGCTCCCCCCGCTCGACGGGGTGTCGCTTCCGGGGTCGGAACGACGTTGCTCAACACCGGCGTGACCATCAGCCTCGGAATCACGCTGATCGTCATGGCATCGGTCCTTCCCCGGTCCGCGATCTCCGCGATCTTCCTCGGGACGGTGCACCCCGGCCAGAGCTTCGGGGCTGCGGCCGGTTTCCTCAACTCGATCCACTTGATCTTTCTGGTCTCGGCCGGCCTGCTCGTCGTGGCGCTCATTCCGTGGCTGTGGCGGAGCAGCGCCCATCCCTCTCCCGTCGGGGGCCCGGTCGCTTCCGCCCCATCCTCTTCCGAGGACGGGGACTAGGGGGCTCTCTCGTGCCGACGTCGGAGTCGTCAGTGTTCGACCGCGAGGGGCTCGTGGGAGCCCATGATCTCGGTATCGGTCAGATCGCTCAGGAGCTTCACGAACGAGCGGGGTTCAATCGGTAGTCCCACGAAGTGCACGTTGGCCGGCCAATGCCCCCGAGCCTCCGCCGCGCGTCCGCCGACGACGACGAGCGGGAGGTCGCGAAGACCGCACGGGAATTGATCCGGAAAGTCGAGGAGGGACTCCGAGCGAGGCTTGTTGGATGCAAGGACGATCGCCTGGGGAGGTTCATGAGGCTCGCCATCGACCGGCGGGGTATCGGGGGTGATCTTCGGCTCGGACCGGACGCGGAAGCCGACCGTGTCGAGCAGCAGCTCCAAGGAGTCCGCTAAGCTCGGAGTCTCCCGGACCACGAGGACGAGAGGCCGATCCATCGAATGTGGTACCTCCACGAGCATAATCGAGACGCCGTGGAACCGGCTTGACAAACCTTGACAGAGGGGGGAGTTCAAGAGTCCGATTCCCCTGTGTTCCGGACGTCGCATGGCGGAACAGGATTGGTTCGACTCGACGTTCGGCCGGGGTCCCATGGGGGCTCTGTTGCTGAACCCCGACGGCACGATCCAGCAATCGAACGTCGCGTTTCGGGAGCTCCTCGGCATCACCTACGAGATCGCGGGGATGCCGTTATCGGAGATTCTGGGACGGGGCCAGGAGCGCATCGAATCGGCGAGGATCCGAGCCCTCACGCAGAAGCGGAAAGTCTCTCTCACGGACGTCGTCCTTGAGCCGGCGCGCCGGGACCGGCGCCGGACCGTCGAGATCGACCTCTATCCGCAGTCGAGCGACGAAGGACGGATCTCGGGGGTTCTCGCCGTCATCACGGACCGGACGGGGCCCGGACGGGATCTCGCCGATTCGGCTCGACTGTTCTATCAGGCGTTCCTTCATTCGACGAATGCGATGGAGCTCACCGACCGCGACGGGTTTCTCATCGATGTGAACCCCGCGTTCGAGCGGATTTACGGGTATTCGAAAGAAGAAGTGCTCGGGCACAAGCCGAACGTCGTGGCGAGCGGGAAAACCGACCGCTCGCTGTATACTCGGATGTGGAAGCAGCTCCTCGACCCGTCGGGCGGTTCCTGGTCGGGCGAGTTGATCAACCGAGACCGACAGGGGGTCGACCATCCGGTCCTCCTTACGATTACTGCGATCCGGGGGGCCGATGGAACGATCACGCACTTTCTCGGAGTTGCGGTCGACCTTACCGAGCGGCGGGCCTGGGAGCAAGGAGCGATGCATTCCGAACGACTCGCGTCGCTCGGGCAGTTGGCCGCCGGGGTCGCGCACGAGATCAACACGCCGCTCGCCAACATCATGCTCATCGCCGAGTCGATCCGTCGCCGGTCCACCGACGCCTGGACCCAGGGACGCGTGGATTCGATGCTCCAACAGACCGAATCCGCCGCGAAGATCGTGCGGGGACTGCTCGATTTTGCGCGCCGCCCGGAGGCCCGAATCGGGGAGGTGGAGCTCGGAGAGCTCGTGACCCAGGTGGTCGGGTTTCTCCGGGGCAAGCAAGCCGTGGATGTCGAGGTCGAGGTCGTTGTCCCTCGGGATTCGGTCGTGGTCCGGGCCGATCGCGAGCAGATCAATCAGGTCGTGACGAACCTCGTCAACAACGCCTACGACGCCGTCGACGGCCACGGGAAGCTCCGAGTCGAGGTCCGCGCGAACGCAGAGTGGGCGCACATCGTCGTCCACGACGATGGCCCCGGAATCCCGGCGGATGTCCAGGCGCACCTGTTCGAACCGTTCTATACCACGAAGCCCGAGGGAAAGGGGACCGGCCTGGGGCTCGCCATCTGCCATGGGATCGTGGAATCGCACGGCGGAACCATTGAGGTCGAATCGGAGCGGAGGCGAGGTACTACGTTCGACGTTGGCCTGCCTCGCGTCCCGTCTCCCGGACCTTCGGACACCGGCGCACCGGCGGGATAAGGATCGAACCGGCCGGGCCGCTTCCTCGGAGCTCGGTTTCCGTCCGGGCGTGAGGCTTATGTGAGCGGTCGGTGGTTCGGCCTCGTGCGCCTGATCGTCGTCGACGACGACCCCGTCTTCCGCAACGAGCTCGGCGAGCTCCTGTCCGACTGGGGCCACGCGGTCGAATCGGTGAGCTCCGGTCCCAAGGCGCTCGAGCTCCTCGCGTCGTCCGAGTTCGATGCCGTCTTCTCCGATGTGCGGATGCCCCGCATGAACGGCATCGAGCTTCTGCGGCTCGTCCGCGAGCGGTGGCCCCGAACGTACGTTGTGATGATCACGGGCTACGCCACGATCGAGACCGCGGTCGAGGCGATGAAGCTGGGCGCGTTCGACTACCTCCGTAAGCCGTTCCGATCGGAGAACGTCCAACGGATCCTCGACCTGATTCAGGAGGAACGGGCGTTCTCCTCCGGCGGGGCCCCCGAGCGCGATCCCGTTCGGGTCGCCGAGCGGTGGGCCAAGGAGCGACGAGAGGTCCTCCTGGTGGGCGCCTCCCCGAAACGTCCGATCGCCGGCATCACGGTCGTGGAGCTCCCGGTCTCCGGCAGCGCGGTCGGTCTCCAGGAGACGGTCTTCGGATTCATTCAGGGCCATGAGCGGCCGGCGGTGGTCATCGCGGGGATCGAGCGGCTGTTCGACGCGCATCGGGCAGGACAGATGGCCCAGGTCCTGGGAGAGTTGATCGAGCGGATCGAAGGGAAGGGCCCGGTCGCCGTTGGCTTCGACCCCGCCGTCTTACCGGACGCCACCGTGCTGGAGATCCGAGCTGCCCTCTCCGCGGCGCGAGTCCACGGTACGCTCGGTGCGCTCGCGAATCCCCTCCGACGGCACATCCTCCGCCGTCTCGACGCCGGCGCGACCTCGTTCACGGAGGTCATGCGCGCCGCCGGGATCGACGATTCGCCCAAGCTCTCCTTCCACCTCCGGACCCTTCAAGAGGACGGGCTCGTCAGCCACTCGGGGGACGCCTACCACCTCTCCCCGAACGGCAAGGAGGCGGTCCGGGTGTTGAAAGAAGTCGACCAGATCGGGTCGGCCGAGGATGATCGGGTGGTCCTCTTTCCCCTCGAGCCGACCGGTCCGCCTCCGTCCTCCAAGGCCGGTGGCAATTCTCGCCGAGCCTAGGGCCCGTACCGTGCGGTAGCACGGGGCGGAATCCCGTGCGCCACCCCCGCGCCCTTTATCTCCCGGAATACCACGGCGAGCCGATGACGCGCCAGCGCGTGGTAATCATGGGAGCGGCAGGTCGCGATTTCCACAATTTCAATCTGCTCTACCGGGGGAACGATGCCTACGAGGTCGTCGCATTCACCGCCGCGCAGATTCCGAACATCTCGGGCCGCGCCTACCCGTCCGTTCTCGCGGGCCCCAGCTATCCGAACGGGATCCCGATCGTTCCGGAGGCCGAGCTCTCGGACCTCGTCCGCCGGGAACAGGTCGACCTCGTGGTCCTCTCCTATTCCGATCTCCCGCACCTCGAGGTCATGCACAAGGCATCGATCGCTCTCGCCGCCGGGGCGACGTTCGTCCTCCCGGGTCCCCGTCAGACCGAGCTCACGTCGTCGCGCCCAGTGGTCAGCATTTGCGCAGTTCGGACCGGTGCGGGGAAGAGTCCACTGACGCGGTTCATCTCTCGGTACCTGCGATCCCACGACCGCAGGGTGGCGATCGTACGACATCCGATGCCGTACGGGGATCTCGTCCAGCAGGCCGTCCAGCGGTTCGCCACGATGGAGGACCTCGACCGGGCCCACTGCACGATCGAGGAGCGCGAGGAGTACGAACCCCACCTGCGAGAGGGGGCGATCGTCTTCGCCGGCGTCGACTACGAGCGGATCCTTCACGCGGCCGAGAAGGAATCGGATATCGTCATCTGGGACGGGGGGAACAACGACCTTCCGTTCTTCGCATCCAACCTCCATTTCGTGGTTGCCGATCCCCACCGCGCGGGCCACGAGCTGTCGTTCCACCCCGGGGAGGCGAACTTCCGGATGGCGGACGTGATCGTGATCTCCAAGACGGACTCCGCACCACCCGAGAACGTGCGCGAGGTCCAGGAAAGCGCGGCGCATGCGAACCCACAGGCCCGGGTGATCCTCTCCGCGCTCAAGGTGACCATCGCGAACCCCGCTCAGATTCGCGGGCGACGGGTCCTCGTCGTCGAGGACGGGCCGACCCTGACCCACGGTGGCATGGCGTTCGGTGCGGCGACGCTCGTGGCCCAGGCGAACGGTGCGATGATCGTCGATGCACGGAAGTCGGCGGTCGGGACCCTCGCGGAGGTGTACCGCAGTTATCCGCACCTTCACTCGATTCTACCGGCGATGGGGTATGGCGAAAGCCAGATCCACGAGCTGGAACAGACGATCCGCGGATCCGACGCCGAGCTCGTCCTCGATGGGAGTCCGGTCGATCTGAAGCGTCTCGTCCACGTTCCGCAGCCGATCCTGACTGTGAACTATGAGTTCGACGACCGGGGAGATCGAGTGGCGGCCGAGTTGGACGAGTTCCTGCGCCTCCACCCGAAGTAAGGTATTCCGGACTCCGTTCGACCAAGATCGACATCTCGGCGATGGAGAGGCGCTTTACGGAGTGCGGAGTTTGGACCGTTCAGAAGGATTTTGGATCTGTCCGAAATCGCAGGTATCATGGTGAACGCGGCTCCCCCCCGTGTCGACACCCTGGTCTCCGCGGTCGAGGCTCTTGGGACCATCCGGAGGAGGACATAGCAAAATGGACGCGCGGGTCGAAGTCTCGAAGCTCGTCAAGAGCTACGGGTCGCTCCGAGCGGTCGACGGTGTCGACTTTACGCTCCGCGCGGGCGAGGTCTTCTCGTTCCTCGGGCCGAACGGGGCCGGGAAGACGACGACCGTCGAGATCCTCGAAGGGCTTCGGCGTCGCACGTCGGGTGAGGTCCGGGTACTGGGTCTCGATCCGTGGACGGACGCCGAGCGGCTCAAGACGAGGATCGGGGTCATTCCCCAGGACTTTCATTTCTTCCCGAAGCTGACCCCCCGGGAGGCGATTCGGCTCTACGCGGGACTCTTCCGGAGCACGGTGGACCCCGAGGAACTCCTCGCTCGCGTCGAGCTGACCGACAAGGCCGACAGCTACTACGATACTCTTTCCGGAGGGCAGCACCAGAAGGTCGGGGTTGCGCTCGCGCTCGTCAACGATCCCGAGATCTGTTTCCTCGACGAGCCCACCACGGGGCTGGACCCTCGAGCCCGCCGGTCGATCTGGGACGTCATCCGACGTCTTCGGACAGAAGGACGCACGGTTTTCCTGACGACCCACTATCTCGAAGAGGCGCAGCAGCTCTCCGATCGGATCGCGATCATCAACTTTGGCAAGATTATCGCGACCGGGGCCCCGGACGAGATCATCACGAAGTACGGCCGACGCGCGCGAGTGCGGTTCACGGGGGATGCCGCTCTTGCGGATCGGCTTCGAGCGCTCGGGTTCGCCGCGGACCGGGTCAACGGCGGCGTCGAAGTCGAGACCGGCTCGAAGGGAGATGTCCTCCGCGTCCTCCAGGCGATCGAGGCGAGTGGTCTCCCTTGGCACTCGTTCACGACGATCAGCGACACCCTCGAAGACGTCTTCATTCGTCTGGTGGGCCGACTGGAGGACGGGGTACTTCCCGCATCGGAAAAACCGGAGGCGGTCCGATGAATCTGCGCCGGGTCTTCGTCTACTTCCCGGCGTTTGCGAAAGGCTATCTCCGCAACCCGCTCGGGCTCTTTTTTTCCCTGATTTTTCCGATCATCCTCGTCCTGATTTTCGGAGCGGTCTTTGCGAGCTCGGGAAGCTCTCAGGTTCCCCTCACGGTCCAGAACCTCGATCACGACTCGCCGCAGAGCCAGGAGTTCCTCGCGCTCCTGAACACCACGGGAGCGGTCTCTCTATCGTTCGTATCGCCGAGCGCGGGGAACCTCTCGAGCTATCTTTCGCACAACAGCCTGAGCGCCGGTCTCGTGGTCCCGGCGGGATTCGGCTACGACGTGAACCATAGCATCCCGGTCCATCTCCTCGTGTATACCAACCCGTCGGCCGGATCCTCCTCGGGGATCGTGGAAGGCGCGATTCAGGGAGCCGCCAACGGCATGAACCTGAAGCTCGCCGGGGGTTTCCCGGTCGTGACCCCGACCTTCCTCAACGTCGGTTCGACGATCTACTCCTACATCGACTATCTCGTGCCCGGACTGATCGGGTTCTCGATTCTGGTCAGCCCGATGTTCTCGATGGTCAACATCAGCTCGACGTGGAAGCGGGACAAGCTCTTCCGGCAGCTCTCGCTGACCCCTCTCAGCCGTGGCGAATGGCTGACCGCGACGCTTCTGTGGTACGTCATCCTCGCGACGATCTCCGCATTCCTCCTGGTCGCCGTGGGGAAGGCCGTGTTCGGCGCGCACGTGACGATCACATGGCTCGCCGCCCCATTCCTCATCGTCGGGCCAGTGTTCTTCGTAGCCCTCGGGCTGCTCGCCGGGTCGGTGTCGAGTACCCCGGAAAGTGCCGGCGTGATCGGAAACATCATCACCTTCCCGATGATGTTCCTGTCCGGGACCTTCTTCCCGGTCTCTCTGTTCCCCGCGTACCTCAAAACGGTCGCCCACGTGTTGCCGCTCTACTACGTCATCGACGGTCTCAACAACAGCATGGTGTTCAACAACCCCAGCGCGGTCCTCACCGACGTCGTGGTCGTCGGGGTGCTGGCGGTGGTGTTCAGCGTTCTGGCCGCTCGCGTGTTCAGCTGGCGGGAGAAATGAGGAAGAGGGACGGCCGGAGGCGACGGTTTCCCGGTGGATGGCAGATGGGTCTTCCTCGATCGAGTCCATCGCTCGAGTCCCCGAACCGTTGTCTGGACGGGGCTACCTCGAGATGCGCAGTGTGAACGAATCGGGTGGACGATGACTGCTCGTTCTGGAGACGCTCGGCCTCGGGGGAGTTCCTCGACCGCTTGGGCCCAGTGGCGTGCAGCATACGAGTCCCGGCGGTACTGGGAGTTGCCATGGTTTGATCCAGGACCTAGCCCACAGGTCCGGGAGGCCGTCCGGCGCGGATTCTGGTCGGCGGGGTCTGCCGTCCTGGACGTCGGGTGCGGGGCTGGGTCGAACGTGCTCTTCCTCGCCCGTAAGGGGTTCGAAGTGCACGGAATCGACCTTTCGCCCGGTGCGGTACGGGCAGCCAATGAACGAGCGACGAAGGCGCATCTGCCAGTCGACGTCCGGGAAGGGGATGGCCTGGCCATTCCGTTTTCGCGTGGGCGATTCTCGGGCGCGATGGACAACGGGTGCTTTCACACGATTCCGATAGGGCGTCGAGCAGACTACGCTCGCGAGGTAGCTCGGGTGGTCCGGCCCGGTGGTGGGTTCCTCTTGGCGTGGGTCGCCCGGGAATACGTGGATCCGCGTGGGCCTCCCCACCGCCCATCCGTCGAGGAGGTGGCTCGGTCACTCGAGCGGCACTTTCTGTTCACTCGAACCGAATTCCGGCCGGCGTCGGAGGCGAATGGACTGCCTGCATATGTCGCGTGGCTGGTCCGCCGAAAATCTCCCCAGCCCGCACCCCGGTAGCGGCCCTCGAGGTCCTCGGTCATCGAGCGGACCGACCCGCTCCAGATCTCCGGACCAGCCTGCCGGGGTACTCTAGGCCCCATCGGATTATCGAACCGTAGTCGGAGCCGAGACCCCTCATTCCCAGCCCCCCGTTCGAACGGAAGAAGAGGGCATATCTCGTCGGGGCGTCACCTGCCCGTGAAGCGGCGATCCGATCCAGTCCCCCAGCGCCTGCACCGAAAGATCGGGGCGGACCTTTTCAACTACACCTGGTCGCTCCTCGATAGAGGACGGCGGACTCGGGAAGAGAACGACGAAATGATCCATGCAGCCCATGCCTCTCGGTACCATTGGGGCCAGGCCGGCCGAGATCTGAATCGATCGATCGCCGAGTGGCAGATCTCCCGCGTCTACGCCGTCCTCGGTCGGGAGGAGCCATCCCGCTACCATGCCCACCGAGCGCTCGAGCTCGCTCGGCGGGGGAGGCTGGCCCCCTTCTACGAGGCGTACGCCTACGAAGCCCTTGCTCGAGCGACGGCCGTCGCCCGCAAACCGAAAGAGACGAAACGGTACCTTGAGAAGGCCCAGTTGATCGGCCGCAGAATCCGCAACCGGGACGATCGACGAATGCTGGACGAGGACCTCGCCTCAATCCATTGAATCCCGCTCCTGGCCCCAAGACTTTTCCCGGTGATACACTAGTTCAGGTCCGCGGGGCACCCGCCGGCGAGGCAGGGGCCCGGAACGTCGCTTCGCTCTCTACTTGTAGTAGCCCCGGCTAGGAAGGAAGGATGGTACCCGACTCGAAAGCCGCCCCCGGGGAACGTACAGGGGACCCGGCCGAGCCCGGCGATTTCCCGGCGCTGCGAGAGATCGAAAAGTTTCTCGCGAAGTCCGAGTACTCGAAGGCGGTCCTCGCCGCCTTCCCGCTCGTCATGGTCGATGTCCAGCGTGCCTTCGGCACGACGTTTCCCCCGCACTGGACCGGGCGGGACGTCCTCGCACACGGCCTGCGGCCGGATTCGGGCAACCTTCCCTCGCTCCTCTACTCACTCTACCGGCTCTACGAGCCCGTCCGGTTCGGGAGGGAGAGCGATTGGACCCCCGGGGATCTCCGGGGGATCGTGCAGCGCATCTATGCGGAGACCCCGGTCGGCAAACGCCGGGCACCGCGGTCCCCATGGTCGGTTGCATCGACCGTACCGGTTCCGGGCCGACCATCGCAGGAAACTCCTCCTCCCAGGGAGGGCACGTCCTGGTGACCGACCCGGCTGCCTGGCTAAGCGATGTCACCCCCACGATCACCTACGGCCTCGCTGTCGTCGTCATTTCGTTCTTCGTGATCCTGTGGCTCGTCGTTCGCGTGGGCCGGAACCCACCGATTCTGAAGACCGTCGGAGTGGACCGGAGCTGGATCAAGACTCCGCTCGACCGGGTGGATGAGGCGGTCCGTGCCGGGCGGTTCGAGCCTGCGATCCGGGAAGTCCAGGGGTTCTTGGAAGGCGAGCTCAGCTCACGGTACCACATCTCCTCGAGCCGACCCCCCCATTTCTGGAGCGCCCGCGGAGAGCTTCCGCCCGGCACCGCGGACCTCCTCCGCGTCGCCCGCCAGCTCGACTCCGCTCGGCACAATGCCCAGAGGGCAGAAGCGGCTGAGATGCCGGATTTCATCAAGAAGTGGCTGGGACCGAGTTGGTCTCAACGGAAACGGGAAGAGCTCGATCAAGCGCTCGTCGAGCTCGAGAGACTCCTGCCCCCGACGGAGGCGATTCGTGATCGGCCCTGAATTACCGTCCGATAACAGCGATCCTGCGTCCAACTCCCGCCCGACGAGTTCGGAGCAGCCGGCTCCCGACACGTCGGCCGGAACGTCTCCGGTCGTCCCTTCCCCGGCGGCCTCCATGCTGGAACGACTTCAGTCGGTCATCGGGGAGACGGTGATCGGCTACCCGGGGGCAATCGAGGCGCTCACCATCGCGCTGTCGTGCGACGGTCACGTACTACTCGAGGGCCTGCCGGGGCTCGCGAAGACCTACCTTGTCCGCGAGTTCGCGCGGGCGTTGGACCTGACGTACCGGCGGATCCAGTTTACTCCCGACATGCTGCCGCTCGACATCGTCGGGAACGTCATCCTGAACGCGAAGACGCAGCAGTTCGAGTTCCGTCCGGGGCCGGTCTTCTCGAATGTTCTGCTCGCGGACGAGATCAACCGGGCGCCGCCCAAGGTCCAGTCGGCGCTTCTCGAGGCGATGCAGGAGTTCCAAGTCACGGTCGACGGTCGAACCTACCCTATCCCACGGCCGTTCCTCGTGATCGCGACCCAGAACCCGCTCGACCAGGAGGGGACGTTCCCTCTTCCGGAGTCCCAACTCGACCGGTTCATGTTCCGCTACGTGCTCCAGTACCCTCCAAGGGACGTGGAGATCCGGATCCTCACGACCCAGGCCGCGGACCCCGGGCATGACGTGCCGGCTCACCTGCTCTCCCGAGAGCAGATCGGGGCTCTCCGCGCGAGCCACAAGGAGGTGTTCCTGCACCCTGACGTACTGGCCTACATGGCCGACATCGTTCGGGAAACACGGAAGGACCCCCGGATCCAAGTCGGAGCGTCACCCAGGGCCGGCGTCCACCTGATGCTCGCGTCCCGTGCGTTGGCGTTTCTGGACGGACGCCGCTACGTATTGCCGGATGACGTCCGAAGCGCGGTGTTCGCCGTCCTCAATCACCGGGTCGTCCTCCGTCCTGACGCGAAGCGGGGTCGGCCCCCCGGGAGTGGGCCGTCCAGTTCGGAAGCGCTCCTCCGAGAGGTCATCGATTCGGTCGTCGACCGGGTCCGCTCCCCTCGATAGATCGGTCCGCACAGGAGGAACTCGGTTGGCCGACTCGCCCGTGGTTCTGACCTACCGAGGGTGGGGATTGCTCGCGGGCAGCCTAGCCGCCCTCCTGGTGGGCTATCTGGCGCTCAACGTCATGCTCCTCCTGGTCGGCGTCCTTGCAGTGGCGCTGGTCGGTGTCGAAATCTTGGCGTTCGGTCTCGCGACTCGCGACTTCCAACCGGAGGACTTCCAGGTCCAGCGGTCGGAGAACACTTCGGTCATCGCGCTGGGTGCCGTAGGAACGATGGCTCTCCAGATCGCCAACCGCAGGCGTACCGGCTTCTACGCCGAGATCTACGACCGCCTGCCCGAAGGACTCGAGTCGATCGTCGGTTCACCGCGTCTCACGGCGTGGTGGAGCGCAGGGGACCCAAAATCGCTCGCCTACGCCTACCGTGGAACGCGTCGAGGGGCGGTCGAGATCGGTCCTCTCGACGTCCTTGCCCACGACACGTTCGGCATCGCCTACCGTGCCGCGGTGATTGAGGACCGTTGGCCCGTGCAGGTCCTCCCCCAGGTCGCACTTTGGACCACCGAGATCACTGAGCGACTGCGCAGCGAGACGGTCGGACGTCTCCTCGCGCGCCCCCAGGGATATGGCACCGAGTTCCGTTCCCTGCGAGAGTACCAGCCGAGCGACGACTTCCGGACGATTGTCTGGAAGCGCTCGAGGTTCGAACAGCTCCTCGTGAAGGAGTGGGAGCTTGAGAGCCGGATCGACGTCGCGGTGCTCCTGGACGTGACCCGGCCGATGGGAATGGGTCCCCCCGCACGCGAGGCGCTCGACCTCGCCGTGGATGCGGCGCTCTTGGTCGCCCGATACTCGTTCGGACAGGGCGATCGCGTGGCGGTACTGACCTTCACGGATGGACCGGTAGCATTTCTTCCACTCGGCCGATCGGTCGACCAGAGCTACGAGATTGAGCGCGTGATTGGCGCGGCCAAGATCGAACCCGGTATCTTTCAGCTCGAGGACGCGACCGAGTACCTCGCCCAGCACTTGAATCGACCGGCGGTCGTCTTCGCGTTCACCGCCCTCGATCCGGTTCCCGACTTCACCCGCGGAGGTTTGACGCGATTCCGTAAGGCGGGCCATCACATCCACACCTTCGTCCCCGACCCTCTCGAACTCTTCCCCCCGCTCAACGACCCTCTCGCCGAGCGGACCGAACGGTTCGTCGCGGGTCCCCAGGTGGCCCGCACCCAGCGTGCGGTGGCGACCGTGCGAGCTGCCGGGCTCCCGGTCACGATCCACGGGCGCGATGACCTCCTCCGCCACGTGACAGGCCGCTACGTTCGGGCGCGCCTGGGGGACCTGGCCGCATGAGACTCCAGCTCTCGCCCTTCGCGATTCTGGGTCTCCTGCCGTTCCTGTACGTCGCTGGGGTCGGTCTTTCTGATCTCTCTTCTTCGCAGGTTCCCGTGGCCGCACTCGCGTTCGTTCTCGGGTTCTTTTTGGTCCTCTACAA
This sequence comes from Thermoplasmata archaeon, assembly GCA_035623855.1. Classification (GTDB taxonomy): domain Archaea; phylum Thermoplasmatota; class Thermoplasmata; order Lutacidiplasmatales; family UBA184; genus Lutacidiplasma. Next base: position 9,421 of record DASPSQ010000020.1, on the reverse strand, counting down.
TACCCTCGACCTGCCCCACGCCACGATCGTCTTCGCGATCGGCTCGCTGTTCTTCGCTCTCGAGGTAATCTTCGCGCTCGCCAACCCGACCGCGATCGGCTCCGCCGCGGGCGAGTTCGCTTGGGGAACACTCCTTGTCGGGCCGGTGTTCCTCTTCCTGAGCTTGGAACGGACCGAGGTGGGAGCGGGAGTCCGATTGTTCGGACTTCAGCTGTCCCTGGCGGTCTCCTTCCTGCTCCTCGCGGCGCCCGCGATCCGCGCGAGCTCGTCGCGTCCGGACGACGCGGCCGGCCTGCTGACCGCGACGTTCGCGGGGTTGGGCCAGCAGGTCACGGGGGTCGGTGCCATCATCGCTGGGCGGGCGGCCGTCTACCTGCCGCTCCGGGCGTCGAACGACCCTTGGTTTGTTGGCCTCGCATCGCTCGCGGTGCTCGCCACCTTGCTCTCGTTCCTCCGCCCGGTCACCGGAAGGGGCATCCAACTTCCCTCCCGGTCCCGAGTCGGCCGGGAACCGGATACCGACCCATCGGCGCGGGACCAGCTCTCCCCTCGATTCCGTGAGGTCCTTCGCTCGCGCTCAGTCGAGGCCGGCGCGCCGCCCGGACAGTACCCTGGGGTGCCGGGAGTGCTCGGGGCCGGGATCGCCACGGGGCTGTTCCTCGTCGCGCTGTTCGTCGACCCCGCGGCGGCCCTCCTCTTCACCTCGATCGCGATCGCAGGCCTGTTCGTGGTCGTCTTCCTTGTGCTCGGCTCACCACCCTGATCGGTTCGGTCGAAACGATCTCGAGCACCGAAGTGCGCTCGTTGTGAGGCACGAGGTGGAGCTTCCCGAAGCCCGGCGGTCATCCGCGGCCGGTGGCCTGTATCGTCATGGGGGGAGGAAGAGCGTCCGGATTCAACCTTCCTCGCGCCCCGGCCCGCCGATCGACTCTTCGTCGGCGCTGCCGGTCCTCCGAGTTTCGACGCGGAGAACGAGAAGGAACACGACCGCGCCCACTACCGCGAGGAAAAGAACGACAACGTAGGGGGCGGGCGTGAAGGCCCCGAGTAGTTCGCCGCCGGACGGGCCACTCGTGCTGGGAGAGAGCGGGGTCAGGTTGACCAGATACTCCGGGATCTCTTCGTAGGGGGCCAGAGCGACCGTCGTGTTGTTGATGTTGTAGCCCGGGTCGACCACCGACACGTTCGCGATGCCGAAATGGACGTTGGTGAAGTTGACCCAACCCTCTGCGTTCGTACGGTTCGGCCCTAGGCTGCCCATCGCCACGCTGGCGTTCGAGAGAGGGAGGCCGGTCGCGCGATCGTGGACCAAGACGCTCACGTTCGCTCCTGGAAGAAGCGTGAGGTTGACGATGAGCGATATGACGGCCCGGGAAGAGACCAGGAGTGGCGCGCTCGAATTGTACGGGAAGTATCCGTAGGCCCTGACGCTGATGAAATAGTACCCGGGCGGTACCGACAAGGGCGCCGGAAGCTTCAGGTTCGTGCCCCGGATGATGTGCGCCGCCACCGTCGTCCGGTTCGCCTGGCCCGTGGCCTCCGCCACCGCTCCTATGATCGGTTGGTGAGTGACCTTGTCCAGGACCGTCACGCTGATGTTTCCGAACGGTAGGCCGGAGAGCAAGAACCGATCAAGGAACGTGCCCGCGAACGGCAGCGTGACGTTGGAAGTGTTCGTCGCAAATCCGAACGCGCTAACGACGAGGACGACCGATCCACCGGGAAACGGCGAGGTTGTGTTCAACCACCCGGTGGGACGCGTCTGCCCGATCGGGAGACCGCTCTCGGTGACCTGAGCGTTCTGGACCGGCACCCGGGTAGCGTTCGCGAGGAGACCATCGACTTCGATCTCGAGCCGGGGATACGGAGTCATCTCGAGCGTGAGTTCCAGATTGGAGCCCGAAGGCAACGAGAAGTTCTGGGTCGCAGTGTAGTTCTCTAAGGACGTCGCCACGGCGGCCGCCAGGGGTGCGGGAGATTCCGTCGGTACCTGGGTGTAGTTGGCCCAACCCGAAGCATCCGTCGTCACGGGCGATTCGTCCAGGAACTGGTGGTCCACGGTGAGGTTCACGACGACCCCGCCGAGCGAGACGGTCGTGCCGTATGCCAAGAGGTGGAAGCTGACGTCGGACGGCGCGACCGGCGAGAGGTCGAACTGGACGGAGGTGGAGGAGGCTGGAGAGAGCCAGAACGAACTTCCCGCGACCGCATAGCCCAAGCGCGAGACGTGCATGAGGATCTCGACCGGGTTGACTTGGGTCAGATTGAGGAATCCCGAAGCGTCCGTCGTCCCTTCGAAGGCGCTCCCGATGCTGACTCGCGCACCGCTCACGGCGGCGCCGTTCGAGGCGTTCTGCACCTCCACCGAGAGGTTCGCGGTGGGGGCCAATCTCCAAAGGGCGGGGGTGACCGCGGGAGTCCCGCTGCCGCCGGCGAGGAGGAGCGTTTCGTTGCCCGTTACGTTGAGCCAGGTGTAGGCGGGGACCGATCGTGCGGAGGGCGCAGTCGGGGTCGACTCGTTGATCCAACCGTTGGTCGCGGGAATGTACTCGAAGGTGTCATTGAACGTCTCCTGACCGTTCGTCCCCCCAAAGAGCACCGCGGCCTGGTCGACGGGATCCCAGCTCCATGCGCCGCTCGCCCTCGGGGACGGTACTGCCCCGCCCGCGGACGGGAGCTTGGTCCAAGTGACCGTGGCAGGATCGAGTGACCAGATGCTGGACGAACACGGGTAGCAACCTCCGTACAGTAGGAAGGTACCGTCCTGGGGTTCCCAGGCAAGACTCGCCCCTTCGAGCGGTGGGGGAACGCTTCCCTGCGAGTCGAGCTCGGTCCATACGTCGCTCGAAAGGTCGAACTCCCAGAGGTCGTTGTAGGTGACCGTACTTGTCGGTCCGAAATCCCGATTCCATCCCCCAAACAGGAGCGCGAACCCGGCCGTGGGATCGATCGCGAACGCCGCGTCCTCCCGAGCGGGCGGAGCGACGCCGGAAGTTACGTTCGTCCACGTCTTTTGCGTGAACGAATAGACCCAGGTCGAGTTGTCGGGCCTCAGATCCGTCACGTCAACAATCCCCCCGAAGAGGACGGCGGTCCGGCCTGAGTCGTTTGACGCGAAGGCAAAGTCGGCCCGAGCCGAAGGCGCCGTTGGGGGGGTTAAGGGGTTCCAAATGTTCGTCGCTTCGTTGTAGACCTCGGTGTTCGCAGAGAGAGAGGTCCCGTTCACTCCTCCAAACAGCACGGCTTCGTCGCCGATAGGATCCGACGCGAAGCCCCCTCCCGCAGCCGCGGTGGCAACCGGTCCCTCGAGCTGGCCCCATGCGAGATCCCGGGCCGGGTTAGGGTCCCCACCAGGGGTCGGATCGGACCGAACCGACGTAAACGATTGGGTGTCGGTTCCCGCCGGTGATACAGCGGCTGGACACTGAAGCCCAGTCCCCGATACTGATCGCGGCGCCGACAAGGAGGACTGACACGATTCACGAGGGCAGGCAGCGGAAATGCACGCGGCACTGCTGGCCGTCCCCACCCTGGAGGAGTGAGGAGGTAGATTCGTACTGGACTCGGCCAGCGGAACGACCGCGAGTACAAGAAGGACCAGGCAGCATGCCGCGATCCGAGCCGAGCGCGCCGAGGGATGTCTTCGCAGAACGGATGCCTGTGGAGGGGCTGCGACGATCACAGTTTCTGGCCATCTAGACGGTCACTCCGTTAACAGTTTCCGGGTCCCCGATCAGCCCCCGGGGACCCACCTTCGAGTGTTCTCATCACTTGGGGTGTTGCATATCGATCCATTCCACCGATCCGTATGCCGGAGGTCCCCAACTCCGGTTCGGCACGTCAACTGAATTTTACGAAGCAACATTTCGCCGCGTCGCACTGTGTCACGTCGAGCGCCATGACGAGAACGCAGCGGCAAATCCGGGTCCCGGGCGTCGGCGTCGACCAGGTGCGGGCATTCAGCCTCGCCTGGCTTGCGAACAACGGCTTGACCGTTATCGATGAGGCGGCCGATGGGAGCGAGAAACGCTACCCGGTCTGGGGGCAACACCTCCACATTCATCCCACGCAGGGAAGCCTCGTGGCCGTGAGCGGCAAGCTCTCCGGTGCCGTCGTCTTCGAGCTGCTCTTCTACCCCGCCGGGCCAGACTCGGTCCTCAACGTTTATGGATACGCCGCGGGGGCCGGGCCCCTCTTCCGCGGCAAGGAGTACGAGTTCACCCCCTCCGCGATGGCCGTGGCCGGAGCGCCGAGAAAGAGAGGCCACGACCTCCTCGAGCGGTTCGAGGCTGACTTGGCGCGCGCATCCGTTCCGGCGTACCCGCCATACGGCCAGCCACCCGGCCAGTCGCCTACGGCGTACTATGTGCCCGGCGGCCAACCGACGGCTCCGCAGCCGGCGACCCAGGCGCCGCCCACCCCCTATTACCCCTCGCCGGAGCTTCGATCCCCTCCTGCTCCAATGATCATCGCACCGGGCGGTGGATCACAACCGGCGGAGCACGCGCCGCAACCCCCGCCGGCTTCAGCGCCCCCGGTGGTTGAGTACCATGCCCTTCCCGGACAGCAGCCAACCCCGTCCGCCCTGCCTCCGCGATATCCATCCCAGGGACAGCCGGGCTGGTCGCCGCAGGTCCAACCGGTCTACCCGACCGCGACACAATCCGCTCCTTGGCCTCAGCCCACGACCCCGCAGCCGGTCCCTGCGGCCCCCGCCGCAGTCCCCGCTCCCATTCGAGCCCCCACCACTGGGGCGGGCCCGGCGGTTCCGCCGGCGCCGATGCCCGCGTTACCGACCTGTGCCGCGTGTGGCAAACCGGCGACCTTCATCCCCCAGTACGGCCGGTACTACTGCTACTCGTGCGCGCAGTACATCTGAAGGTTCGACTCGACGCAGGTCGAAGGACTCCACCAAGGCGTGACGATCGCGAAAAGAATCAGACACGTGGCCACGATGCGGAGGATGGGCGCGAAGAATCTCCTCCGGTGGAGTGTTCTCGGCGGGTACCCCGTAGATATTGCAGCCCCATGGGCTGAGCTCCCTCAAGATCCACGCGTTGGCCGAACCCCCTGGCTTCGAGGAGGGGTGCGGACCTAAACGTAGCGTTGACAGGAGGGGCAGTAGAATCGCCCGTACTGTGCCACAAACGTTGTGGGCGCTCCGCAGCCGACGCAATTGGGCGCCGGCGGCCCGGGGGGCGGCTGGGCCGGGGGCGGCGCTGGAGGAGCGACCTGAAATGTCGGGGGGGCGGGAGGTGGCGCCGGAGGCATGGAATACTGCGATGGCGCCGGTGGCCCCGGCGGCGTGCCGTAGCCAGGAGCGGTCGCGTAACCCGGGGACGGGGGATAAGTTTGGGGATAGAAGCCCGGAGCGGCGAGCGGACGCATCGGCGCTCTGGCACGAATGCCGATCATCAACAGCAGGGCACCCCAAACGATCAGGAAGACACTGATGCCAGTCCCGATCGGGTTCGCCGTGCAGGTGTACCCGGAGGGGCAGGTCGCTACCGAATACAGGACGGCTGTGATTATCACGATTCCGATGATCAACAGAACAACGCCCCAAATCACGTACCCACGTCGCATGCTAACCGGTAGGGGCTGGCGTCACAGGACAAGTTCGTCAAGCCGGATTGACGCGACGGGGAGTGCCCGCAGGTCTAATTTGCCAAAGGTTTGGACAAGGCTTAGGAGCCATTGCGAGATCCATCCAGCCTCTCGAGAAGGCCTGGCCCAGGCACATTTGAGATTCCACTAGGTCCTCTCGGAGTGCTCCGAGTGGATTCGGAGGCAGTTTGCGGCAAATCCCAACCACCTCGAAATCGCGGAGCGGATTCGCCCATGCCAGGCGAATTGTTTCTCGCCCATTACCCGGGAATTTTCCCGCAAGGTTCTACTTTTTGGAATCGTCAATTGAACTTCACGAAGTGCGAATGTTCTGTCTAGGTGGTCAAGTTCTGTCCTGTTTGAGTAACCGTGCCGCTCGGTTCGGCCCGCGGGTGGCCAAGAACCCCTGTGTGTGGGCTTTGGACGGCGTCGGTGGTCCAGAGTTCGTTCCGGTTCGCTGGAGACGAGTACGACCCACGCGCCCACGACGGCCGCGATCGAGGTCTGATGTTGGCCTTCCGATCCGCAGCCTCTCCCCTTCGCTCGGAAGCGGGCTCGGTCGAACTCACGGAACAGGCGCACTCGCAACGAAGGTAGGATATGTCGGCTCGAAGGGACGATCTCGGGTGGGCGATTTCAGCATCGGCATCTTCCAAGAAGCCGCACTCTGCTTGCACGTTGGTGGGCGTCATAGTACTGGTTACAATCACGTTGGTTGGAGGCTTGTGGCCAACGTCTGCCGCCCACGGGGGGGCAGCCATCCCCGCGCTGTCCACGCCCGTTTCCAGCGCATCCTCGGGCGGAACACGGTATTCCCCTTTCCTCGGACCGACGGGATCGCGGGATAAGGGGTTGCAATCGGATACCCCGGTGAACCCCAATGAGATCTATACGAACGAACCGGCCCCGATGGGCATTGCCGATTTCGGGGTATTCCCTGGAGTTTCGCCTTATGCTTACCTCACCCCCGAGTTCGTTGGCACGGTGAACATCAGCGGATTCCAGACCTGGAACGCTTCTCTGCACGGGTCTCATGGTCCGGGCCAGCCGGATGACTACGCGAGTCTCCAGCTGAATGCCGTGTTCATCTTCTCCGATGCTTCCGGGAACGCGTTCGTATTCTGGTCGCAGACCGTGGCCTACATCAACACGGAGTCGAATCAGATTACGGACTTCAGGCTCGACCTATTCAATGACTCGTCCTCGGGCGCAGCCGTCACGAAGAATGTCCTCTGCAGCGGACCGGCATGCGGGGATTCGAATTGCGGTTGGGGGTCGAACGGCGGGTTCGTCTGCGACCTCGTGGAGCTCTCGAATCACATCTCGTATGTCGGGCAGCCCATTGCATTGGAGCTCCTCGCTAGCGCCAACAGCAGCAACAGGCCGGAAGTCTCGTTTGCTATTGACGGGGATGTGTACGCCAACCTGACGTTCCCATGGGGGGACTCAACCCAGTTCACTCCGATGTTCGGGGTCAACGGAAGTGTGTATAATGCCGTAGGAACGTACTATGATGCAGAGCTCATCATCGGTGGCCCCGGGGGTGGTTCAAACACGATCGCCACCGCCGGCTCGATGACCATGCAACTCCAATACCTCAATAGCGGCACCCTTGAGAACGTCCCCCACGCCTACAACTTTGGTTCGGATACCGCGGAGGGTATCTCGGGGGTAACCGATTCGGGGAGCGGAACAGCGACCTTGACCGCGGGCGCGAACGGGACGCTGGGTCCATTAGTGGCTCCCTCACCCCCGTCGACCTCGTTCGATTGGCTGATTGTCATTGTCGTTGTAGTGATCGCGATCATTGGCGTTGTGGGCTTCGTAGAAGTGCGGCGGAGGAGGCGACACGTCTATCCGGCCTACCCAGTTCCGTACCCACCCCCGCCCCCAGGGGCTGCGTATTCAGCTCCACCGCCCGGAGCGGCGTACCCTCCACCTCCGCCCCCGCCCCCGGGGGCCGCGTATTCAGCTCCACCGCCCGGAATGGCGTACCCTCCACCCCCACCCCCAGGGGTTCCGTATCCAGCCCCATCCGCGACTGGTTATCCTATCGCCAATCCGCCTCAACTTTCAGGTCAGGTCCCCGGGACTTCCGGCTCTGTTTCGCCCCAGCCCAGCGAGGTGACCGCAGGACCGACTCCAGCTGCAGGGGCTGCGCCCGTCGCGGCTCCCCCCCAACTGCGGCTCTGCAGATCGTGCAGTCGCCCGCTTGATCAGGGGGCCCTGTTCTGCGCCTTTTGCGGTGCTCCCACCTGACGCTTGCCAGGTCCAGTGAGATCGGCCACGGTCACTCTGGCCTCGCGGCATACCCGCGCGGGCTGTGCGTCGATCCCCCGGAATCTTACTTCGCGGCCCGGAGCCACACCCAGCCGCGACTAGCGCGACACCCTCTCTGAACCGTGCGAATAATACTCCATCGAACAGCTTGAGTTTAGGGATATGCTGGAAAAGGCTCCACGCCCCGTTGACGGCGCTTGGCCAGAGGGCTCGGCTCATCGGACGAAGAAAAGGATTGTCACTTCGATTCGCCCAACCAAGGACGGATTTCCGTCGGACTTGCGAGCCGGCACCGGCACTCAGTGAAGCAGTGGTAGTGCCGAATTTCCGAATCCAAATTGCGGGCTGACCGCGCGGAGGATACAGTGGTGCAGCGAACCCCTCCGGAGGACGGGCGCCGGCAGAGAAGCCCATTCTACCGTCATCGAAACCCGAAACTCTGCTTGCTTGGGAGAGATTCCCGAGAGAGTTGGCGGAGGACCCGGACGCAAGCCGATCGACCCGAGGCGAGCGTCTCTTGTACTTGAACGCGGCCCGCCGGCCACCTAGGGCACAGCTCGGGCAGTTTCCACTCGCACCGTACCGCCGCGCGATCGGGCCGACTGCTGAACGAGGAAATTAGCCCGGGCCCAGGAGAAGAGACTCGCTCTCAGAGTCGATGATTCTTAGAAGTGTCTGGACAACGCGAAGGGGTGTTTCGTCAACTAACGAATCCGCCGCCGTACTTCCGGATCCGCGAGGGCAGCCTCTCAGCGCGCACGGTCGCGGCAACTTGGCCAATGGAGCATCCGCCTGAAACGAGGCTCTTCCTATAGAATCGGATCCCATAGCTGTCGGTGTAGTTCGTAGCCCCGAGCGGATGCGCTTGCTGTTACAAGATAAAGTGGATACACCACGATTGGATTCGAAGTCCCGCCTTCGGCGGGTCATCTCATCCTACGTCGGACCTCTCGGAGAGTCGAGGAAGAGTATGCACTCGGGCGATCCTTCCAAATCATGACCACCCAGATTACCGAACCATCGACACGGTAGAAGACCCGGTATCCCCGGAGGTGAAATCGCCAGGCTCCCGGTACATCCGTGACCTCTTTGATCTGAAGGTTCGGATACGAGCGGAACGGGCCCGCCTTCAGATAAGCCAGGCGGATGCGAAGTTCTCGCCTGAGCCGCGGGGGAAGCTTCCAGTACTCGTCGTCTGCCTCGGGCTCATACCCGACGCGGTAGAGGGTCACCGCTTGGGTCCAGCGTAGACCTCGGTGTCCATTCGGCCGCGTGGACTGGAGTTCATCCGACGCTTGAGCTCTTCCATCAGCTCTGGCGGATAGTGCTCATCGACGAGACCCCGAAGGAGCTCATCGTACGTTTGACCGGCCGGCTTGACCGATTCAAGGAGCTTTCGCGTACTCTGTCGAATTGTGATGGTGGTCTGCGGATCCGCGAGGGACATCGTTGACTATAGACCGACAATTGCCTTAACTCTTTGGCTCGTGTGCGAACTCCGAAGAAGAATGAAGTTGCATAACCCCGAGCGGAT
>DASPSQ010000010.1:0-3805 GCA_035623855.1 Thermoplasmata archaeon | reverse complement strand
GGGCACTCAAGGGCGGCTTCCTCCCTCGAGCGGACTAGCCGGCTCGAGCCGTGGACGTGGGAGCGGCCCTTTGGCCGCGGGGAAACCGCGCCCGTTTCCGGGGCGGCGGAGTCAGAGAAGCCGTCGGACGTGCTCGTCGATGACTTCCTCGGGATATGCGCCGACGATCCGATCGACGAGCTTCCCCTGCTTGTAGAACAGGAGCGTCGGGATGCTCATGATGCCGAGGGCGCCGGCCTTCTCGCCGTTGTCGTCCGAATTCATCTTGCCGAATGCGACCTTTCCCTTGTATTTCTCGCTCAGCCGTTCGACGATCGGAGAGACCATTCGGCACGGGCCACACCAGGGGGCCCAGACGTCGATGACCGCCGCTCCGCTCTCTTGCGCGAACTTGTCAAAGTTCGGCGAACTGACTTCCACCACACCCATGGAACTCGACCTACCCCATCGACACACATCCCCTATAAATGCGCGCACTGGCGCGAGGGCCACCGTGCGTCCCCGACGCCTCGTTGCGAGGCCCGCGAGGCCCCGGGACCGAGTCCGGGCCGAGCAGGTTTTGTAGATTGTTGCCCATGGCGAATCTCGTGGCCTTTTCTCCCGGACGCGGGAGTACGACTCCTCCGGTCGAGGTTCAGCGCTCCGTCGCCGGGGACGCCGTCCCGTACGTCGATCGAAACGGCCGACCGCCCGCGCTCCTCACTCCTGCCGCCCGCAAGGCGATCCGGCAGCGGATGCTCCTCTTTCGTCAAGCCGCGGTCGATCGGATCGCCCAGCTAACCCGTTCGGGCCCCGTGGACCTCGCTCGGTTCCGCCGGGAGATCCGGGAGAGCGATCTACCGGATCTGCTGCTGCAGCGCGGCGCGGGTCTCGCGTTCGCTCGGGAGCTTCCTCAGGGAGCTCTCCTCTATCTCCTCGTGCGTGCCGCCCGGCCCCGGCAGATCGTCGAGACCGGGGTCCGCCCCGGCTACTCCACCGCCTGGATGCTCGCGGCTCTCGACCGCAATGGCTCCGGCGAGCTCACCTCGCTCGGACCGGGTCCGACCGCCGGACGGGCGGCCGCGGTTCGCGAGATCGGGGTCGGGCAATTTGTCGCGCCGTCGTTGCGCTCGCGTTGGACGCTCGCCCTCGGGAACACGGAGGACCGGCTCCGAGAGATCCTGCAAAACGCATCGGGAATCGATCTCTTCCTCTACGATAACGGCCCGGACGAGCCGCGCACACGGTTCGAGCTGCGGGCCGCGTGGGAGGCCCTCTCCGAGCGCGGGATCCTTCTCGCGCACCACGTGGACGCCAACCGGGCCTGGGCGGACTTCTGCCGCCATCAGGGGCTCTCTCCGCCCCAGCTCCTCGACCCGGGGCCGCCGCCCATGGGAGCGCTCGTCGTGCGGCCCGGCTAGGTCCGAGCTTCCGCACGAAGGGCTACCGCTCGAGCTCTTCCACCAGGTGGATCGTCGCGGGCAGGATCAACTTCTCCAGGGCGGTGCGGACGGCTCGCTCGCTCCCGGGGAGCGCGAACACGGGCTTACCGCGCACGAGGTAGAGGCCCGCGCGGCTGATCATCGCGAGCGGACCGACCTCCTCGAAGCTCAACGAACGGTAGAGCTCTCCGAACCCTTCGAGCTTCTTTCCCCCCATCGCTTCCAGCGTCGCCACGGAGAGGTCCCTTGAGCTTACGCCGGTCCCACCAACGGTGATCGCGCACTCCACGGCGGGCTCGACGAGCCACGCGTCGAGCTTCTCGCGCGCGTCGGCAACCGAGTTCCCGACGAGCGCGTAGTGGACGACCTTGTGGCCCCCTCGGACAAGGAGCTCGCGGGCAAGGTGTCCGGAGGGATCGTCGCTCTCGGTGTGCGTATCGGAGACCGAGAGTACGGCGAACCCCAACGAGCGGCTTCCGCCGAGGTGGTGCCGACTTGCGGGATTGGTCCCGAGGTTCGGTTCGCTCGTCATGGGCCCTTGGGGGATTTCTCCTTCGTGAGGACTCGTACGGGTCCGAGGGACGTCTTGGGGTAGAGTCCTCGAGCATCCTTCTCGAGGTACTTGACCATGTCCCACACTGTGAGGAGCGCAATGCTGGCCCCCACCAGGGCTTCCATCTCCACGCCGGTCCGCTCGACTGTCTCGGCCGTCACGCGGACCCGGACCCCGCGTGCCGATGGAACGACGTCGACCCGGGCGTGCGTCAGGCCGACGATGTGGCAATGCGGGATGAGCTCGGGCGTACGCTTCATCGCGAGAAGCCCAGCGAGCTCGCCGGCCGCGATCGGATCCCCCTTCGCCACCGTCCGGGCTCGAATCGATCGGCGGGTCGCCGAGGAAAGCGACAGTTCTCCCACGACAACGGCGCGCCGAAACACCGCCGGCTTTCCCCCCACGTCCCTCTGCTGTGCCACGGGACTCACCGACCCGATGGCCGATTCGCGGCGAGGTGTGCGAGGACGGCCTCCAGCTGGACGCGCTCCGAAGCGCCCTGCGCCAGTCGGAAGTCGACCTCTCCGAGGTATTCGACCAGACGGACCTTCTCTCGCGGCGGGAGAATCGAATCGTTGATCTCAGGAAGGTAACTGTGGATCGCCTTCAGGATGTCCTCGCCCGAAGCTCCGCGATCGGTGAAGATCGCGTAGAGTCGGCTCCGGGCCTCGAGAAAATTGCCGGAAAGGGTGGCGGCAAGCATTCCCTCCACTTCGCGGCGGAGGGGGACCGTCGCATGTTCCTTGACCGAATCCGAGGTGATCGTGTCGGAGCCCGCCGCGGAGAGTTGGAGCAGATTGATCGCGCGTCGCATGTCCCCTGCGCTGGCCGTCACGAGGGTCTCGGTTGCGTCGGGGGTGAGCTTCTTTCCCTCGGAGCGCGCGACGCGCTCCAATTGACTTCGGATGGCTTCCGGTGAGTAGGAGCGGAACCGGAACACGGCGCAACGCGACTGGATCGGATCGATGATCCGAGAGGAGTAGTTGCACGATAGAATGAACCGGCACGAACCCGAGTAGCGCTCCATGAGGCGGCGGAGGGCCGCCTGGGCCTCCGCGGTCAGGTTGTCCGCCTCGTCGAGAAGCAGCAACTTGAACCCAACGTCTCCGAGAGGAGAGGTTCGGGCGTACTGCTTGATGCTCGTCCGGACCGTGTCGATCCCTCGCTCGTCGCTGCTGTTGAGCTCGAGAAAGTTCTGGCGCCACTCGGGTCCGTAGAGGTCCCGGGCGAGCGCGAGGGCCGCCGTGGTCTTTCCCGTGCCGGGCGGACCCGCGAAGAGGAGGTGAGGCATCGAATGCTGTCGAGCGTACGCGCGAAGGAGCGGAACGATCGCGTCCTGTCCCACCATCTCCGCGAGCGAGCTCGGCCGGTACTTCTCGACCCATACCGCCTCCGCCGGATGCGCCGCCATGTCCTCGAGTGCGTCCTCCCTTCGCTAATTAGAGTTTCTCGCGGGGACGCGCGTCGGTACCGGTCGGGATTCTTTCTCGAGTTCAGCCGAGAGCTCGAGCTCGTCGCGCCGGTGCCGACGGAGCGATTCGCCCAGGAGGCGACCGTACTGTCCGAGGGCCTGGCGATTGCCGCCGTGGTCGTCTCGCTCGACCACCGAGAGGAACCACCGCAGCTGCTCGAGCGAGATCCGGAACCATACATGGTCGGCGTCGACCACCTTTCGTAGTTCCGAGAGTCGGTTTCCCCCCGCAAGATCCCGCCGCGTCGTGGGCGAGGAACTCACATGCGCAAGGACAGCCGCTTCGATCCTCGCGACTGCGGACCGGATCTCAGTTAGACTGAATTCCTCGAGCAGGACGAGGGCGTAACTCACGAGCTC
>DASPSQ010000004.1:0-68139 GCA_035623855.1 Thermoplasmata archaeon | reverse complement strand
GTTTCCCCCCGCAAGATCCCGCCGCGTCGTGGGCGAGGAACTCACATGCGCAAGGACAGCCGCTTCGATCCTCGCGACTGCGGACCGGATCTCAGTTAGACTGAATTCCTCGAGCAGGACGAGGGCGTAACTCACGAGCTCAAACCAGTCGATCAACGCGTCGAAGTCCGTCGGCGCCCGTGAGATGTCGACCGCGGGCCGGGGAAACGGCACGATACGGAAGTCCGCGCTCAGCAAAAAGGGGTTTCGAACGGCGACACGAACCCCTCGTGGTCACCCTAGGTGAGCTTCCGCCGTGCGTTCGGTCCATGCCATGCCTCCGCGTCCCCGATCCCATGAGCGCGTTCGCGACCCTCGTCCTGACGGAGGGTGCCCTCGCAAGCCGATTGAACCGGTCCCGCCGACATGGGGGACCCGCCGCCACGTCGCCCGCCGGAGGTATTGGGCGAACCCCCATGCCCCCACCGACGTCCGCCCAACGAGCCAGCCGAGGGGCTGACTCTCTCGGCCCCGTCCACCCCACGGACAAATAGTGCCGGAGCGTGCCCGGCACCGTGTCTTCAAGCACGGTTCCCGAGAGGGAAGGAACGACGGTGGTCCACGGATACCGGCTCTACTGGAAGATGGTCGGAGATCCGGGTCCCAACGGGACCGTGGTTCTTCTTCACGGCGGCCCGGGGGCGACGCATGACTACCTGCTCGCGTTCTCCGACCTCGCTCGCCAAGGGTACCGGCTGATCTACTACGACCAGCTGGGATGCGGCCGCTCCGAGCTCGCACGGGACATCCGAGAGTACTCCATCGACCGTGACGTGGAGGATCTGGAGGAACTCCGGCGGACCCTCAGCCTCGAGTCGTTCCACCTCATCGGCTCGAGCTACGGAGGCCTCCTCGCCATCGCCTACGCGCTGGCCCATCCGAGCCCGCTCAGGACCCTCATCAGCGCGAGCGGTCTCGCGGACGTCCCACTGACGAGCCGGGAAATGCAACGGCTCAAGCGAGAACTCCCACCACCCTTACCGGAGGTCCTGGACCGGTACGAAGCCAAGGCAGAGTACCAGCATCCGGAGTACCTTGCCGCAGTGATGGAGTTCTATCGTCGACATCTCTGCCGGCTTCCCGAGTGGCCGAAGGAGGTCTCGTACACGCTGGACCATTTGAGCATCCCGAAGTACGGGACGATGAACGGGCCAAACGAGTTCACGATCACGGGCACGATTCGCGATTACAACGCGACCCCGCGACTTCACGAAATCGAGGTTCCGACCCTGGTCACTACGGGACGCTACGACGAGGTCACGCCCGTGGTCGCGGAGTCGATCCACCGAGAGATCCGGGGGTCGAAGCTCGTTCGGTTCGAAGAGAGCTCGCACACCGCGTTCTGGGAGGAACGCCCCCGGTACATGGAAACGGTCCGGGCGTTCCTCGCCGAGCACCCCTGACCCGGAGCACCGCAGTACCAACGATCACGATGCGGCGCGGGTCACCCCGGGAGGAATTGTCGCCGTTTCTCGCCGATCGAGCGTCCGGCTGAGCCGGAAGAGCAGGTAGGCAAACAGCGCGGCGACGAGGAGGATGCCGGGAACACTGAATTCGACGGGAACATCCCAGACGAAGAGCGAGCCGAGCATCCCGGTCGCGAAGTAGAACTTCGAGCGATCCAGCCGCTCAGTGCCGACGCGCCGGACCACGATCCCGACCACCGCGATGTCGATCAGGACGAGGGCGAGCGCCGCCCCCACGGCCGGGACCCCTTTCGTGCCGGAGAAAAGAAGCACGAGCGCCCAGGCGCCGAACCCGAGGGCACCGGTGAGGACGAGACCCGTCCTCCCGATTCGGGAGGCGCCGGTTCGTACCGAGAGCAGGTCCGTGGGCGCACGGGTTGCGAGATAGAGCAGGAGCGCGACAAGGGCCAGGAAGAACGCAAGAGCCGAGGGGCTCGGGCCGTGCCCGACGAGGAGGGCGAAGACGACGACCTCGAGGAGATACACGGTCGCCAAGATCCCCACCAATCCCCGGTCGAACCAACGGACCCCCTTCGATTCGGGGAACCAAAGCTGAGTCAGGAGGATCGGTAAGGCGATGGAGTACGTGGCATGGAAGATCGTGAGCCCCAGCGCCCAGAGCCAGTTCACCCCCCAGAGGTGACCATAGGAACCGAGGGCCCCGACCGGCGAGCCCGAGGTTTGAAAGAAGGTGTGGACCGCGAAGCCCTCTTCCGCAATCCCGTAGGCAGCTCCGAGCAGGAGGATCGAGGCCCACCCCTTGCGATAGGCCACCGCGTACTCCCGGATCAAGAGCGCCCCGGTCCCGTAGAGCCCGACGTCGAGAAGGAATCCGACCGCGAACCCGGGGGGGTCGAAGACGAGATTCGATATGGGGGTCGAGCCGGTCAGGAGTTCCGGGATCGACGGGGCGAGCAGGAGGAGCGCAAGGACGGGTAGTCTGGGTCGAATAAGGATTCGCACGCGGTTGGGTCGATTCTCCGCCTACTTGACAGATGCGGTCGGCTTGAACCGAAGGAGATTAGAAGCTCCCGGCACCTCGGCTCGTGGAAGGTAACCCGTGCGCGAGATTCTGGGCGTCGTTCAGTTCCGGGGGATGATCCGAGAGCGTTCGGTCGAACCGTACCTCCGCCTCCTGAAAGGACTGCGCAGCCGCGGTCGAGTCCGGGGCGTGCTGTTGGACATTTCGAGCGGCGGAGGTGAGGCGGTCGCCTCGATGGACTTCTACCTCGCCGTGAAACGGCTCGACCAAGTGAAACCGGTCTATGCATCGATTGGCTCGATCGGTGCGTCGGGGGCGTACATGGCCGCGCTCGGCGCGCGGCGCGTCTACGCCTACCCCGGCTCGGAGGTCGGGTCGATCGGTGTCGTCTATGCGCACTTTGCACTGCGCGAACTCATCCGCCGCCTCGGCATCTCCGTCGAGCTTCTCCACGAAGGCGTCCACAAGGACGCCTACCAGGGATACCGACCCCTGACCGACGAGGAGCGGACGAAGCTCCAGGCGATCGCCCACGAAGGGTACGAGGAGTTCATCGGGCTCGTCGCCCGAGAACGAAAGCGCCCGGTGGAAGAGATCCGCTCCCTCGCCACCGGGGAGTTCTGGACAGGGGTCCAGGCGCTGAAACTCGGGCTCGTCGACGCCCTCGCCGACCGAGAGGCCGCCATCGAGGAGCTCGCGCAGCTCACCGGGGTCCCCTCCCGAAAGACGGTCCGGGTCGCACCCCCGCGGGCGCTGATGGACCGGGTCCTCTACGGCCCGGCGAACGGGATGGGCGGGGGGCTCGTGACGCGATTCGCCGACGCAGTCGAGGACGTCGTCGCCGACTGGAGTGGATTCTCTCTCGGCCGCTAAGGGCGAGGCTTCGCACAGCCCTCGAAGAGGATTAATAGCGCTCCTGCGCTCGTCCGGGCGTCGATGCCCGATCAGAAACGTTCCGGCTTTTCCAGCGCGGCCGGGCTCATCCAATACTACGACATGGAGGAGACCCGAGCGCTCAAGATCAATCCGTATCTGGTGATCGGCCTCGGGATCGGCGCGGCGGTCTTCGTCGAGATCCTGAACTGGCGCGGTATCTGAGCTCCGAGGGCGTCTCGCCTCGGTCGTGCTTACGGGCTAGGCCGAGGCGGCCATCGGCAGAGCGCTAAGCTCAGGAGACCGTCCCTGGAGGAACCGGCCCTCCGAGGTCCGGCCGAGAAGAACCACCTTCGATTCCGGCGACTCGTCCAGCACGAGATACCCCGTTCGTGCGGCGAGACGGCGCGCGAACTCTGCGATCTCTTCGTGCTCGGGGACGTGGTCCTTCCCGAGGCGCTGACGCGACTTTCCCATGTAGACATACCCCTTCGGCTCGATGAAATCCGGTTGCGCGATGACGTCGAGCGCAGCGTACTGATCGACCCAACCGAGGTTCCAGCCCCGGACAAGGGTGTGGCGCACGACCCGCCGGGTCTTGAGGTCCCGGACGATCGCCAGCGACTCCAGGAGTCGATCCCAGGCGTCGTCCTGTGCCGGAAGGGTCAGACGTTCGAAGACCTCGGGATTGGGCGCCGTCACGGAGACGTAGAGTTGGGTCGGGAGAGGTTGGAGCGCCCGGAGCGCATCCGGATTCGTGCCGTTCGTGACGAGGAACGTCGTGATCCCGCGCTCGTGGCAGAGTTCGAGGAAGCGGTTCATCTCGGGATAGAGGGTCGGCTCTCCGGTCAGGGAGATCGCGATATGCTTCGGCCTCTGGGACTCCTCCCAGCGTCCGAGCTCGACCGCAGGATCCCCCTTGAACCCCGACAAGATCCGACGCTGTGCGTCGATCGACCGATCGAGGAGTCCCTCGGGATCGTCGTACTCCGGCATGATCGAGTCGTTCTCCCATCCCTGGTTCCGCCAGCAGAACCGGCAGTGGAGGTTGCACGAGTCGATCGAGGGGGACATCTGGAGGCATC
Source organism: Thermoplasmata archaeon (assembly GCA_035623855.1). Lineage (GTDB taxonomy): Archaea > Thermoplasmatota > Thermoplasmata > Lutacidiplasmatales > UBA184 > Lutacidiplasma. Next base: position 63,694 of record DASPSQ010000004.1, on the reverse strand, counting down.
GGTGGCTCTCGATTCCGTAAAACCGGCCCTTGTAGCAATCTCGTCCGTGGGCCAGCGATTCACGGGTCCAGTAGCAGAGTTTGACGGCGCTGTGCTTGCCGACCAGCTGGTAGCCCTGGCCCGAAAGCTCGGTCGAAAGGTCCTGGTCCCCCATCGGCGGGGCAAACGACCCGGCCTCGCCCCATAAGGTTTTGGAAAGTGCTGCGCGCCCGGACGGCCCCGGCGTTCGGCCGGGCCGGATCTACCCGGCAACGTCGGAGCTACTCCTTGGCGAGGCACCGACGTGTGCATTACCGGTTCCCTGCATCAGGGAGAGGTAGGCTTCCTCGAGCACCAGCGACGCACTCGCGTAGGAGAGGACGGGCCCCAGCTTCACCAAGCCGGCCAGAATCTCCGCTCGGGCGGAGTTCGTTCCATCGAACATGATCCGGAATCTCCGCTCCCCAATCACCACGACGTCCTGGACGAGCGGCCCGAGGCCGCGGATCCGATCGATCGGCATCGGGGTCGCGAACTCCGCATCGACCGCGCGCGCCTGGAAGCGACGTGCGATGTTCTCCACCGTGTCGCGGAGGACGATCTGTCCTTGATTGATGAAGATCACCTGGTCGCAGATTTCCGTGACCTCTTGCATCAAGTGCGAGCTCATCAGAATCAGGTGATCTTTCTTGAGGTCGTTGAGAAGGTTCCGAATCAGGATCCGCTCCTTCGGGTCGAGACCATTCGTCGGTTCGTCCAGGAGGAGGATCCGGGGATCGCGCACGAGCGCGGCGGCGACCACCACGCGCTGACGCTGGCCCTTCGACAGTCGACCGGTGCGCTGGTCGAAGGGGGGCAGTTCGAGCCGCGCGTGGAGTGCCGCAATCTCCTCCCGCGACCCGCGGAGGTCTCCGGTTCGGAATTCAGCGACCATCTCGATCGCCTCGGAGACGGTTTGGGACGGGTACGGTTCGGGTGTTTCGATGACTGCCCCCACATCGGCCATTGCATGTTTGGGATCCTCCGCCACGTCGATTCCGTTGATCGTCGCGGACCCCCGCGTGGGTCGGAGGAGGCCGGTCAGGAGTTTGAGGGTGGTCGTCTTTCCGGCCCCATTTGGGCCGAGATACCCGATCGCGCCCGAACCTTCGTAGGCGAACGATGCGTCGACGAGCGCCGGTCGGCTCGCGGTGAAGTACTTACTGAGCTCATGGACCTCGATGCGCGACACGGTCAGCCTTTCGACTCCTTCCGCTGGTAGATCACGATGCTGAGGAACAGAAACACGACCAGGTAGGCCACCATGATGACCGCCCCTTCCCACTGGTAGGGGCTGTACGTCGTGATCGTGAGACCGGCCACCTGGGTCACGGTCTTGTGCGCGACCGGAACGATCGCGTTCGAAATGACCTCTCCTGCGTACAGGATGGAAAACCACGGCTCGATCCCCGTCACTACGAGGATCCCGTCGGCGATGTCCAGACCCAAGAAGAGCACGAGGATCGTCGTGACGATGCTCATCGCCGGACTGCGGAAGAACGAACTGAAGAAGAACGCGGTCGCGAGGACGGACGCCACGAAGAGGAGGGCGAGGAGGAACGACGCCCCGACGTCCGCCCAAGGGATCCCCCCGAGTCCGTAGAACCACGCGGTCGCGAAGATCGCAAAGGCGTAGATCACGAGGACCAGCGATACGGTTACGACGAAGGCTCCAAGGTACCGACCAAGGAGGAGGATCGCGCGGCGCACTGGAAGAACCAGCATGAAGTAGCCCGTCCCGCTGCCGAAATCCATCGCGATCGCATCGCCGCCGATCAGAGCGCAGAAGATGATGCCGAGCGTCGCGATGCTCCCGAGCCCCGACGCGAGGGAGGCGGCCGCGGTGCCCATCGACGAGCCTTCGGCGATCGTGACGCCCGTCACTGCGCCTCCGACCACGAGGACGAATCCCAGACATCCGACGTAGCGAAGTGTGCGCAGGTAGAATCGGAGCTGACGGCGGAACGCTGAGATCAGCTGGAGGTAGTCGGAGGGCAGCCGAGAGAGGTCCACGGTCGATCCTTCGGGTGTCCTCGGCTCAACGCGACGTGGATACCGCACTCCGAGCCGCGGCACGCCGCCTCGGGATTTGCGTCCACGCTCGGGTCATGGCCGTTGCCTAGGTGAACTCCTCTCGTTCGAACAGCCACAGCCCGGCGACCGCCGTGATCACGAGATAGGCGATCATGATCACAATCCCCTCGGCGATGCCGGCCGTGTACGTGGTCGTCGTGACCGCTCTGCGTCCGAACATGGTCGTCGTGGTCACGACCGACCCCTGAATTCCCCAGTTCACGCTCGAGGAAAAGACGCTCCCGATGGTCGACTCCGCGTAGGAGATGATCATCCACGGCTCGATCTTGACGAGCCCGGTCACGAGGTCCTGCAGGAGCGTGAACCCGAAGAGGAAGAGAATGGCCGTGAGAACGAAGCCGTACGCGCTCGTCTTGAACAAGGAGCTGAAGAGGAAGGTGGCGCCGAGGACCGCGCTGAGATAGACGATCGCGATCAGCAGCGATAGCCCGAGTTGCCAGGGGAGCGCACTGCTCCCGAAGTAGTAGACCCCGTTCCCCACGAGGACCACGAGGAACAGAAGAAGCATCGAGAGCGACGCGGCGTAGGCGGCGATGAACTTTCCCACGTAGACCGTGGACCGACGAAGCGGGAGTCCCATGAGGAAGTAGCCGGTCTTGTTTTGGAACTCGCCGGCGATCGCGTCGCCACCGAAGAACACGGCGGCAAGAACGATCACGATGTCCGCTCCACTCCCCCAGAAAGAGCCGTAGAAGGCCAGGTTCGTCGAGATGACCGACGTGCGGTAGTACCCGACCACCGCCGTGAGGATGGCTCCAATGAGGAGGACGATCGCGGCGAGCGCGACGAACCGGCGCGAGCGAAGATACTCGCGGAATTGGTACCGGGTCAGCTTGCCCACCTGTTGCATCGATGCCGGCACTCGAAGCGGACCGGACCCCACGAGGATATCCTCCGCCGCCACGGTTCTAGTCCCCCCGGGAGATCTGGCTGAGGTAGATTTCCTCGAGCGCGCTTTCCGACTCGCGCATTCCGATGACCCCGAGCTGAAGGCCGACAAGCGAGCTGAACAGGCGCTCCTGGCCCTCGAGACCACCGGTGAACCCAACTCGGACTCGTTTCGGGTCCAAGACCTGGGTATTCGTCACCCCGGCCAGCGCGCCGAACTTCTGGGCTACGACTTCAGGCGCGACCGGACGGGCGAACTCGACGTCCACGGAGGTGTGGGCGACGGCGAACCGGGAGGTCACGTTTTCCAGGGTGTCGTAGAACAGCAGCTTCCCCTTGTCGATCAGCGCCACCTCGTCGCAGATGTCGACTACTTCGCTGAGGATGTGGCTGCTCATGAAGATCAGTCGCTGGCTCTTCTTGAGGTCCCGGACGATTGCACGGACTTCCGCCATCCCGCGAGGGTCGAGCCCGGTCGACGGTTCGTCCAGGAGCAGGACATCCGGGTTATGGACGAGCGCGGAGGCGATGTTGATCCGCTGCTTCATCCCTTTCGACATCCGGCCGACCTTTTGGTCGGCCCAATCCAACATCTTCACGTCCCCGAGGACCGTCTCGATGCGGGACTTCCGCTCGGAGGGAGGGATGCCCCGCAGGTCGGCGACCATTCCGAGAGCTTCGTTCGGAGTGAGCGACGGATAGATCTCCGGGCTTTCGATCAGGACCCCGGTTCGGGCGAGAGCGTCCTTTCGGTTCTCCCGAACGGAGATCCCGTTGATCGAGCATCCGCCACGGCTCGGAAAAATCATGTCGGTGAGGAGCTTCAGAGTGGTGGTCTTCCCGGCGCCGTTCGGTCCCAGGAACCCGACACACTTCGTTCCCTCAATCTTCAGGTTCAGGGAATCGAGGGCGGTGAACCTCCCGAACTGTTTCGTGAGGTCATACGTCTCAATCGATGCAGCAGCCATCGACTACAACCCCCTTCGATCACATCGAAATTCCATGGGAGTGCCGGGCTTGGGCGATGGTCGTACTAAACGATTTGGACTGCGCACACGCACCGACCGGAACTGTAGCGTCCTCGATTTCGTGGCACCGCAATGTCTTTCTCCAGGATGAGCTGGGAGAGGTCGATGGTCTCCCAGGTTTCCGCGGAGGAGGCGGCCCGCCAGCTCAAAGAGCGGCCCGATGAGGTCCTATTCCTGGACGTTCGAGAGCCGTATGAGAGGGAGCTCGCGACGATCGCCCCGTCCCTCCATATCCCGATGTCCGAAGTGCCGGCACGACTCGCAGAGATCCCGAAGGATCGGGAAGTGATCGTCTACTGTCACGCCGGTTCGCGCTCCAATATGGTGGCGGGATTCCTCTCGAGCCGGGGGTGGAAATCTGTGGCCAATCTCTCCGGGGGAATTGACGCATGGTCGCTCGAGGTTGACCCTACCGTCCCTCGGTACGGCTAGCCGGAGCAGTCGTCGTTCGAGGATCACCGCCGTCGGAAGGTTCGCTCCTCGGGCGACCGATTGAGCGACTCCACGTATCCCCGCATCTTCCAGTAGGTGTCGAGGAACTCCTGGCCCCTCGCGGTGATGTCGTACACCGGCCGGCCGTCCCGTTCCTCCGTCCGGAGTAGACCGGCTCCGATCAGCCTCCGGACCAAGATCCGGACCCGGTCCACCGGCATGCCCGCGCCATACGAGACCCGCGTGATTCGCGCGGCCCCGTGATAGCGCTTCACGACCTCAAGGACGGTCGCGTAGAGGTCGGTGGCCTCTCGCCGCCGCGTCCCTCCTCCCCGTGCCTCTTGGTCGCCCAACATCCCCGGGACCTCGGATCAGAGAGGGAACGGAGGAAGCTGGTCGACCTTTCGCGGTGGAGTTCGCACGGAGGCGCCGGGCGAAACCTCGACCGTCTGGGAGTAGATGACCTCGTCCGCCTTCGCGTCTTCTCCGAGGCGTACGGTCACCGCCACAATCCGGCGGGCACTCGCACGCGATCGGAGTTCGACGGACTCGCCGTAGACGTCCTCGGCCCGGGCCTTCTCCCGGAGTTCGACGGCGCCGCCAACGAGGGGTCCGGTGGCTCGCGCGTGTCGGCCGAGGAGAATGCGCTCGGCCTTGAGCCCGTCCTGGGTCTCGATCGCGCCACCGACGTCCGCACTGGATTGGATCGTTCCTCGCTGCGCGGAGAGCTTCCCCCCGAGGTCAAGTCGTTGGGCCAAGAGCTCTCGGCGAACCGAAATGGAGCCACCCACTTCCAGAGTCCCGGTGAGAACGAGGGCTCCCCCGACACGGAAGCGGCCCCCGATTTCGACATCCGCTCCTCGGGCGTCCCCCTCGACGGTCCCAAATCCCCCGGCTTCAAAGGTCGTGAAGGTGAGGTTTCTACGTGCCGTAAAGAACCCACCGACCTTCACGGATCCCCCGTACCCGTCGCCTCGGAGTTCCGCAAACCCCCCCGCGTTCAGCGCACCGAAGTGTGTGGGAGCCTCGGAGACGAACCGTCCACCTACCTTAATCGAGCGACGGACCGTCCCTCCCCCAATGTGCACGAGCCCACCGGCCTCGAGAGCCTCCAGGTCCACCTCGGCGATGTCGATCGAGCCTCCCGCTTCCACCTCTTGAGCGGTCATCTTCCCGGCGAGCCGCACTTTGCCTCCCGCCGAGACACGGGTCCCGTCCAAGGTCGATCCCCCTTCGAGATACCCACCGACCTCGAACGAGCGACCTCGAATGGGCCCGCGCACCTGGAGCCCCCGATCGACGTCCACGTCGCGGGATCGCAGCTCTCCGTCGACTTCCAGGGCCGCGTCCTCGGAGTGAATGTCCTCTTCGACGGTGAGATTTCCGTGGACATGAACGGTCCCGTCGTCGGAACGAAGCGATCGGCACTCGAAATCCCCGAGGATGTCGGACGTGCCCTGGAAGCGGGCCTCACCCGGCACTACCAGCCGACCGTCGACGTCGAGGCGAGCGTTCGCTTCGACCCTTAAGTCGCCCGAGAGCGCTCCGAGGCGTACGCGGGCGCCTCTCGGGACACGGGTTTCGGTCATCGGAGATCGATACGGCACGTCCTTCTATAGGGGTAGGTCACGCTCGGTGACCACTGCGGGCGACCACCGCTCGGCGAAGCCCATATCTTTCTGCAATTCCCCCAGGGGGTGTGGCCGATTCGTTCGAATCGATACGTTCCGAGGTCATCGCCTGTGTTCGGTGCCCGCGACTCGTCCGGTTTCGAGAGGGCATCGCCCGTGAAAAGAAGCGGGAGTTCCGCGGGGACGACTACTGGGCACGAGGAGTTCCCGGTTTCGGCGATCCCCACGCCCGGCTTGTGGCGGTCGGGCTCGCTCCGGCCGCGCATGGGTCCAACCGGACCGGCCGGATGTTCACCGGGGACCGGTCCGCGGCGTTCCTCGTCCGAGCATTCCACGCCGCCGGATTCGCGAACCAGCCCACTTCGGTCCGACGCGGGGACGGTCTTCGGTACACCGATCTCTACCTCACCGCGGCCGTCCGATGCGCCCCGCCGGGCAACCGCCCCGCACCCCGGGAGCGTGAGAACTGCGCGCCGTACCTCGCGCGCGAACTTCGACTGCTGACCAACGCTCGGGCGATCCTCGCGCTCGGCGGGTTTGCTTGGGACGCACTCCGCGAGGTCGTGCCGATCGCCTACGACCGGCCCCGGCCCACCGTCCCGTTCGCCCATGGAGCGTGCGCGTCGCTCGGTCCAGGCCGACCCCTTCTCTGGGGATCGTACCACCCCAGTCCGCAGAACACAAACACCGGCAAGCTCTCCCACGAGATGCTCGTCGGGCTCCTGACCCGCATTCGGGAGTCTTTTGAGACCCGCTCGAATGGATCAGGAGGCGCCACGTGAGGGAACAAACCACGTCGGACGTCGCCCCGTCGTTCGAGGTGCTGGAACGCGACGGCCTTGCGCGGATCGGACGACTCACCACCCCTCACGGTCCGATCGAAACGCCGGCACTGCTCCCCGTCGTCCATCCGGACCCGAATCGCCAGCCGATCTCGCCGGCCGAGATGCGGCGGCGGCTTGGAGTCCGGGCCGTGATCACGTCGGCGTACATCGTCGGCCGCATCCCGCCTCTGCGCGCCCGGGTCGAGCGAGATGGGATCCACGGCCTCCTTGGCTTCGATGGGCCGATCATGACCGACTCGGGGGCATTTCAGCAGCATGCCTACGGATCGATCGAGGTCCAGCCTTCCGAGATCCTCGAGTTCCAGAATCGGATCGGGACGGACATTGCCACTGTGCTCGATGTCTTCACCGAGCCGGACGCATCGCTCGATTCCGCGACCACGTCCCTCGAGATGACCCTCGATCGGGCGCGAGAGGCCCGACGGGGGCGTCGAGGGCTACTCGCCGTGCCGGTTCAGGGCGGAAGCCACGGCTCTCTGCGGTCACGTGCGGCGGCGGAGGCGAGCGCCCTTGGCGAGGTTCTGGCCGTCGGCGGCGTCGTGCCTCTGATGGAGCAGTACCGATTCCCAGAACTCGCGGGCGTCCTCGGCGCAGTGCGACCGACACTCTCTCCGGGCGCGGCAGTGCATCTGTTCGGGACCGGTCACCCAATGATGTTCGCGTTCGCCGCTCTGTTCGGGGTCGATCTGTTCGACTCCGCGGCGTATCTCAAGTTCGCCCGACGGGGCGACCTTCTCTTCCCCGACGGGACGACCGCGCTTAAGGACGTACGAGAGTCCACCTGCCACTGTTTTCTCTGCGCGGATCGGCCCCTCACGGAGGTCGCCAAACTTCGTGCGGAGGAGCGCGAGCGATGGGTGGCGATCCACAATCTCCTCGCATCCGTCGACGAGATCGGGCGCGTCCGCCAGGCGATCCGCGATGGGGTGTTATGGGAGCTCGCCGAGCGGCGGGCCGGCGCGCACCCCGCACTGCGGGCAGGTCTCGCGGCCGCCCGGGATGGCCCGGAGGTTTTCCTTCCGACCGAACCGGAAAGCCGACGGGCGTTTCGGGAGGTTGACCCCGAGAGTCGAAGACGGCCGAGTGTCGTCCGGTTCCGTCGTCGGGTCGCGGTCTATTCCGCGGGCCGAGTACGGCCGCTCGAGCTTCCCCGGATCCCCTTGCGACCGGAGTACCTGCAGCACGTCCCGACGACCGACACCTCCGGCTCCAGCGTCGATTGGCAGGTGTCCACTCCGCTCGGACCGGTCCCCCTGGAGCTGACCGACCTCTACCCGGTGGGGCCGTACCTTGGCGAAGAGGAGTTCGTGCGGCGGCCCCAGCACCGCTCGCCCAGTTCGATCGTTCCGGCGGTCGACTCCGCGTTGGGAGAACGGACCGAGCGGGGGCGGGACTGGACCGAAGCATGGACCCGCCGACAGATTTCGGGTCTTCTCGAATGGACCTATGGGCCGAACGCCGCGGAGGAGCTCGCTCACGGATTCTCCGGAGAACGCTCCCGTCGTACCGGCCGCCTTCGGGCGACGCTCTCCGAGGGGAAGATCGCGTTCTACATCGGAACGGATGGAGTTCCGCGACCGACCTTCGTAGGAGCCAAGATCCTTCACGCGACGCTCCCGGCGGGACGCGTCCGTGTCGTCGTCGCGGACGACGCGGTCCCGTTCGTGCGCGAAGGACGTACCCTTTTCACCCGGTTTGTCGTCGATAGCGACCCGGCGTTGTCCCCGGGCTCGAGCGCCCTCCTGGTCGATCGGGCCGATCATCTTCTCGCGGTGGGCCGCCTCCTTCTGGCCCCCCACGAAATCCCCGCGCTCCCGAGAGGAGTCGCGGCTTGGGTCACATCTCACGCCCGATCCCGATCGTCACCCCCCGACGAGACTGGTCCAGAACCGGCCTTCCGCGACGGAGATCGGGAATCCGGAGAAGAGACCTTTATGGGCCGCGACGATTCCCGGCCGTCCCACCGGGCCGGGCCGTGACCATGACCAAGACGTTCCTTCTTCTTCAGCTCGATAGCGAGGGCGCGCCGTACTCCGAAGTGGCGGAGGTGCTGGAGGACCTCGGGTTCCGAGCCGAGACCGAGGGATACGACTTCGCGTACGACTGGGGCCGACCGGCGAGCGTGATGGAGGCGCTCGAGTTCGCCGATCGAATCCAAGAAGCCCTTCGGGGAAAACGCGTCAAGTTCCGCATTGAGTCGTCCGAGGAATAGGAGAGTCGGCCGGTGCCACGGGCAGGCGGATCGCGCGTGGGGGTACCGTAGAATGGTAGTGCTCGGGATCGAGTCGACCGCGCACACCGCCTCGGTCGGAATCGTCGGCGAGGGCGCCGAAGTGCTGGGCCTCGCATCGGACATGTACCGGCCGCCGAAGGGCGGAATCCATCCCCGGGAGGCAGCAAACCACCACGTGGACGTCCTCCCTGACCTGGTGACCCGGGCGCTCGAGACCGCCCACGTCCGGCCTCGTGAAATCGACGCAGTGTCGTTCGCCCAAGGACCCGGGCTCGGTCCGTGCCTCCGTGCCGGAGCGACGGTGGCGCGCATGCTGTCCCTCGCGTGGGACCGACCGCTCGTCCCGGTGAACCACTGCGTCGCGCACGTCGAGATCGCGCGGGTTCTGAGCGGGCTCGACGATCCGCTCCTTCTCTACGCGAGCGGCGGGAACACTCAGGTGATCGCCCACGGCTGGGGCCGCTATCGGGTCCTCGGGGAAACCCTGGACATCGGGATTGGAAACTTTCTCGACAAGCTGTGGATCGAGCTCGGCGGGACGTTTCCCGGGGGCCCCGCACTCGAGCTCGAGGCGCGGAACGGGGGCGGAGAACTCGTCCCCCTGCCGTACTCCGTTCACGGGATGGACGTGGCGTTCTCGGGGCTCCTCACCGCGACCCTCGCGCTCCACGCGAAAGGCGTGCGACGGCCCGACCTCGCCTACTCCGTGGAGGTGACCGCGTATGCGATGCTCACCGAGATCACCGAGCGGGCCCTGGCCCACCGCCGCCGGAATTCCGTCGTGCTCGGTGGGGGAGTCGCGTGCAATGAGCGGCTTCGCACGATGGTCCGGACGATGGTCGAGGGCCGGGGCGGAACGATGTTCGCCCCACCGCGATCGCTCTGCGTCGACAACGGCGCCATGATCGCCTGGACCGGGCTCCTCGCACTGCGATCCGGGCTCGTCGTACCAGTAGAGAATTCCGCGGTCGAGCCGAGGCAACGCACCGACCTGGTTCCCACTCCGTGGAGGGCGGGGTAGGACGCCCGTCCGTTAAGTCCCCACCGGTCCTCCCCGGGTCCGTGGAGTCGGTCGACGCGCTCGTGGTCGGGGCCGGGCCCGCGGGCTCGACGGTGGCCCACCGACTCGCCGAAGGGGGATGGACCACCCTCGTGCTCGAGGAGCACGAACGCGTGGGCCAGCCCGTCCAGTGTGCGGGATTGGTTTCGCAGCGGGTCCTCGACCTCGCGGGCTCCACCTCGATGGTCCGGGCGTCGGTGAACGGCGCCTCCGTTTTTGGACCCGGCCTCGGGTCGATCACGTTCCGGGCCGCCAACCCCCGGGCGTTCGTCATCGATCGGGCGGCGCTCGACGTCCACCTCGCGGACCGGGCCGCTCGCGCCGGTGCGACGTTCCGCACCGCCGAACGGTTCGATCGTCGCCTCTCGCCGTCCGGCGGGCGTGAGGTCGTTCGAACGATCTCCGAGGACGGGGTCGCCCGGGAGATCTCGGCGCGGGTTGTCATCGGCGCGGACGGGGTCGCGAGCGCCGTCGCTCGCGCCTACCGTCTTCGGCGGCCGGTCGAGATCCTTCCGGCGTTCGAGGCGGAATTCCCACGCGGGCTCGGCGACGCGGGCGGAGTCGAGGTGTATCTCGGCCGAACCTTCGCTCCCGGGCTTTTCGGCTGGTGGATCCCGGACGGAGCTGGGGGTGCCCGCGTGGGGCTCGCGGCCGACGCGGATGGGACGCCCGCTCGGACGTACTTCGCCCGCCTTCTCTCCTACCTCGCGCGACGCTTCGGGGAGGGATTCGGAAACCCCACGGGCTACGTCGTCTCGGGGATCCCGATCGGGCAAGTGCCCGCGACGCACGGGGAGCGGGTCCTGCTGGTCGGCGACGCGGCGGCTCAGGTGAAGCCGCTCTCGGGAGGGGGGATCTTCACGGGAATGCGCTGCGCGGAGCTCGCCGCGTCGGTCCTCGGCAGCGCGCTCGAACGCGACGACCTCTCGGAGCGGTCGCTCGCGGCGTACGACCGCGCATGGCGGGCGGAGTTCGGAGAGGAGTTCCGTCGTGCCCTCTATCTGCGCCGGGTATTCACCCGGCTCAGCGATCCGGACCTCGATGCCCTCGTCGCGGCCCTGCGCACCTCCGAGCTCGGGGCGACGATCGTCGCCTTCGGGGACATCGACTTCCCGACGCACGTCGTCCGTGAGCTCCTCCGGCGGTCGCCGTCGCTCGTCCGGCTCCTGCCCAAAGCGCTGGGGGCGTGGGTCGCGCCGGCCGGTTACCGGGCGCCCGACGTCGATCCCGGTCCCCGGCGGAAGTAGATCCACGCGGCGACACCAGCGAGTACGATCGCCGCTGCCAAAAGGCTCCCCAGGACCCAGTCCCAATTCTGGTTGGTCACGAGCACCGCGGTCTCGGGGGTCACGCCCGATACGCCGAGGCGGGAGAGGTTGAGGGTCGCGCTTCCGTTCGGGAGCTCCGTCGCGGCGGTCCAGGCGGCCGCGGTGAACCAGCCCCGCGACTCGAGCCGGTACGCGGACCCGTTCATGGCAAGATCGAACGAGAGGGCCGTTCGAACCGCGAACGTGCCCGCGGGCGTAGACGAGGCCGTGACGACCCCGACGGACCCGCGGTAGACGTTGCCGGGTTCGAGATTCGGGACGCTCACGTTCACGGAGATACCGGAGGCACCGGGGACCGTCAGGACCGGCGCTCCGGCCACGGGAACCGTCGACGTCGCATTCCCGGGGAACGCGTTGAACGCGTAGACCTGAAACGTGAGCGTGACGGCATCGATCGGGCCTGCCAGCGGATTCGCGACACTGAAATCGAGATTGCCGCTCGCCCCCGCGGCGAGCGACGGCGCCGAGAGATTGCCGACGAGCTCCCGACCGTCCTCGATCGGCAACGGCGGATACGGAGCCGCCCGTACCGATCCAGGGACCCCGACGAGGGCGAGGACGGCCGCGATGACCGTCGTCGCTTTCCACACGGACCCGAGGACGCGACCCGACCTAGGCAAGGGAATCCTCCGGGAATCGCCCGCTCTCTGCGAGCGCGACGAGACGCCGGATCCGCTCCACCGTTTCCCTACGTCCCCGACGGCCCCCGACTCCCAGGAGACTCGCGAGGGAGCCCGCCCGGCGGGGCGGCTGCAACGACGCCTTGTAGAGCGCACGGGCGAGAGCCCGTGGACGAGCGGTGAGTTGGACGGCATCCAGATCGGCTCGGTACTCCTCCCGGCGGGTGAGCGAGTCGGCCAGGTACGCGAGGACCGGATCCCAGCGCATCATGCGGGAGAGCGTGCGGATGAACGTGAGGTACCGCCCATCGAGCTCGCGCAGATGGCCGAGCTCGTGCGCGACCACCGCCTCCCACTCCTCGGGCTCGAGCTGCTCGAGAAGGCCGTCCGCGACAAGGATCACGTCGCGCCGACGGATCCGGCGGGGCCCCCCAACTTCGAGCAAGGTGAAGGTGAACGCCTCCGATTGGCGGGAGGGGAACCGCAGGAGGCTCGTCGGTGTCGTCGGAATGGGCAGTCGTGGGGGAAACGGCACAGGGGTCGGTCGAAGGAGAGCGATGAACCCACGCCCGACGGTCTGGCTCAGGAGGAATGCCACAAGAAAGACGAGAAACGCACCGACCGCTCCCCAGACCCACACCGTCGGTGGGACCGCCTGAAACAGCGAGAGCGGTGCGCGGACGATGCGGAGGACCCCGGCGGTCCCCCCGCGACTCAGTACCCAGACCAGCACGGTGGTTGCGAGCAGGGCCCAGGTCCCGAGAAAGATGGCGGCGAGTCGGAAGACCGTCGGCGAGGCACCTTGACGGAACATGACGAGAAGGATGAGACCGACGGCGACCCAGGCGAGCACGGGCGTGTAGCTCAACAAGAGCGCCGCGACGGCCATCGGCGGGACCCAGGGATCAGTCGAGGCGGAGCCGCCGCCGGAGCTCCTGCTCCTGGGACGGGTCCAGCTTCGCGATCTCCTCGTTCAGGTGAATGACCCCTGCCGGGCCGAACATCTCCACGACCCCGCGCAGAAGATTCCGGAGGTATTTCTGCTCGACGTTCGCTGGCCGGTAGACGTACCGCTCCCCGCCGCGACAAGTCTCCCGGCGCCGGTGGACAAGTCCCTTGTCGAAGAGGCGCGAGAGCGTGGTCGCCACGGTGGTGTAGGCGACTCGAACGCCGCGACGTTCGAGCGCCCGTCGCACGTCCCGGGCGGGGCCCTCTCCGAGATCGCGGAGCGCGGCGAGGACCTCCGTTTCAAGAGAGCCGAGCATCCAGTTGAATCCGTGCGCTGGAGGCGGGTTCCCGCCTTATTAAGTGAGGAGGACCGAAACGAACTGGTACGTACTGAACGCATCCGGCAGGGGCTGGGTCAGCGGACGGTCGCGCCCGCCTTCGCCCGTAGAATAGTCGCCGTCGGAGACGGCAGAGGGCGAACCTCCGACATCAGCGCCACCGGGGTGGTCGTCGCCCGAAACCGGGGTTATGCGACGGCGAGGACGGCCGGCCCCCTCGCCGCAACCGAAGTACGAGTCGCCCCCCGAGCGGCCCGCGTTTCAATCCTAGCGTCTACGCGCCAAAGCATCGAGACCGCCAATTCGGTGTCCATCACTGATGAACTTATCGAAATGAGTAAAAACCGATATCCAGTTGGACAGGTGAGAACATGTTTGATACCACGCGCGGCGTGGGCGTGCGGCACCCACCCTCCGCAACCCTCCGGGTTTTCTTCGCACGATTCGGATAGGCTCTTAACCGGCCTCAAGATACGCGCCCGCCATGCCGGAAACTCCTCGGGTGCTCGGGAGCATCCTCGACCTCGTGGGGAACACCCCGCTCGTCCCGCTGCGGCGGGTGGCTCAAGGGTTGCCGTACCGGGTGCTCGCGAAGTTGGAATTCCTAAATCCCGGCGGATCGGTGAAGGACCGGATCGGCGCGAGCATGATCGAGGAGGCGGAACGCACCGGGCGTCTGAAGCCGGGCGGGACGCTCGTCGAGGCGACGAGCGGAAACACTGGGGTGGGCCTCGCGCTGGTCGCCGCGGTACGGGGGTACCGCACCGTGTTCGTCATCCCGGACAAGATGAGCTCGGAGAAGATCCGCCTTCTCCGCGCGTACGGGGCTCGCGTCGTCGTCACTCCCTCGGGCGTGCCTCCAGAGCACCCGATGAGTCACTATTCCGTCGCCCAGCGGCTCGCCCGGGAGATTCCGGGCGCGTACTACCCCAACCAATATCAGAATCAGGGGAACCCCGACGCCCACTACCGGACCACCGGGCCCGAGATCGACCGGGATGCGGGGCCGGGGCTCGGGGCGGTGATCGGGACGGTCGGCACGGGAGGAACGATGAGCGGGGTGGGCCGGTACTTCAAGGAGCATCGGCCGTCGGTCCGAATCGTCGCGGTCGACCCCGAGGGATCGGTGCTGGGAGGGTTCTTCCGGACGGGGACGACCGGCAAGGCGGTCCCGTACCAAGTCGAAGGGATCGGGGAGGACATGGTCCCCGGGTCGATCCACTTCGAGTTCCTCGACGAGTTCGTGGAGGTCAACGACCGGGAGTCGTTCCAGATGGCGCGTCGCCTCGCACGGGACGAGGGATTCTTCGTGGGAGGATCGTCGGGCTCGGCGGTCGCGGGAGCGCTGAAGTGGCTCGCAAAGCGCCCCCTCCCTGACGGCGCCGCCGTGGTCGTCCTTCTGCCGGACTCGGGAGACCGGTACCTGACGAAGTTCTACTCGGACGACTGGATGCGCGAGAAAGGGTTCCTCGACGTCGGAGCGACCGCCCGGGAGCTGGTCGGGCGGAAGGGTGCCGTCCCGGCGCTCGTCGCGGTCGAGCCCACCACCGTCGTGCGGGACGCCCTCGCACTCCTCCGACAACATGGGTTCGCGGTGCTGCCGGTCCTTTCAGGAACCACCTCGGTCGGAACGGTCCAGGAGGACCACATCCTTCACGCCGGCCTGATCGACGAGACGGTCCTCGACCGCTCCGTCCGCCAGGCACTCTCACCGCCACTCCCGGAGGTCTCCGCCGACGCGCCGGTCTCGGAGGTGCTCCATCGGTTCAAGGAGGAGGGCACGCTCCTCGTCCGGGATTCGACAACGGACGCCCCGGTCGGGGTCTTGACCCGACACGATCTCGTCGGGTACTTGTCCGAGATGGGAGGTACGGATGCGGTTTAACACTCGCCTCATCCACGAGAGCCAGCCGCCGGACCCGCTCACGGGAGCGGTGAACGTGCCGATCTACCTCTCGAGCACGTTCCGCCAGCTCGCCCCGGACCGCAACCAGGGGTTCGTCTACAGCCGGTCCGGGAACCCGACTCGCGCGGTCCTCGAAGCGGCGATCGGTTCCCTCGAGTCCGGCGCGGGAGGACTCGCATTCGCTTCCGGCCTTGGCGCACTCGCCACCCTCCTTTCCGCCTTCCCCACGGGCAGCCGCATCGTCTCGGTCGACGACCTCTACGGTGGAACGTGGCGCCTCTTTGAGCATCATCGCCGCCAGTTCGGGGTCCGGATCGATTACGTCGATATGACAGACCCGGCAAACCTTCGATCGGCCCTTCGCGAACGGGCGGACCTCGTGTACGTCGAGACCCCCACCAACCCTTTGCTCCGGCTGGTGGACCTTCGCGCGGTCGGGGAGCTGGCGCACACCGCGCGCGCCCGGCTGGCGGTCGACAACACCTTCGCGACCCCGGCGCTCCAGCGACCGATCGAGTTCGGCGCTGACATCGTCCTGCACTCGACCACCAAGTACCTGGGCGGACACTCCGACATCATCGGAGGCGCGCTCGCCGTCCGATCTCGACGTGCGATGGAGCGGTTCGCCTGGTTGCAGAACGCGATCGGCGCGGTCCCGAGTCCGTTCGACAGCTTCCTCGTCTTGAGGGGCCTTCACACGCTGGGGGTCCGGATGCGCGCGCACGGTGAGTCCGCGCGAGCCGTGGCGGAAGTGCTCGACGGGCACCGACGCGTCCGAGCGGTCCACTATCCCGGACTCCCCGGTCACCCGCAGCACCGCCTGGCCCGCCGGCAGATGTCCGGCTTCGGGGGAATCGTGAGCGTCGATCTCGCCGGCGGCCGGCGAGCCGCCATCGCGTTCATGCGGCGTCTCAAGATCTTCACGCTCGCGGAGAGCCTGGGGGGAGTCGAATCGCTGGTGGACCATCCGGCGTCGATGACCCATGCGAGCGTTCCCCGCAAGGAGCGAGAGGCCCACGGAGTGACGGAGGGTCTCGTCCGTATCTCGTGCGGGATCGAGGACCCGGCCGACCTCGCGAACGACGTCCGCGCCGCGCTGCGAGGAGCGTGATATGCGCCGGGTGACGGTCTACGATTCGCTGAGCCGATCGGTTCGGGTCTTCGCGCCGATCCAGCCCCCTCGGGTCGGGCTGTTCGTCTGCGGCCTGACGCCGTACGACGAGCCGCACATCGGTCACGCCCGAACGTTCGTCTTCTTCGACGTCGTCGCCCGGGCCCTGAGCCGGTGGGGGTATCGGGTCTTCTCGGTGCAGAACGTGACGAACCTCGATGACAAGATCATCGACCGCGCCGCGGAGCTCGACGAGGACCCGTTGGCCCTCGCCGAACATCACTTCCTGACCTGGCGCCGGGCCGCGGAGCGGCTCGGCATCCGGTCCGTGAACCACTACCCGCGTGCGACCGACTACGTCCCGGAGATCCTGGCGCAGATCCAGCTGCTGATCGACCGGGGAAATGCCTATGCGAGCTCGGGATCGGTCTACTACGATCTCTCCCGGTTTCCCTCCTACGGGACGCTCTCCGGCCAGAGGACCGAAGCGCTCCGTCCCGGGGCGCGCGTCGAAATCGATCCGGCGAAGCGTTCGCCGGAAGACTTCGTGATCTGGAAGGCCGCGACGCCGGGAGAGCCGAGCTGGGAGAGCCCTTGGGGACCCGGGCGTCCCGGCTGGCACATCGAGGACACCGCGATCACCCTTCGCTTGCTCGGGTCCCGGTACGACCTCCACGGAGGCGGACTCGACCTGATCTTCCCGCACCACGAGTCCGAGATCGCGTTGGCCGAGGCCGCGACGGGCGAGTCTCCCCTCGTCAACTACTGGATGCACGGCGGGCTCTTGAACATGGGGGGAGAGAAGATGTCGAAGTCGCTCGGCAACGTCTACGGCCTCGACACCGCCCTCGACGAATTCGGCCCGATGGTGCTCCGGTTTTTCTATCTCAACGCCCAGTATCGGAGCCCGCTCGAATTCGTCCGAGGGAAGAGCCTCGAAGAAGCGCGCGAGGCGTACGGACGGCTGTCCCTGCCCGCAGATCGCATCGCCGAGATGCTCGAACGCGAGGGCCGCGACCGGCCCGGTCGCGACCTCCCCGAGGAGCTCGCGGCGCGCTCGGACGCGTTGGTCGAGCGACTCGACACCATCCTGGCCGACGACTTCAACACCCGCGAGGCGATCGCTCTCCTCTTCGGCTGGACTCGGGAGCTCCTCGATCTGCAGGATCAGCTGCCCTCGTACTCCGGCGATGCGCTCGATGCGCTTCGGGCGCCGTACGCGTGGGGCGAGGAGACCCTCGGACTGTTCGTGCGGGAGCCGACCGGCCGCGCGGGCGCCTGGGCGGCGGTCGTGCCGATCGCGATCGCCGCGCGGGCCCGCGCCCGGGCGCGGGGGGACTTTGCCGAGGCCGACCGGATCCGGGAGGAGCTGCGCCGGGCCGGGATCCGGCTCGAAGACGACGCGTCGGGGACCCGGTGGGAGTTCTCGGGTCCGAGCTGACGGGGAAGGGAACGATGCGAGGGTTCGGCTTCGTCGAACACGGAGGCTACGACCGGTTAGGATTCGTCGAGATCCCGGAGCCAGAGCCGCGGGAGGGAGAGATCCGAATCCTCGTTCGCGCGGCAGCGTTCAACCGGCTCGACCGGTTCACCTTGGAAGGGATCCCCGGCGTGACCGTCGACCGACCCCACGTCCTCGGATCCGATGGCTCCGGTCGCGTCGACCGTCTCGGTTCGGGCATCGCGGACCTCACGGTCGGTGCCAACGTCCTGATCAACCCCGGGATGGGGGATGGAACCTGCGAGGCATGCCGGTCGGGGCACGAGGAGCTGTGCCGGAACTATCGGATCCTCGGAGAACATACGCAGGGCACCGCGACGAGATTTGTCGTCGTACCACGGCGGAATGTGCATCCGTTGCCGGATCGACTATCGTTCTCCGAAGGAGCCGCGGCGCCTCTCGTGTTTCTCACCGCGTGGCGGGCCCTGAAGACCGTGGGGTCGATCGGCCCGGGGGACCGGGTGGCGATCATCGGTGCGGGGGGCGGGGTCCCGACTGCGGCGGTTCAGATCGCGAAACTTCTCGGAGCTCGGGTCGCGGTCGTCTCCCGGTCCCGGGAAAAAGCCGAGCGGGCGTTGGCCCTCGGGGCCGAGGCCGCACTCTCGTACGATGAGGCGAACCCTCTCGACCGGGTCCTCTGGCAGTGGAGCGAGAAACGGGGGGTGGACGTGATCCTCGACTCGGTCGGCGCGCCGACGCTCAGCCGATCGGTCCGGTCCCTGGCCCGCGCCGGACGGGTCGTGGTCATCGGGGCGACGGGCGGGCCGACCATCGATCTCGACGTGCGAAACCTGTTCTGGCGGCAGGCGTCGATCCGAGGGAGCACGATGTCGAATGCCCGAGAGTTCGCGGAGGTTCTCGAGCACATCGCCCAGGGTCGGCTCCGTCCGGTCGTCGACTCGGTCACCCCGTTCGAGAAGGCGGGGGAGGCGTTCCGTCGCTTCGACGCGCCGGATCTGTTCGGAAAGATCGTCGTGGAACTGCCCTAGCGACGCAGAGCCGGGGGAGCCGCAGAGGCGGGCCCGTCCGGCGGTCCGCCAACCGAGAGGGAAGGCGCCCCGAAGTGACTCTTAAATACAGGAACCCGACCTTTCTTCGGTCGTGAACTGTTCCTTGGGCTATTCCTCCCGCGTCGGAGGGACGACGCGAAGGCCAAATTTCCGAGCGCAGGCGCTGGGCATCTCCCTCGTTGCACTTGTGGCTCTCCTCGCCACGACCAGCCTGTACGTCGCACTGACTCCCCTGCCGTCGATGTCCACCCACCCCGCATACGCTTCGGATGCGTCCGCCCGGACGCCGTCCGCGGTCCCACCGACCCACGGGGACCTCGTCGTCGGGGCGGGCGAAAACTACACCATTCAGCCCACTTCGGGCGGCTTCACCTACTTCCAAGGCGGGAACATCACCATCGATGCCGGCGGGATCCTGTTCGTACGGAACGTCACCCTCTCGTTCGTCCAATTCGTAGGGGACACGGGCACGGCGGAGCAGCGTTTGAGCCACATCTACCACTTTGTGGATCAGGGCTCGGTGGTCCTGTACAACGCGACCGTCACGACCGATGTCGGGATCCTCAACCCCTACGCAAAGCTCAACCTCACGGTCACGGGCGTTCTCACGGCCGTGGACTCCTCGTTCGAGTTCCCGGGATGGTTCTATGTCAATGGTTCCAAGGCCGTCGTCACCCTGAACAACTCCGTCGTCACTGGGAACCCCGCGGTCCCCAGTATCGGACCGTATGAGCCCGCGAGCATCTGGGGCGACACGCAGTGGGCCCCGACGATCTACACTCTGAGTGGCGCCAAACTCAACCTCTTTGGAAGTCGAGTCACCGAAATCTACGCGGACAACCTGCTCACGTTCGGGTACACCCGTCCCGCGCCGCTCGTGGGGGGGCCGCTCCTCCTGGTCGGGAACTCGATCACCGGCCTGATCGGGCCCAACACCCCCGAGGCGCTCATGCAGGACTGGCTGTACCCCAGTGCCTCCGCAGCCAGCGGTTACGTGCTGGTCAATTACACCGACACCAACGCGATCGGTGTTACGACCGCCACGTTGGGCGTACAGTACTACGGGACCGACTACGCGCTGAGTCCCTCCCTGTTCTTCGCCAACGGCACGCGAGGGGAGGAGATCGTGCCTCTCTCGGCCCCCCTTCTGGACGCGATCACGGCCGGCGGGATGCTGAACTACATCAATGCGACGGGAAGCTTTTCCACCCCCGAACAGATTTTCCTCAATTACACCAACGTGAACGGTCCACCGGTCAACGTGACGAACACCACGTTCCTGCTCAACACCACCGGTCCGGACTTTGACATGCACGTCTCGGGAGCCGGCGCCGAACTCACGACCGTGGACACACTGCTCGGCCTCAACTGGAACCCGGTCGGTTCGTCGATCTACCAGCTCTACGCAGCGGAGTACCCGTGGTTCTCGAACAAGCTGACGTTCTCGAATGACTCGGTGGGGTACCTCGCGAACCTATCGACCCCGAACCCGCTGCCGGATGCGTTCGGAACCTCCGCGATTCTGCCCGATAACACGAGTCAGGTCAACTTCTACCGGTGGGGGGAACTCAACGTCACCGGGGGCGCCGGAAACACGGCGATCAGCGGGGCCCAGCTCTCGATGTACTATGCGTACAACTCGCTCCAGTCCAACAACCAAACCACCTCACGGCTCAACGACATTGCGTCCACCGACCCCGCGATGTGGGGGTACGTCGAGTACCTCGACGCCGAGCGGGGGACGACCGGGTATGGATTGGCGAATTCGAAGGGCGTCACGTCCCTCCTCGTCGCGTCAACGGAGCTGACCTGGCTGAGCCTTCCCGACGGCATCTTCCTCGGAGACTACCACGTGGCCGTCTCGGTTCCGGGCAACACCGTACCGACTCACTGGTTCGGGTGGTCCGCGTCGCCGTACCCGACCGGTGTCGCGAGCGGCACGCCCGGCTGCGGCCGGCCGGACTTCGCCCCGGCCCAGACGTTCCTCGGCTACGCGTTCGTGATCAAGATCGTCTCGGCGACCGCACCGTCCTCCACGACGCTCAATCTCGGTCAGACGTACTACACGTCGGGCGTCGTGGCGTACAACGGTACCCAGCCGGCGACCGTGGACGTCTACGCGACGCCGACCTCGGGGGGTGCGAGCATCCTCGTGGGATCCGGCACCGCCACACCGAACACGCAGTTCACCGTGACGTGGAGCTCCTTGAACTCGGTCCTCTCCCCGGGAACCTCGTACACGCTTTCCGTGACGGCGACGGCCTATGGAGTGACGTCGGCGCCGTACACGATCCCCGGGATTTACTCGGTGCCGGGACCCGCGCCCAACTTCTTCCTCCAGAAGGTCCTTGGGCTGCCCGTCTGGGTCTGGCTCGCCATCGCGGCGGTCATCGTCGCGGGCCTTCTCGCCTTCCTCCTTGTCGCGCGCCGCCAAGCCGCCGGAAAGCTCGTCGAGTGCGGGGAGTGCGGGAACCTGATCCCCGAGGATGCGACCGTCTGTCCGAAGTGCGGTGCCGAGTTCGAGCACGATCTCATCCGGTGCAGTCGATGCGCGTCCACGATCCCCGCCGACTCCAAGGTCTGCCCCGAATGCGCCGCCGTCCTCCTCGGTAAGCCGGGCGAAGCGGAGGCCGATCCGGAGCGCCAGGGGTACGCGGACTTCACGGAGAAGTACCGCGCCGAGGGGAAGCGCGAGCTCGGCGACAACTACAGCGAGGGGGCGTTCTGGGACTGGTGGAAGCGCCAGCCGTCCTACGTCTCCTTCAGCCAGTGGAAGCTCCAGCAGGGAACGGGAACGTCCCGCGCGGGGATGACCGCGCCGCCCGCGCCCACGGAAACGGTGATCGAGACGACCCTGACGGGCGAAGGACTTCCGCCTCCGGGAGCCGCCGCGCCGCCTGGGGGTCCGGGCGCGCCACCGACTCCTCCCGCCGGGCCGTCCGCTGCTCCCGCCCCGCTCACGTGCCCGAAGTGCGGGACGGCCTACGCTCCGAATGCCCGGTTCTGCAATGTGTGCGGTGCGACGCTTCCGACCGGCGGCTCGGCCGAATCCCGGGCCCCGTCGACGATGCCAGGAGCACCCGGCGCCGGGACCCCTCCGGGGACGCCCGCAGCGAACCTGAAGGCGTGCCCGAGCTGTGGCAAGGAGATTCCGGCGGAGTACCTCATCTGCCCCTTCTGTAACGCGGTGACCCAGTAGGGCGCGCGCGACCAAAGAATCCCGAACTCATTCCCCCACCCTTTATCGTGTCCTGAGCTTCCCTCGCCGGCCGAAGATGGCGGGCGACGTCGATCGGGGTCGGCTCAAGCTGGAGTGGGCCCGGTCCCACATGCCGGTGCTGCAGGGGGTCCAGCGGCGTTTCGAGACCGAGCGGCCCCTCGCCGGGCTCACGGTTTCGGCGGTCCTTCACGTCGAGGCGAAGACCTGCGTCCTGGCCCTTGCCCTGAAGGCCGGCGGGGCAGATGTGCGCCTCGCGGCGGGCAACCCGCTGTCCACGGACGACGACGCGGTCGCGGCGGTTCGGGAGGCCGGGGTCGAGACCCTCGCCGAGAAGGGAGAATCGCTGGCCCGGTACCATGCGGGGATCCAGGCGATGCTCGACGCCGACCCCGACGTGATCATCGACGATGGGGCCGACCTCGTGGCGCTGGCCCACACGGCCCGCTCCGACCGCGGAAAGATCCGAGGTTCGACGGAGGAGACGACGACCGGGGTGATCCGCCTTCGCGCGCTCGAACGGTCCGGAAAGCTCCGGTTCCCTGCGATCGACGTGAACGACGCGGAGATGAAGCACCTCTTCGACAACCGCTACGGAACCGGCCAGTCGACCCTCGATGGGATCTTCACGGCCACCAATCTCCTCATTGCCGGAAAGGTCGCGGTCGTCGCGGGCTACGGCTGGTGCGGGAAGGGCGTTGCGGCCCGGTTGCGCGGCATGGGAGGCGACGTCCTCGTGACCGAGGTCGACCCGGTCCGCGCGCTCGAGGCCCGCATGGACGGGTTCCGGGTCGTGCCGATGCTCGAAGCGGCGAGGATCGCCGACCTGATCGTCACGGTCACCGGGTCGACGGGCGTCGTCCGGTCCGAGCATCTGAAGGTCCTGAAGGACGGATGCCTGCTCGCGAACTCCGGTCACTTCGATGTCGAGGTCTCGAAGAAGGACCTCGAAGGCCTCGCGGTCAGCCATCGAACCGCCCGGCCAAACGTCGAGGAGTACCGCTTCGCGGACGGCCGGCGGGCGTACCTTCTGGGGGAGGGCCGCCTCATCAATCTCGCCGCCGGTCAGGGCCATCCGGTCGAGATCATGGACCTCTCCTTCGCCTTGCAAGCCCTGAGCGCGGAGCATCTGGCTAAGTACGGGCGTTCGATGGAGCCGCGGGTCCACGCCGTTCCCGCCGCGCTCGACCGTCAGGTCGCGGAGGCGGCGCTGGCCCCGATGGGTGTGCGGATCGACCGACCGACGAAGGAGCAGGAACGATACGCGACCGAGTGGGAAGGAGGAACATCATGAGCGAAACCAAGGTGCCGGAGGATCTCAAGTACACGAAGACGCACGAGTGGGTCCGAGTCGAGGGGAATGTCGCGACGGTCGGGATCACCGACCACGCCCAGGGGCAGCTGACCGACATCGTCTTCGTCGATTTGCCCGCCGCGGGAAAGCCGGTGACGAAGGGGGGAAGCGTGCTCGTCCTCGAGTCCGTCAAGACCGTCGCCGACGTCTACGCTCCCGGGGATGGGACCGTCGAGTCCGCGAACGGCGAGCTCAAGGCGCACCCCGAACTCGTGAACCACGACCCGTACGGGAAGGGATGGCTCTACAAGCTCAAGCTCTCGGGACCGCTGGACACGTCGGGCCTGCTCAGCCCTCAAGCGTATCGAGAGCTCGAGAAATCGGGCTAGCGGGGGACGCTACCGGCCCTCGAAGTTGGGCTTGCGGCGCTCCAGAAACGCCCGCATCCCCTCGGTCCGGTCGTTCGTGCCGAAGGTGTGGCCGGCGGACTCTCCCTCGAGCTGGAGGGCGGTCGCGAGGGGCGCGTCGAGGCCCCGATCGATGACCTGCTTGACCCATCGGACCCCGAGGGGCGCCCGGCTCGCGATCGTCTCCGCGAGCGCCTCGACCTCCTCCCGGGCGCGGTCCTTCGGAACGACCTTGACCACGAAGCCGAGGCGGAACGCTTCCTCCGCGCTGACCGGGGTTCCGGTGTAGGCAAGAAGCTTCGTGTTCGCCCGCCCGATGAGGCGGGTGAGGCGGGTCGCGCCTCCCATCCCGGGGTGGATCCCGACCGTGACCTCGGGAAGACCGAGCTGGGCCCCTTCCGCCGCGACGATGAAGTCCGTGGCGAGCGCGAGCTCGAGCCCCCCGCCGAGGGCGTACCCCTCCACGAGCGCGATCACGGGGGTCGGGAACCGTTCGATCCGCTCCGCGACGCGCTGGCCGAGGAACCCGAACTCGATCCCTTCGGCGAGTGTCTTCTTCTCCATCTCGGCGATGTCCGCTCCGGCGGCGAACACCGGGGAGGACCCGGCGAGGACGACGGCCCTCACCGATCGATCGGTCTCGAGCACGTGGAACGTCGCTTCGAGCTGCTCCAGGACCTCGGTGGACAGCGAGTTCAGAGCCTCGGGGCGGTCCAGGAGGACCCAGGCGATTGGCCCCTTCCACTCGAGCCGAACGTAGAGCAGCGGCCAGCGACGGTCCCCCCTCTTCGCCCGCGCACGGAGCTCCTCGGAGACCGGAAAGTTCCCTGGCCAGCGCTTCGCATACTCCTCGACGACCTCGACGCCCTCGGAGATCCCCACCGAGGAGAGCTGGGCGAACGGTCCCCACTTGCGGCGCAATCCGACCGTCGCCCCACGGTCCGTCGCCTCGGGCGTGGCGACCCCCTCCTCGACGAGCTGGGTCGCGATACCGATGGTGAGCCCGAGAAGGCGGCGCCGGACCGCGCCCTTCTTCTCCGGTTCGACCTGCGTCTCCTTCCATCGCCAGGGCGTTCCGGCTCGGAATTGCTGCTCGAGGAGTTTCGCCGGCTCGTATGCCGGCCCGAACGCCCGATAGAGCGAGCTCTGGGCGTGGTAGGCGATGGGGATTCCGGTCACGTTCATGAGCTCGAACGGACCGAGGGTCGCTCCGAACAGCTCCCGGCCCACCTCCTCGATCGTCGCGAGACTCGCAAGCCCTTCCTCGGCGATCCGGACGGACTCGTTGAGGTACGGGACGAAGAAACGGTTCACACAGAACCCGGCGCGATCCCCCGTCGCGATCGGAATCTTCCGGAGCCGGTAGCAGAACCGGTCGAGCTCCTCGAGCGTGGCGGGATCGGTGGACTCCCCGCCGACCACCTCGACGAGCTGATTCACCGCCGCGGGGTAGAAGAAGTGCAGCCCCGCGAACCGGGCCGGATGTGGGAACGACCGTGCGAGGGCGGTGACGGACAACGAGGACGTGTTCGTCGCGACCACCGTCTTTGGTCCGAGGAGCGGCACGAGCTCCTCGAACAGCGCCCGCTTCACCGCCTCCTCCTCGAAGACCGCTTCGATCACGAGCGGCACGCCGTCGACCGCCGCCTTGAGCTCGGTTCCGAACGTGATCCGGTTCAGGATCTCGTCCCGCTTCGCCGGTGTGAGCTTCTGGCGATCGATTGCGCCCTTCAACATCGTTTCGAGGAGCCCGCGGCCCCGCTCGATCGCCGCCGAATCAATGTCGCGGACGCGAACGGTGAATCCGGCCTGGGCGCACGCCTGCGCGATGCCGTTGCCCATGTTCCCTCCGCCAAGGACCGCGATCGACGCCGGTGGGCGAATCGATTCGATGACCATCCGATCCCTTCCGCGACGGAGGCCTCCGTCGGCGCCGCGGACGGAGCGTAGGGTACTAAAGGTCGGCGGACGGACCCTGTTCGGCCCGGCGGGGGAACGTGGGCCACCTGATTAAGTCCCGAACGCTCCCGGAACTGTGGTCGATGAGCTCACGGAGCTCGCCACCGAGGCGGCCCTCGAGGCGGAGCGACAGTTCGTCCTGACGCTCGGAGGGTTCGCGCTCGAGATTCCCGGAGCGACCCTCGTCACGCACGAGAAGATCCCGGTCCCCCGGTTCAACTTCGTCCAGGAGATGGGAGTCGGGCCGGAACGTCAGACGGCGTTCTTCGAACGCGCTCTCGATCACTACTTCCAGCGGGCGCTGCGGCCGACCTTCCGAGTGCCCGAGCCGGTCCCGAACCACGTCGCGTCCGGTCTCCTCCGATTTGGCTTTCGCCCGCGATCCGAGTTGCTCAGACTTCTTCTCTCCACGGGAGCCGGTCCCGCCAAGTTCGGAAAGGAGATCGAGGTGCGGGTCGCGGACCGGTCGGACCTGGACCTCGTC
Organism: Thermoplasmata archaeon; assembly: GCA_035623855.1. Classification (GTDB taxonomy): domain Archaea; phylum Thermoplasmatota; class Thermoplasmata; order Lutacidiplasmatales; family UBA184; genus Lutacidiplasma. The sequence continues at coordinate 37,342 of DASPSQ010000004.1, read as the reverse complement.
GCCTCGTTTTGGACGGGCCCGTCCGAACGGGCCGAATTCCGCACCGCGATGGATGTCGCGTGGAGCCACCCGAACCCTCACGAGCGCCTCGCGCCCCTCGTCGCCCTGCTCCACGGTGAGCCGATCGCCTCGGCGCTCGTTTACCGCTACCGGACGAGCGCGGGGATCCACGCGGTCGCGACCCAACCGTCTGCCCGAGGGAAAGGGGCGGCGTCGGAGCTCGTCGCGTTCGCGCTCGAGCACCAGCCGGTCGGCACCGGGGTTCGATATTCGATGTTCGCGGATTCCGCCCGCCTCGAGTCGCACCTCGAGCACCTTGGATTCCGTCGGGCCCGGGAGTTCCGGGTTTTCGAACTGCCTCCGGACGCCGTACTGGCGATCCCGCCTCCCGGCCCTCCGCAGCCTCCCCAGTGGCGTCCGCCGCGGGGTCGGACGGCCCGCCGGGAGTGATGGCGGAAAATCCGCTAGGCGCGGTGGCGAAGCCCCGCGAGCTTCATCCGCTGCTCGAGGGAGGCGATCGTCCGGATCGTGGCGAGCACCGTGTCGGCATTGAGGGAAATCGAATCGATCCCCTCGCGGACGAGGAATTCCGCGAACTCCGGGTAGACGCTGGGTCCCTGACCGCAGATCCCCACGGTCCGTCCCTCGGCATGCGCGCCCTCGAGGAGCAGCGAAATGGCACGCTGCACGGCGGGGTCGCGTTCGTCGAAGTAGCCCATCCGGCCGAGGGTCTCGGAGTCCCGGTCGGCGCCGAGGACGAGCTGGGTGAGGTCGTTCGAACCGATCGAGAAACCGTCGCAGTGCTTCGAGAAGTCCCGCGCGAGCAAGACGGTCGATGGGACCTCGGCCATGAGGTAGAGCTGGAAATCCCTCGACCGCCGGAGCCCCTGGGCCCTCATCATCTCGGTGATCTCCTCGAGCTCCCAGGTGTTGCGGACGAAGGGGAGCATGACCATGGCGTTCTTCATCCCCATCTCGGTCCGGACCCGGTGGATCGCTTCGAGCTCGCAGAGAAACGCGGGCTTGAACACGGGGGAGATGTAGCGCGAGCAGCCCCGCCATCCGATCATCGGGTTCTCTTCGGTGGGCTCGAACTCCTCGCCGCCGGGCATCCCGCGATATTCGTTCGTCTTGAAGTCGGAGGTCCGGATGATCACCGGCCGGGGGTGGAACGCCTGGCAGACTTTCCCGATCCCGTCGGCGAGGCGCCGAACGAGCTCGTCCTTCTTCCCGCGCTTCAGGAGCGCGAGTGGGTGGTCCCGGACGTGCGCGGTGAAGATGAACTCGATCCGCAACAGCCCGACGCCCGATACGGGGAGGCGGGCGTACTCCTCGGCCTTCTCGGGGACTCCGACGTTCACGTAGATCTTGGTCGCGGTGACCGGTACCCCTTCGTGATGAGCGGACGCCATGGCGCCCACACTCGGGGCCGAGGACGCGGCCGCCCCGGGTGCTGTCGTCCCCCCACGGTGGACGGCGCCTTTGTAGACGACCCCGGTCTTCCCATCGACCGTGACCTCCAGGCCATCCGTGAGAATCGTCGTGGCCTCGCGGGTCCCCACCACGCAGGGGACTCCGAGCTCGCGCGACACGATCGCCGCGTGGCAGGTCATCCCGCCCTCGTCCGTCACGATGGCGGAAGCCTGGGACATCGCCGGCACCATGTCCGGCGTTGTCATCGTCGTGACGAGGACCTCTCCCGGCTTCAGCTTCTCCATCTCCTGCGCGCCGCGAAGGATCCGTGCGGTCCCGATGGCCACGCCGGGGCTCGCGCCGAATCCCCGGAGGATCGGGTGCTCCTCCTCCTTTCCTTCCGCGCCTCGAGCCTCAGTACGTTCGCCACCGCCTCCCGGGATTGTGGACGTTGGTATGGTCGTCACGGGCCTCGCCTGCACGATATAGAGGGAATCCGCGTCCCCGCACCACTCGATGTCCATCGGTCGCCGATAGTGCGACTCGATGACCCGCGCGAGCGAGACGAGCCGGTGCAGCCGGTGGTCCGGAAGCTTCTGGACCTTTCGATGAGCCGCCGGCACCTCCTCCCGGACGTTTCCCCCTTCCTCGGCACGAAGAAGCTGCACCTTCTGCTCGGATATCTGCTTGTGGACGAGCTTCAGCGTCGCGCCATCGACCACATAGTGATCCGGTGTCACTTCCCCGCCCACCACCGCCTCGCCGAGGCCGAACGCCGCCTCGACGATCATGTGGTTCTCTCCGGTGTTCGGGTCACGGGTGAAGAGGATCCCGCTCACGGTCGCGTCGACCATCTTCTGGACGAGGACTGCGAGACGAACCTGAGAGTGATCGAACCCCTTCCGCTCGCGGTAGACCAGGACCCGGGGCGTGAAGAGGGATCCCCAGCACTTCCGTACCGCGTTGAGGATGTTCTCGGTCCCGGTCACGTTGAGGTAGGTCTCCTGAAGGCCCGCGAACGACGCGCCCTCCAGGTCCTCGGCGGTCGCGCTGGAGCGCACCGCGCTGTACCGGACCGAGTGCTTCCGGAGGAACGCCTCGTACGCCTCCACGAGGGTCGATCGGAGATCGGCCGGGAAGGGCGTCGACTCGAACGCCGCCCGAATCCGTTGACCGGCAGCCTCGACCGTGGACGGCTGGTCGACCTTGATCGACGCGAGCGCCTTCGGGATCTCGTGCTTCAGCGCCGTCGCATCGACGAACGACTGGTACGCGGCCGTCGTGATGACAAACCCCGGGGGCACCGGGAGTCCTTGCCGAACGAGCTCCCCCAGCTTCCCGGCCTTACCCCCGACGGTCGGGAGGTCGGAATCCGACACGTCGGCGAGATCGACGATAAATGTCACGGATCCTCCTCACCACTCCGCGCGTTGTAGAAGATATGCGACCAGGTCCGCCGCCGGCGCATAGGGGTGAACGACGTGACGATCGACCACTGACCAGCCCCAAGGTTCGAGCACGCCCATGATCGATTCCGCCCTCTTGTCGAACTCCACACGGGGCGTGATCTCGTAGTAGTGGAGACTGCCCCCCGGGGCCACCGTCCGCGCCACCGAGGGTAGGTACTTAATCCCTTCGTGAGGGAGATTGAGGATGGTGCGGCCGACGATCGGCGCACGAGGAAGAAACGACTCGAGCGGGGCGAGGACCGGCGTCACCACGCGCCCGAACGGGTAGCGTGCCCGGGTCTGCTCGAGAAGTTCGATCGCCGCCGGGTTCGAATCGACCGCAGTGACATGGTCCGCCTTTCCCGCCCGGGCGATCGAGAGGGCGAACGGCCCGACCCCGCAGCAAAGGTCCAACACTTTTTCCCCGGGACCGACGTTGGCGGCAACACGTTCGTGTTCATGCGCGAGACGCGGGGAAAAATAGGCCCGCTCGACGTCGACCTCGAAATCGATCCCGTTCTCCCGGTGGCGCGTACGCCACTCTCCGGTCCCGGCAATCCGTTCCAGTCGCCGTAGGCGCGCCGGACCGTGGACACCGAGGTCTCTTCCGACGACGCGGGCCGCCGGAACGAAGGAAAGGAGGGCTTCGCCAATCTCGGCGCCATAAAGGGCGAGCTCGTCGGGGAGGCGGATGAGCACGATGTCCCCGACGACGTCGAAGGAGCGGGGCAGAAGCTCCTTCGGGCCAGAGAATTCCCTGAGGAGCTCCCGGTAGTCCGACAAGGTCTCATGCATCACCGGGGCGAAATCGCAGACGATGATCTCACCGGGAGGCATTGAGGCCGCCGACCCCTCGCGAAGCGGAAGGACCAGGAACTCCCCCTCCTTTCGAATCTCGAGGTCGGTCCGGAGCAGGTGCCGCTCGCGCAGCGCCCGGCGAACCCATTCCCCCTCGTTTCGCGGAACGCGAAGACCGGGGGATCGCATGCGGAGGTCAAACCGGCGGTGGATGGAGAAGAAGCGCCAGGACCTCAGAGCCTCGTCGAGTGCCCAGAGAGCCCTTCCCGGCCGAGGTCTCGCCGAACTTCGCCGGAGCACCCCCATGGACCGGGGGAACGCCAGCGCCGGAAAGGATCAAGGGGACCGGGTCGTCCGAATGACCCTTGAGGACGCATGGCGTGGCGTGATCGGCGGTGACCGCCAGGCGAACGCGCGAGAGATCGAGACCTGAAAGGAACGGTCCAAAGAACGACCGGTCGATCGCCTCGATCACGTCCCGCTTCAACACCGCGTCCCCATCATGCCCTGGCTCGTCCGGGCCCTTCAGGTGGACGTAGACGAACGGAAACTGTCCGAGAAGCTCTCGGGTGACCCCGGCACGCTCCCGGTACCCGGTGTCGCGGTCCGGGCCCATCGGCCCAACGTACCGGTCTTCCAGTCCCAGGAACCGGGCGATGCCCCGTTCGACCGGCATCTCGGTCACGGCAGCTCCCGCCACGCCCCGGACCGTTTGGAAGGGGGGTACTGGGTGGGATGGGATCGCGCCGGCGTTGCGGACGAGGAGCGCATTCGCCAGCTTCTTTCCGCTCATGGCCCGTCGCGCGTTCACCCGCTCACCGGCGAGGACCTTTGCGGCGCGCTCGAGGAATTGGTTGAGGGCGGAGGCGGTCCGGCGGGCTTCGGGGGTCTCGTCGAGCGGCTCGACCGGCTGGACGATCGGGCGTTCGGGTCGACGGGCCTGGCCCATCCCGCCCACCTTCTCGTAGAACGGGTCGGCATTCGAGACGTTCGGCGAGAGCGGTCCTCCCTCCACCGGATGGAGCCAGAGAACGCCCCGATGGCCGACCGTCGCGCGTACTTCTGCCCGGATCCCCTCCTCTCTAAGGAGGTCCGCCGCGGTCAGGGATTTCGCGAGCTCCTTGGACTCGTTGGTGGAGAGGGACCGACCGACGCGGGCGTCGAGGACCAGCCCATCGCCCGCGACCGTGGCGAAATTGAGACGGAGGGCCACATCGCCCGAAGCAAGGGGGATCTCGACCCCCAGCGCCTCCAGGACCCCGCGGCCCGGCGAGTCGTGGATCGGATCGTAGCCCAGCAGGGCGAAGACCCCGGCATCCGATTCCGGTGCGACGCCGGGCCCCACGACCACGACCTGGCCGATCTGGCCGCGGTCGATGAGCGAGTCCAGGAAGGGCGTACGTGCGGCATCGACCGGGCTCTGGTTCCCGGTGGCGGGGTTCGGCCGATCCCCCACACCGTCGAGTACGATGAGCGCGCAGGCGGCCGAGCTGGCTGGATTTGCAGACGAATCCTCGGCGGTCACATTAACTTATAAGGAGCAGGCGAACTCCCTTGCCGTTCCGTGCAGCAACAGAAACCTCGCGGACTTAGACGTTTCCTTGGGACCCCCGTCGGCAAGGCCCTTCTCATCGCGCTGACCGTCCTGATCGTCTTTGCGAGCTATGTCTACGTCGAGGCGATCGTCGCCATCCCTGCGTTCCTGATCTTCGGCCTCGCAATCCCGATCTGGGCAGGGCTCAAGCGGCCGAGATTTCTCGCGCTGTTCGGGCTCGTGGTCATCCTCCTCGTTCCCCCCATGACCACGGCGGTCATCACCCAAGAGGTCCGAGCTCCGATCCCGATCGCGTGCTCCTCCTTGAACGAATCCTGTACCGGCAACAATAACGGCCTCCTCCAGAACGCCAGCGTGGGCCCCTATACCGGGACCGCCGGTTCGTCCTTTACCTGGACGGTGACGGTCTTCCCGCGCTACGTCCCGCCGGGGAATACGACTCTCGTGAACCTCTCCCTGTACGTCAGCACCTGCCCAGGCGCCACCAGCACCAGTCCACCTTCGTGGTGCTCGGCCGGCTATCCGTTCCACCAGATCACCCATTGGTTCAACAACCTCACCGTGAACTCGAGCACGCCGACCACGATCCCGGTCACGTTCCAGTATTCGATCGGTTCGAGTGGCATTTGGGACTGGCAGATGGGAGTTTACACGCGGAACAACACGACCCACTCCCTGTACTATCAAACTCTGACCGGTGACCCCACCTACAACGGGCTCGAGGGGCCGGTCGTCGGTACGTTCGCGACGACCTTCGGGGAACTTCTGCCGACGATCTACGTGGACGACCTCCTCTTCCTCGCCGGGCCATTCTACATCGTCCTGCTCATCTACATGTTCTACAAGAGCCGCGAACGCAGGCGCCAGGAAGCCCAGAAACGCGCCGCTGGGCCCGTTCCGCCCACTGGTGGGGGGACGGCCGGCGGTGGCCCCACCACGCTTTCTGCGCCCCCGCCGGCGATGCCCGCGGGGACGGGGCCGGCCGGCGATTCCGGGGAACGGACCTGCCCGAACTGCAACGCCGTAGTCTACGCGAACGAGACGAGATGCTGGAAGTGCGGCGCGGATCTTTCCCAAACCGCCGTCTCAACCCCCCTCCCGTCCGGAAAGCAGGCCTGACACGACGGTGGGCGCCCCGAGCGCTCCGCCCCCTAGTTCAAGAGATCGAGCCGGTCGTCGTGAAGGTGTAGTACCCCGTCGGCGCGAAGATCGAGTTCTTGAGTGTGATGGATACGGTGATGGTGTACGCGGACGCGGCGCTCGGAGAGGTCAAGTACGGTGACCACGAAATCGTCTGGTAGGCGCTCAGCGTGGCTCCCGCCGTCGGGGTGATCCACCAACCGCCCTTTCCATTGGAGACGAGGGGGAACGTGGCATACGTCGTCCACGCGGTCGTCCCGTTGACAAAGAGACTGACGTTGACGGTCGTGCCGGTCGTCGAACCGAAATTGGTGAGCGCGATGATGAAGTTCACGGGAGTGGCCGACTTGAACGACGAGGGAACGGGGGTGACCGTCGCCGAGAACGAGGGCGAGACCGTGATCGTGACGATGGCGCTGGCCGCGAGCCCGCTGGACCCCGTCACGTTGACAACCCCATAGTACGTCCCGGGCGTTACGGCGGAAGTGTTCGGCCCCGTGACGTTGAACTGCCAGTTCAACTGCGAGCTATTGTACCACATCGCGACGGTCGAAGTGGACCCGCCGTAGTGCGTGATCCCCGCAAGGTTGACGAACGCCTTGTGACCGGCGAGGTTCCCCGCGAGGGTTGCATAGACGCGGAACGCCGCTCCCGACGTGATCGGCGACGGCGCGGTCCAGGTGGAGAGGATGGTAGGAGGCGAGAGGAATGGCTGGCCGGGGAGAACGACGCTGAAGAGCAACGTCGACCCGCTGAATACGTAGATCGTCAGGTTGTCGGGTTTCGAGGTGTCAACCGTGCCCGCAGGGCAAACTCCCCCCGGGTAGCTCGCGAACGGCATGTGCCAGGTCTCCCCCAAGTTCCATACGGGAGTGCTGATGCCGGCCGAGACCGGTACGGGGACTCCGGAGAAGCACTGGGTGGGGCCTCCCGCGGACTTGACGTAGATCATCCCGTTTCCGGCCACCTGAGGGCCCGCGAGGTGGGTGATGTTGACTCCCGCCGCGTTGTTGCCTGTGAAGAACAGGGACGCTTGAAACTGGTTCGCAGTTTGCGCGGGAGGAGACGGGAAGGAAGTCACGAACGCGAAAATCGCAGAAAAGAGGACGACGGTCATGGCGAGGAGGATGATGGTTGCGACGACGTCCGAGACACCCCGGGACGGACGCTTCTTCCATCGACCCCGGGCCCGCCCGGCGAACCTGGCTCGACGCGAGCACTGCGAAGAGTTATCCGACATCCGTGCCAGTCAGAGGTCCCGCGCTTGGAACCCATCGATAACAGGCGGGCCGCGGCTATTTAGGCCTTGTCGTTTCTTCTCTGGTGACGACTGGTCGCTCGACGTTCTGTCGCGACTCTCCGTCCTTCGTCCGACGTCCGGATGATCGTTCGGTTCGGTCGTGCGGATGGTTCCAAGATTCCTGAACTGTTTGGAGGTCCTCCGAGGAGGACCGGTGTAGCCGACAGCGAGCCGCACGCATCGCGGAGTTATTGCTCGCGAATCTCGGAAGCGCTCCGGAGCGAGTTCCCGACTGGATCGAAATGCCTGCCCCTACCCGAGAGTGGAAACCGAACTCGGTCGAATCTCCGGCGTAGGAGGACGGGTGTTTCGAGGACCCCAGACGACGCACGGACCATTTCGCTCTTGAGGCGGGCGAGTCGCGTCGGTCGAGGCGCAGGTCAGAGAGATCTGAAGGTCCCCAACGACTCTCACTGGAGAAAGAATCATCACCGAGCTCCCCGAGGTTGTCGGGGGGCTCGGTAGGAAAGGGTTCGCTCGCGTGTCGCTCGTTCGCGCTTAGGTGAAGCCAGGCGAGATGACGCTGCCCGAATACCCGCTCGAACCGATCGCCACGAGGATGTCACCGAGCATTCCCGCGTTAACGGCCGCACCGCCCGTCGTGAAGATCACGACGGTGAAACCGCCAGTGACCGATCCCGTAAACGATGCGATGTTGGTCCACGAGCCGAGGGTACCGGTCGTCGAACCCGCGTAGGCGACACAGCCCGCGGCCGCCGTTCCCGGCGCCACGCAGCCCGATGCTGTGATGGTCGGGCTAATCAAGTCGACCGACACCGTTGCGGTAGCGGGGAGCGAAATGGTCGCACCCGCGGAGTTCCGCAGGGCCAGCACGAAGTTCGAGGTAGAGACGCTCGAACCCGCGATCTCGATGCTGTAGCAGAACGAGTGGGTGGCTCCGCCTGACGTCCCGCATCCGTTAGTGGTCGTCCCCGTCGCGTTGACCGGCACGCCCCACGAGAAGTTCGTTCCCAAGGGCGCCGAGCTCGGACCGTGCGTCAGGCCCGAGATGAGCACGTACAACACGGCGGCCAGCACGACCGTGATCGCAACGAGTAGAATCGTCGCGATGATCGGCGACACTCCGCGCTTCCGCGCCTTTCTCCAGCTTCGCGCTCTCTCCCCAAACACGTTCATTCCGCTTTTCCTCCGATGGGCCTTTTGACCCGCGGGTGACGGTATGGCCGAGTACCCGTATATGAAACCTGAGGCCGAGTGAACGGCATGAGACGACCTTGACTACGTCATTTGACGCAATACACACTGATGCGCATAGTGACACACTTTGACATGCGAGCTTCCGGGATTCGCGTCAAGGCCGGTCCGCGGCTCGAATTACGATGTCGCGCTCAGGATTTCCCGTAGAGGGGTGGACCGGGCATGATTCTGCGTCGTCGGAATGGACCGGGCCTCTCCCACCGTTCACCGGAAGGGCCTTATGCTCACGCGCCCGCGGGGGAGAAGCGATGGCGAGCTCCGCTCCGAGATCCGTCCGGATTGTCCCAGGCGAACTCGAGACGAAGAGTGCGATGACGCGGCTCGTCATCCCTTCGTCCGGTCAACCTGCGTGGCCACCATTTCTCCGCGCGGGAGAAACGGTGGTGAGCCGGTTGCGCCGGTTCCCTTCCCACCTCCATGACCGGGAGGAAGTTCTGACCTATGTCAGCGAGGGATTCGCGACGTACCAGCTCGACACGCGTCCCGCGCACCTGCTCAGTCCTGGCTCTGCGCGGCTGCTCTCCTCCCCTTCTCGATCGACCCATCAAATCTCTCCGGCGCGTGCCGGTCCGATCCGGTGGTTCAGTCTCGTGGTTGGAATCCCACCCTCGGCGTCCAACGAGTTGCATCTCCAAGCGAGCGAGCCGCCGGTTTTTCCCCAATACGAAGAGTCGGCGGTGGTCCGCCGGCTGGTTGGTCCGGGAGCCGAGATGACATCCTCCATCGGGTTAGAGTGCCGCGAGATTCTCTTCGTGGAACGCAGCACGACGTTTCAGCGGGTGGGTCACGACCGCCGAGGGCTGGTCTACGTGCTCGCCGGTCGCGGGTCGGTCGAGGGACACGACGTCGAGGTCGGCGATGGGGTGCTGGCGGAGGGTGTCACAGGGATCGCGATCCAAAATGTTGAGGGACTCCGCGTGATTGCCGCGAGCGCGCCCCGCTGATTCGATCGGTCCGCCACCGTAATCACATCGCCTTTCCCCCCGGCTTCAGCGGGAGGCGAAGGGGTAAAGGTCGCCTCGGTTTGGCCCCTTGTGTCGCCTCCGCGGGCGAAATCGACTGTCACTGAGCGTCTCGGACGCTGGTTCCAGGTGGCCCAGGCGTGGCAGCCGTGCTTTTCGAGTGATGGGCAGGAGGTTCTGTTCCTTTCCGACGCTTCGGGGCTACCCCAAGCGTGGCGCACCGACGCGCGGGGGGAACAGATCCGACGTCTCCTTGAGACTCGGGATCGCATCGGCCGGGTGGACGCGTGTCCCACGGTGCGCCGGGCGGTCGTATCCCAGGATTCCGGCGGGAACGAGGTCTGGCAACTGGAACTCATCACGCTCCGAGAGGGGATCGGAACTCCCCGGGAACGTCGTCGTCCGCTCACCGCCGATCCGAACGTGATGAACCTTCCGGGTCGATGGATGATGGATGGACACCAGTACCTGTTCTCCTCAAACGCACGAAACCGCCGGTACTTCGACGTATATCGCGTGAACGTGGATGGTTGGTCCCCCCCGGAACGGATCTGGACTGGGGACGCTTGGCAGGAGGCCGTCGCGACCCGAGCCGACCGAATCCTTGTCCAGCGGTACAACACGGGCCTGGACTCGGATCTCTTCCTTCTGGGCCCCGCCGGGGCCCCGGTCCATCTCAACCCCCACGAGGGCGAGCTGACCGTCAGCTCTGCGGCGATCGGCGTCGACGCGGTCTACGTGGCCACCAATCCGGGACGAGAATACGTCGGCCTCCTCCGGTACCCATTCGAAGGGACCGATCCCACCGTCGTGCAGGAGTACGATGGGGACGTGGAACTCGTCCGAATCTCCCCGAGAGGGAGCCGGCTCGCTGTCGTGGTCAATCGTGACGGCTGGAGCGATCTCCATATCGTCGACACGGAGTCCAACGCCGATCGGCTCGTCCGGCTGCGACCGAGGGGGATGATCGAGGAGGCGGTCTGGCACCCCAATGGGAGCGCAGTCGCCTTCGACCTGAGCTGGACCAACGGCCGGGAGATCTTTGTCTACGACTTAGAGTCCCGCCGGTCCCGTCGGCTGACCGTCTCGGCGGTTTCGCCGCCCCGTCGGATCTCCGAGCCGCGCCTCGGTTCGGTAAAATCGGTCGATGGCCTACGATTGCCGTACTGGGAGTACGTCGGTCCCGGAGGGGGTCGCCGTGGCACCCTCATTTCGATCCACGGCGGCCCCGAGGCCCAAGCACGCCCGTCCTTTGACCCTGCGCTCGGGTTCCTCGTCGGGGAAGGATGGAGGGTCGTCCTTCCCAACGTGCGAGGGAGCTTGGGGTACGGTCGGACGTACGTGCATCTCGATGACGTGAGGAAGCGGATGGACTCTGTCCGCGACATCCGGGACATTGCCGAAGGACTGACGCGTTCGAAGAAGGCGGTCCGGGGGCGGATCGGGATCATCGGAGGCAGCTACGGCGGGTTCATGGTGCTGGCGTCCATCACGACCTACCCCGAGTACTGGGGCGCCGCGGTCGAGATCTTCGGGATCTCGAACTTCGTCACGTTCCTCGAGCGGACGGCCGACTATCGGCGCGCGTTGCGGGAGGCGGAGTACGGGAGACTCGATCGGGATCGCGAGTTCCTTGAGTCGATCTCTCCGATCCATCACCTCGACCGGATTCGGACGCCCCTCCTCGTCCTTCATGGGCGCAACGACCCTCGGGTTCCGATCCTCGAGGCCGAGCAGATCGTCGAGGCCCTGGGGAAGTCCGGTCGTCACGTTGAGTCGCTCTTCTTCGAGAACGAAGGACACGGCTTCACGCGCCGTGAGAATCAGATCGAAACGGCGCGTCGGGCGGTTGAATTCTTCGACCGTCACCTGGCCACGGCCTCGGACTCCAGGGCGGGGGCAAGGCACCGGCGCCATTCCGTCGAGTCGTGAACCTGGTTCTCCCGGGCCCGGCGGGCAATCTCGGAGCTCGACATCGCCTTGGGGACGTCCTCCAGCATCAACCCATCGAATTCGAGCCGACAGGCGCGGGGTCCCTCCGGCACGATCCGATACCAGAATTGTGAATGCCGAAACGGGCCGTTGAGGTGCGTGTTCGTCCACGACATCCGCTGAGGGTCCATCCGGACCAGCCGGCGAATCCGCCGGGGTCGACCCTCCGGGTACGTTAGATCGGTCATGACGATCGCGTCCTCGGCGATCCGCCGTACGGACCGACGCATCGTCTGGGAGAAGAGACGACCGTCGTCGTTTCGAAAATCAGTGGCCCATGCGTAGGCGGCCCGGGCCGGGACCCGGAGCTTCTGACGAAACCCGTATCGGAGCGAAATCTTCACCATGGCCCAACTCGTCCGCTTCGAGTCAAGGATCGACGGCGATTTTACCATTCGGTCCTAGACGGAAACGCGGACTTTGCCACCGCCCGGCGGCCCCAGGTCTACCGGAAACCTTGGGGCGGTGGACCCTTCTGGGCCCTCGCGTCAACCGTCCTCAGGGACGAGACGGTCGAACGTTTCCGGAAACGAGAAGTTGCGGATCATCACGAGCATTTCCACCGCGCCGACCCCGGGGAGACCCCGGATGAACCCCTCGAGCTCCTCGAGCCGCGCGGCCGAAGGGCACAAGACAAAGAACACCCGGACGTGCTCCGGAAGGGCCGGGCCGAACGCCGTCCGCACCAGTTCGAGGGATTGCGGGAACGCCTTACGGACCGAGTGGGACACGGCGCCCGGATCCGCGTTGACGGCCAGTTCCACGTTCACCGTCACCACCGGCTGAGTGAGCGCCCGGAAATCGAGGACGGGGACGAACCAGACGGCAAGGTCGTCCACCAGTCGCCCGTACCGGGTGGTCATGGTTCGAGTCGAAACTCCCACGTGGCGAGCGATCACGGAGAGAGGCTCGGTTGGATACTTTCGCAGCACTCTCACGATTTTTCGGTCGAGCCGTGTCAGGTCGCGGGTAGGCTCGAGCCGTGTCCAGGGGATGGGGGTACCGACTTCCACGATTCCTGAGATCGCGCGGAGGAGCTGCGTCGTCCGACGGCCGTCACTTTCGGTCGGGACGACAAACTGCGTCGTGATCCACTCCCCAACGAAATCCATGCCTCCCACCGCGCCATCGATCAACCCGATCCGGTGAAACACCTCCTCCTTTCGGAATCGGTCCGCGAGCCGGAGATCGACGGTGAATCCTTGGCGGTGGAAGAGCGACGGGTTCGGCCATACGTCGAACCGTTGAAGGAGACCGTACCGCGCCCACTCTTTGAGACGCGCGTCGACGCGGGCTCGGCTGACCCCGAGCCTCTGGGCGACCCGGTTCGCATTGAGCCGAGGATCGATGCCGGCGATCGTCACGCCTCGGGAGTGGTACATCTCGCGTAGGATGTCAATATCGATGTCCGCCGGCCGGGGGATGAGGTGGGCCGGGTGTTCGACCATGGGACGGAGCATCGAACTTCGGGTCTTTTGACTTTCCCCGACGATTCCGGAAGACCGGGCTGAATTGTTTCGCACATTGACGCCGTTCGCGGCACGGGGTTGACGTGCCCCAGGCCATTCTCCCCCTCGATGACGCGCAGTCCGACCCCCTCCGAACCCCCGACCCAGGATCCGATGAGCGCTACGCCCCGGAACGGCCGCGCCAGTCGGACCCTTGGACTTCTCGCGGCGGCGGCCCTGCTCGTGAACTTCATCGAAACGATGCTCGTGCCCGCCCTCCCGAAGCTCTCAGCGTTCTTCGGGAACGCGCCCTACACGACCGTCGCCTGGGTGCTCTCCGCGTACCTGGTTGTAGGGGTCTGCACCACCCCTCTCTTTGCCAAGCTCGGCGACCTCTATGGGAAGCGTAGGATCCTCGCGGTGGTCCTTGGCGTCTATTCCGTCGCCGTGGGGCTCGCCCCAGTGACCCCGGTGCTCGGGTCCACCCTGGGACTCACTCGGGCCGATTCCATCTACCTACTCATCGGGGTCCGCGGCGTGCAGGGACTCGGGCTTGCCATGTTCCCTCTGGCTCTCGCGATGGTCGCCGAGAGCCTCCCGCGGCATGAGGTCGCGCCCGCGCAGGGACTGATCGCCTCGATGTTCGCGGCCGGAGCCGCCACAGGGCTGGTGGGCGGTGCCTGGCTCATCCAGAACGTCGGCTGGCAGTTCGCGTACGCCACCGTGCTTCCCTTCGCCCTGGTTCTTCCATTGCTCGCGATCGGATGGCTCCCCGACTCCCATCCGGGCACCGGAGGACGCATGGACCTCGCGGGGGCCGGACTTCTCGGCGGCGCCCTGGCATCACTCCTGATCGGGCTGACGCTCGGACCGAGTTGGGGCTGGACGAGCCTACGAGGCGGTTCCCTCTTCGGACTTTCGATGGACGTCCCGGAATTGTTCGGCCTCGCGGTTGCGTTCGCGATCGCTTTCGTGTGGCGAGAGAGAACGGCGAAGGAACCGATTATTGATTTCGACCGTCTTCGTCACCGGAACATCTCCCTGAGCTACCTCGGTGCACTGGTCGTCGGGCTCGGTCTTTTCACCGCCTTCGTGGTCCTCACGGTGCTGGTGGAGTTTCCGATCGTCGGTCTGGGCGACAGCGTTCTCGCCTTCGGACTCGCGAGCATCCCGACGACGCTCAGTATGTTCGTCGCAGCCCCACTGGTGGGCAAGGGGGTCGCCCGGTTTGGCCCCCGTCCCTTCGTGCTGCTCGGCTCGGCGCTCTCCCTGGCCGGATTCCTGCTCCTCCTTGCCTACCACGCGACGTACGTCGAGCTCGTGGTCGAGGCCGTTCCCACGTTCGTCGGTCTCGTGACCGTTCTGGTCTCCGTGACGAACGTCATCGCCCTTTCGTCTCACCACGGCGAGACCGGCATTCATATGGGAATGACCGAGATGTTCCAGGACCTCGGAGCGAGCGCGGGCCCCGTCATGGTCGCGACGTTCCTCGCGACGTTCACGCGCACGATCTCCATCCCGCCGACGGGCGCCGTTCTGAGCGTGCCGAGTACGTCGGCGTTCACCTGGATCTTCGCGGTCGGTGCCGCCCTTGCGGGAATCCTCGGAGTGATCGGAGTGTTTCTCCGCAACCACCGAGCCATCGAGCCGTCAACCAATCCAGCGCCGGCGAACTCCTCGAGCTTTGCCCCAGAGGAATCCTCTCCGGCGGGGACCGATGGCTGAAGCGACCCTAGAATGATACCGTGGGTCGATTCGTCCGCCAACTCCTTCCCGACGTACCTATCGGCCGGGACGACCCTTGCCCCTCAATACGCAGGACGTCACTGCGGTCCGGATTGGGTTAACGCATTGTGGCTCTCGGAGAGATTCTGATACAGAAACTGCATAGAATGAATCCGCTCCGGTCCGATTTCTGCGCGGAGCTTCCTCTCGAGATCCGAGAACCGTTCTGACGCCGGGTCCGTGCGATCTTGCCCGCGGACACGCGAAATTCTCTGGCCACGGAACGGGCCGGAACTTCCGACGCAGAATTTTTTCCTGTTATACTTTGGGAGTCCACGCGTCGCAGCTTGTTCGACATCTTTCATGCCGTGTTCGACACGTCAGAAACCTGCGTAAATGAGCGCGAGCAGTTTCATTCTCGACGGACGGTGCTCGTGTTTAAGTAGATGGAATCTACATCGGTTTGGCTGACTGTGTTCGACAACGTTCCGAAGCGGAATCCGAAGCGCAATCGCGCGCCCGAGGCCGCTCCGGAGGAGCCGGAGGATGCGCGCATCGCGCTACGGTGCAACCGCAGGGAGCTCCGCCTGGTCGACTCGTTCGTGACGAACGGCGAGTTCTCGACCCGGTCGGAGCTCATGCGGGCCGCGCTGCACGCGTTCCTCCGCTCCCGGGCGATGTCGACCGCGCCGGCGCCTCCCGTGGACGCCGAGGGCCTTGTAGAGGTCCCCGTACGTCTGCGACCGGAGGAGTACGCCGCTTTCGAGACCTACGCCCGCCACGTCGCGAACGGCCGACCGGTGAGGGACATCCTCGCCGAAATCGTCCGCCGCGGCGAGATGGAGCTGAAGGTCAACGAGCTCGTCCAGCGGGCTCGTGCGACGGTGCGCGAAGCGGCGGAGACCCGAAGCCAGGTCGGAGCTCTCCAGGAGAGCGGCAAGGACCTGGAGCGCAAGGGGGTCGTCGGGCGCTAACGCCCGGACGGTTGGAGACCGCGATCGAGGGGGTGGGCTGTGGGGACCTACGAGGCCGAGCGAACCGTGAGCGAGCGAGACTCCGCGCCGGGATACGGCGCAACCGACGATACCGGGTGGGAGACCCACCTGCGGCTCGGCCAGGACGTTCGATTCGTCCTGGCCGCGGTGGGCGGGGGGGCGATCCGGATTGGAAGGGAGATCGCACGCAAACACGTCCGCCACCTCGAAACAGTGGCGATCAACTGTGACCCCAAGGTCCAGGGATTCGACGACTTCGACCGCCGGGTCTATCTCGGTCCCGACACGGGGGCGGAGACGGACACGGGTGGATCCCCCTTTGTCGGAGGGCTTCTCGCACGCGCCGCGGAGCCGGCGCTCCAGCGGATCTTCCAGGGCGCGACGTTCGTGATCGTTGTGGGCAGTCTCGGTGGGGGTGCCGGGAGCGGCGCGCTCCCGTACGTCCTCGAGGTCGCATCGCGGAACGCGGAGGTCGTGAGCGCGTTCGTGATCAAACCGTTCCGATGCGAGGGCGAGCGGCGGTCTCTCGCGGAGCGGGCGATCGCACGTCTTCACTTCGTCGAATCGTTCGTCGAGAAAAAGGAGCGGGGGCTCGCGACCCTGCGGACCCTCGACAACGAGAGCTTGGTCGAGACCCAGGCCCGTACGGCGTTCTCTCGCGTCAGCCAGCACTGGGCGACCTTGATCGAAGAGCACATCGAACACTCCTTTCTCGCGCCCGTCGAAGCGATGCTCTCGGCGACGGAAGCAAGCGAGGCGATCGCCGCGGGGCCGATGAATCAGATCCCCCTGGTGGAGGCGACTCCGATCGACCTCGTGCCGCCGGTTCCTTCGGCCCCTCCGGCCCCAACGCCCCTGATACCAGCGGCCCACGCCGACGAGGGGGAAGTCGAGCTCACGTTCGAGGTGGAGAACCCCCCGCGGCCCCCGACCGCCCAGTAACTCTCTCGACGGGGGGCCTTGTCCCCCTTGGCCCCCCGTCTTCTTCAGAGGCCCCGGTCAGGCTTATCTGAGGGGCACGTTCGAGAGAACCGATGGACGGGCGCTGGCTGACGTTCCTCCTGCTCATCGCGCTTCCGGCCGCGCTCATCGGGGTGACGGTCGTCGCCTTCAGCTCGAACCCCGTCGCGATCTTCACCCTGCTCGCGGCGATGGTGATCGGCGCCTTCTACCTCCTGACGTACACGGAAACCTTCGGCTGAGCCCGGGGTCCGGGGCACGAGCTACCGAAGGCTATCCGTACATTCCCGGGCCCTTCTCGGGCCGTTCTGGGGAGGGAACCGAGGGCTGGGGAGTGCGGCGCATCGCCGCGCGCAACGCCTTCTCGATCTGCTGGGCCTGGGCGCGGAGCGGACCGGTATCGATCTTGATCTCGGGGAGGAGCCGGTCGAGAGTCTCGATGAGGAGGGCGCCGGCCCGGTGGTCCGGCAACCCCCCGGCGACCCGGGCGCTCACCAGGAGAACCGCGACCGGGATGCTCCGGGAGATCCCTTGGACGAGGAGACCTCCCGAGACCCCTCCAATGACCCCGTCCTCGAGGACCCGGACTTTCGTGGGCTCGAATGCCTTGAGGACCGCGGGGTCCTTCCGGGAGAACGCCACCCAGACCTGCTCGCCGATGTCCGACGTCCCGGAGTCGGTCTCGGGCGCGACCGCAGCGGATGCCGTCGCGTCGATCTCCGCTTCCTCATCCCCCTCGGGATGGGGCACCACGCCTTCCAGAGCCACGATCATTCGTGCACGGTGTCGCTCCGCGTTGTCGAGGATCGTCTTCGCGAGGGAGTTCGCCTGCGACGGGGTCGGCGGGAACTCCGAAAGGACGAGCGCGAGATCCGGCCGTCCGTACGCTCGGACCATCGGGTTGACCTCCCCGCCCTGGACGATCGCGATCGGTGAGAGGTCCGGGGAATCGAACCGACCGACCCGCGGGAGCTTGAGCGCGCGGATCGCGTAATGCGCCGCGACAATCGTCGCGAGTCCGGCGCTCGGGAACGCCGAGATCACCACGGACCCCGAACCAAAGCTCTGTGCGGCCGTCGCCTCGTCTCGCCACACGAATTCCACCACGGCGTTCACCTGCCGCCCGGACATTTCGAGAGACTATAGCCTATCTCGTGCGAGGCCGCCGGGCCCACAACCGCAAATACTTCGCGCCGCTCGACGAGCGCCGTGGGGCTGCCGCTGAAGGATATCGTCACCGCGCAGCAGCTCCCGTGGGAGGCGCTCTCGGGCCGCACGCTGGCGGTCGACGGGTTCAACGCCGCGTACCAGTTCCTCGCGACGATCCGCCAGCGGGACGGCCAGCTCTTCACAGACGCCGAGGGCCGGGTCACGAGCCACCTGGTCGGGGTTTTCTACCGTACGACCTCGCTCCTTCGAGAGGGGATCCTCCCCCTCTGGGTGTTCGATGGGAGGCCCCCGGAACGTAAGGCCGGCACGATCCGGCAACGGATCGAGGCGAAGGAGAAGGCCGAGGAGCAATGGCAGGCCGCCCTCGCCGCCGGGGATCTCGAGACCGCACGGCGCCGTGCGGCCCAAACTTCCCGACTGACTCGGCCGATGGCCGAGGAGCTGATGCGGCTCCTCGCCGCCCTGGGAGTGCCGGCGATTCAGGCCCCGGGGGAGGGAGAGGCCCAAGCGGCGTTCATGGCGTCCCAGGGCGCGGTCTGGGCCTCCGCATCGGAGGACTACGATACCCTGCTGTTCGGAGCCCCTCGCCTCGTTCGGGGTCTCGCCGCTCGGGGCGCGGGGGGAGGTGCGCCGGCGGCCCAGCTCATTGACCGGAACGAACTGCTCGCGTCGCTCGGGATCGACGGGGACGAACTCATCCTCCTGGGCCTCATCGTCGGCACCGACTTCAACGACGGAGTCCGCGGGTACGGCCCGAAAAAAGCGCTCAAGCTCGTCCAGCAGCACCTGGGGTTCGACGCGACCCTCGCGAAGGTCGGCCTCGATCCGAAGGAGGCACGGGAGGTGGCCGAAATCTTCCGTCACCCGACCGCGACCGACGTCCCTCCGCCACCGTTCGGTCCGGTCGATGAGGCAGCGGTGCTCCGGCTGCTCGTGGACGAGCACGGATTTGCGGAGGCGAGGGTCCGCGCGGCGATCGGACGGGCCCGCCAGCGGCCGGGTCCGCGGGCGACCCCGGCCGAGACCCGCGCGCACCAGACCCTGCTCGAAACGTTTGGAGGCAAGAGCTCATGAGCCGATTCGAATGCGTGCCGAACTTCTCCGAAGGACGGGACCCGGCCAAGATCGAGCGGATCGCCGCCGCGGCCCGCGAGGTGCCGGATGTCACGGTCCTCGACGTGGAGCGGAATGCGGACCATCACCGGTGCGTCATCAGCCTGGTCGGGGAAGGGGACGCCCTCATCGAGGCGGTCCTTCGGATGATGCGGGTCGCGACCGCGACGATCGACCTCACCCAGCACCACGGAGAGCACCCCCGGATGGGGGCGACGGACGTCGTACCGTTCGTCCCCCTCGGGTCGTCGACGATGGCGGACGCCGTGAAGCTCGCCGAACGCCTCGGGGAGCGCGTCGCAAAGGATCTCGGAATCCCGGTCTACCTCTATGCCGCCGCCGCTCGCCGGCCGGAACGCGCCGATCTCGCCAACGTCCGCGCGGGGGAGTTCGAGGGAATCCGCGACTCGATCGCGACCGATCCGGCCCGCCTCCCGGACTTCGGGGAGGCAAAGATCCACCCGACCGCCGGCGCGGTCGCGATCGGCGCGCGCCCGATCCTGATCGCGTACAATGCCTACCTTTCCACGCCGGACGTCGCGATCGCGAAGAAGGTCGCGAGGGCGGTCCGCGCCCGGGACGGCGGCCTCCCCGAAGTGAAAGCGCTCGGTTTCGAGATCAAGGAACGGAACCGCGCGCAGGTCTCGATGAACCTCACGGACTACCGAGTGACACCCGTCCACCGGGCGCTCGAGTCCGTCCGCCGTGAGGCGGCGCGCTACGGGGTCTCGGTCGAGGAGTCCGAGGTCGTCGGGCTTGTTCCCGAGGACGCTCTTTTCGACGCTGCCGAGTACTATCTTCAGCTCCATTCGTTCGACCGGGGGCAAATCCTCGAGCGGAAGGTCCGGGGGGTGGACGCCTCGGTCCCCGGCCACGAATCGATCGCGTCGTTCTCGACCCGGCTCGCCGCCCGGACCCCGACTCCCGGGGGCGGCGCCGCGGCCGGAGTGGTCGGCGCACTCGCCGCCGCCCTCGGAGAGATGGTCCTCGCGTACTCGATCGACCCGACGAAGCCTGCGGAGGACCTCGTGGAGGCCTCCCGGAGACTTACCGAGGGACGCCGTCGGTTTCTCGAGCTCGCGGACGAGGATGCGGCGTCGTATGACGGGGTCCGGAGCGCAAAACGCGCATGCAAGGACCGGCCGAACGATCCCGGCGCGCAGCCCGCGTACATCGCGGCGGTCCGCCATGCCGCGGAGGTCCCTCTCGAGACCGCTCGGAGGGCGCGCGAGCTCGCCGGACGGCTCGACGCGGTCCGTACCCGGACCCGGGCAGCGCTCGCGAGCGACCTTGTGACCTCGCTCGCGATGTTCCGGGCGGCTGCGGAAGGCGCGCTCGCGAATGTCGCGATCAACCTCGAGGACCTGAAAGCCGCCGGGGAGCCGATCGACGCGCTCGAGGCCGAGATCGCGCGCCTGACGACCGCGGGCTGACGGACCACGGCGGACGCTCGACGATGGTGGCTCCCGGTGCGTTCCCGGCACGGCGACCGGCGGTGTGGGTGAACTGCGCCGCGTCCCTCGATGGACGGCTCGCCCTGGCCGGCGGCCTCCGGGCGCGATTCTCCTCGACCGAGGATCTCGTGCGGGTCCAGAAGCTCCGTGCGCACGCCGATGCGATTCTCATCGGCGTCGGAACGGTCATCAAGGACGACCCGTCCCTCCGGGTGCACTGGGAGCTTCTCGGGGAACCTCCCGGGCGCAACCCCACGCGCGTGATCGTGGACGCGAGCGGCCGGACCCCCGAGAACGCCCGGGTGTTGGACGGCTCGGCTCCGACGATCCTCGCGACGTCGGAGCGGTCGCACCGAACGTTCCCCCCCACCGTCCACACGATCGTCGTCGGGAAGGAGAAGGTCGATTTCGGCGAGCTGTTCCCCCTGCTCTACGAGCTCGGGATCCGACGTCTGATGGTCGAGGGAGGTGCCGAGATCCTCTCGAGCGTCCTGCGCGCTCGCCTGTTCGACCGGTTCACGATCTACTACGCGCCGGTGGTGGTCGGGGGCGCGACAGCTCCGCCGGTCGTTTCGGGCCTCGAGACCCACCGACCGGAGGAGGAAATCGAGATGGACCTCGTCGGCCTCGAACCCATGGGGGAAGGATTCGTCGCAACGTATGTACCCCGGAAGATCTCTTCCACCTTGCCCCCTGCCCCCTCGGAAACGGGGGCGGTGACTCCGCGCTCGGACAAAACTTGATATCCGATGACACGGTGATTTCGCGCCGGTATGGGCGGATACTATCCACCGGCTCGGTCCCGGCCGCTCGGAGTGGCGATCCTTTCCGTCCTCGTCGGGATCTACGGTTTCCTGGTCTTCCTGGCGGGTCTCCTCGTTCTCGCCGGGGTCGCAGTGAGCTCCTACATCGGGATCTCCCAGCTGGGCGGGTACTCGGGGGTCGTCCTCGGCCTCATCGTGGTGGTGATCGGCCTCATCATCCTGGGCGTGGCGGTTGCGCTCTGGCGGCTGCGCCTCTGGGCCCTCGTCCTGGCCCTGATCGTGACGTTCATCGAGCTCGCGATCTACGGGCTCGCCCACGATTTCATCTCGCTCGGATTCATCCTCTCGCTCATCATCTTCGTCTACCTGATCGCGGTGAGCCGTCACTTCTTCTGATTTGGAGCGCTGGGCGGGTGCGCCCCGCGGCGCGCGCCGTCCTCCCCCGAGTAGGGGCCCCCCCGCGCATTCGTTATCAAGGACGAGCGTTCCCGGGCGCGAGGCGGCGCGCGATGAAGCTCGTCCACTTCTCTCTCCAGGACCAGTTCCACTTCGGAATGATCACCGACGCCAACGAATTCATCGACCTCGACACGGCGTGCCGGGACTACTATGGGGTCAACCCCGTCAAGGGGGCCGACCCGAGCCGGTTCCGCGACATGCAGCAGTTCTTCTCGGGTGGGGCGGACTCCGTTCAACTCACGCGCAAGATCCAGGAGTACATCGACCGACGGCGCCAGATGGGCTGGACGCCGCGGGCAGCGACCGGGGCCCGATACCTGTTCAAGCCCGAGGAGGGGGTCAAACTGCTCGCCCCGGTCGTCCACGGATCGAAGATCTACTGCCTCGCCTCGAACTCCCGATCTCACGTCCTCGAG
This sequence comes from Thermoplasmata archaeon, assembly GCA_035623855.1. Taxonomy (GTDB): domain Archaea; phylum Thermoplasmatota; class Thermoplasmata; order Lutacidiplasmatales; family UBA184; genus Lutacidiplasma. Next base: position 15,012 of record DASPSQ010000004.1, on the reverse strand, counting down.
CAGGGAAAGCCCCTCCCGAAGCAGCCGTACGTCTTTCCCCGCTTCTTCAACAGCCTCGTCGGACCGAGCGAAAGCCTCGTGCTGAATCCCGCGGGGACCTTCCCCGATGTCGAGCTCGAGCTGGCGGCGATCATCGGCAAGGCCGGAAAGAGGATCCCGGCCGAGACCGCGATGGAGCACGTCGCGGGCTTCACGATCGCGCTCGACATGGGCTACCGGGATCTCCAGTACCCCGCCGAGGGGCCGGTGGACTGGGTGATGGGCAAGGGGTTCGATGCGACGATGGCGGTGGGGCCCTGGGTCGTCCCGAAGGAGGAGATTGGCGAACCGTACCCCCTTGCGATGGAGCTCAAGGTCGGTGGCGTGACCCGTCAGAAAGGCGACACGTCGGACTACATCTTCCGGATCCCCGAGATCCTCGCGCACCTCTCCCTCGGGATCACGTTCCTCCCGGGCGACGTCCTGTCGCTCGGGAGCCTCGGCGGGGTCCCGGGGTTCGAGTTTGGGAACGTATCGAGGACGCTGAAACCCGGCGATTCCATCGAGGCGTCGATCGAGAAGGTCGGCCGCCTGGTCATGCCGGTGAAAGCCGAAGCTCTGCCTCCCCCCGCAGCACCAAAAACAGCGCCAGCGGCGTAGGCAGCTCGTCGGTCGTCCCCGGTGAACCCGAGACTCCCGACGGTGGGAAGGGGTACCGGACCTCCTCGCGGAATGTGATGGGCGTCGTTCCGTCTTCCTCCGCGGGGAGGAGCGCGTCGGAGAATGGATCGAACCCGGTGATCGCGTCCCGGTCGAGGGGAACGACCCGAAGCCCCGTCCCACCGTGCAGCGAGTTCGGAAGCCGGATCAGGCGGTGGATATCGGTCGTGACCGGCGCGTCCGTCTCCCCCTGGACCTCGATCTTGGCACGTCCGACGACCGCCTCGAGGACCTCGGGAGGGAGGGGGTGGCGGAAGACGTCCAGCGTCAACGAGCTGCGGATGCGGGCCGCGCCTCCGTTCTCCACCAGCACCTTCGCCCAGTGCCGGGCCTTGGCACGAGGGATCCCGTAGCCGATCATCTCCTCCGCCGCGGCGTCGCTCCCCGACTGCTCCCACCGCGCGAGGACGGCGAGGAGCGCGCGAGTGGTCCGACCCCTCCATCCGGGAGCATCGGGAGGGGCGAGGGCCCGCAGACGGGGGACCTCGCGCCGGCCCGCCGGGGAGGTCGCCCCGCCCTCCTCCAGCTCGCCGGAGCTCCGGCCCGAGCGGACGTCCTCCCGGCGCTCCTCCACCGCTCGCATGGGGTCGAACCCCGTCCCGAGGATGTAGTCGACCAGCTCGCGCCGCTCGGGGCTCGTCAGCGAGAGGAACCGCGCGTCATGGACGTGGACGTGGTAGCCCCGTCCGCCGGAGAAAACGAAGTCCGTCGAGCGAGGGTCGATCCCGAAATCGCCGAACAAGAAGTCGTCGACGAGTTCCGTGAGACGGGTCTTGACGAGCCGGAGCTGGCCCGCGTAGTCGAGAGCTTCGGCCCCACGAAGGTGGTCGGAGTCGAGGTCGAAGATGAGGTCGGCGCCGAGCCACTCCTTGGCCGCCATCGAGGTCTCGGCCGGATGCCGGTAGTACGCGGAGGAATAGTACACATGCCGCGGCGCCTCGCGGGTGAGGAACGCGCGGAACTCCTGGGGCGTCCGCAGGGTCGCATGGCGACGCATCATCGTCTCCGCGGTGAACGGGAAGGCGGCGAATTCGCGTCGGTTCAACCGGCTCGGGGGCGAGACGGAACCGAGCGCATAGTACCGGGCGAAGATCGAGCGTGCCCATTCGAGCGTCGGACCCGCGAGGACGACCGTCTTCGCCAAAGCTACGCCTCGGAGTCCGGGGCGCGGGATCCTCGTGTGGCATCGTCGAGCGCCGCCTCGCGCCTCGCTCGGGCGAGGTACTGGAATACCGTGGAATGCTCGCTTCCGCGCAGGAGCAATTCGACCGCGCGGGTCGCTCGCTCGAGCTGCTCCTCTTCTCCGATCAGCGCGACGGTCGACCCGTAGACGCTCATCGAGCACCCTGAGAGCTCCTCGATCCGGCTCCGGGCTTTGCCGCGGGTGCCGATGGCCCGCGCACGGATCCGACGCAGCGACGACTTCTCCCGGTGGCCGGTCGTGAACTTGATGTCGAGCACGCCGAGGAACGTGTTTTCCTTGAGGAGCCGAAACGCGCGTTCAGGGGAGAAGCCGCGACCGATGGCGAGGACGATGTCGCGGGCCTTGAGGACGCCCATTGGGTCGGAATCGGGCCCCGCGAAACGTACCTCGCCGTCATCGGTATCGACGTCGACCTCTGTCCCGGTCCGCGTCGCGATCTCGCGCTTCGTGCGACCACCCGGACCGATCACCGCGCCGATCCGGTCCTCGGGAACCCGCGCGTAGAGCACCGGCATCGCTAGTACTCCTCCTTCGGTGGCCCGACCTCATCGATTCCGACGCGACGCAGAAACTCCTCGGGGTCGACCTCTACGCCGAGCCGGCGAAGGAACTTCGAGAAGTGGCCGATGTCGCGCCGCAGGAGCGACGGGGCCGCCGGATGCTCCCGGGCGACGGCCTGAGCGACGTCGATGATCACGACCCGGTCCTGGAACCAGAGCACGTTGTATGGGGAGAGGTCGCCGTGGACGAGACGGGCGTCCCGGACCATCCGTCCAATCTGCAGGACGAGGTCCTCGTAGAGTGCGTCGGGATCGGTGACGACAGCAGTCTGAAGGCGTGGCGCGGCCCCCTCCGCGTCCCCGATAAACTCCATCACCAGGACGTTCCGGTAGTGCCCGATGGGCTCCGGGGCCCGGACGCCGGCCGCCTTCAGCCGTCCGAGGATCGTGTGCTCGCGTCGCGTCCACGCATAGATCAGGCCCCCAAAGTTCCGAACACTCGCCTCCCGCCGGAGCTCCTCAAGGGCATGAGGTGGGAGATGGCGGAACGTCGTGTTGCTGATCCGGTAGATCTTGACGGCGCGAAACTCGGGGCCTTTGCTCGCGCGGAAGACGCCGCCTTCCTTCCCGGTCGAGATCGGAAAGTCGATCGAGTCGATGAGACCGTGGCTGACCATCCGGGAGACGGAGAGAAGTGTCCCGTGATCGAAGAACTCGTCGAGGAGCTTGTGCTGGTGGGTCTCCTTGCGACGGTCCTCGAACCGTTCGCGCTGGCGCGGGAAGACGACGTCCTCCGGACGGGGCATGAGAGGTCGACGAGCCGGAGCGCGTTCATAGGATTGTGCACCGGGCCCCTCGACCGTTCTCACATCGACCTCGGCCAGTGGGTAGGCACGTGGTGCCCGGGTTACCGACCCTATATCCAGCCGAGGTCGCTGGGTCCACCCATGAGGCCCGTCTTCCTCACGGCCCCCGCCCGTTCGGTGGGCACTCCATCGTCCCGGCCCACCTCGCCGGGGACTTCGACGCCTCCGTTCCCCCTCGCCCATCTGCTCGACGGCCCGGCGGACTACGATGCAGTGTTCCGGGTCGTCCGGGGGGCGGTGCGGTACGCTCTGGGACTCGAGCGACCGGGTCTCGGCCTCGGTCTCTCCAACCTGCCGCCTCAGCTGGGGGCGTACTGGCAAGTGACCGGGAACCTGATCGTCATGAACGAGGGACTGGTCGAGACCATGCGGGCCCACGCCCGCTCGACTCTCGAGCTGAACTCGTTCGTGTACGTCATCCTCGCCCACGAGTACCTCCACTCGCTGGGGTACCTCGACGAGCGGGCCGTCCGGCAGGTCACCGCCCATGTGACTCGGTCCTCCTTCGGCCCCGATCACGTCGCCACTCGGATGGCGGAGGGCGACCTGTGGCAGATGTTTCCGTTCCTCGCGTTCGCCCCGCGCGGGGACGGTCGCCGGCTGAAGGTCGTCCCCCGGTTCGACCTTGCGACCACGGAACGCTATATTCGCTAGGGATGCGGGCGTCCGGGTCATACTTATCCGCCCGGTGGCCCTTTGAGCAGTCCGAGGCATGTCGCCCATCGACCCGGCCATCGGGGTCACTCTGGTCATCGCGGGAATCATCCTCCTGGCCGTGGAGCTCATCCATCCGGGCGCCCTCCTGATCATCCCGGGCTCAATCCTCTTGGTCGCCGGGTTCCTCTACCTCTTCCTTCCTGACATCCTTCTCGACAGCGCCATTGGACCCGTGTTGATCATCGTGGCCGCGATCGTCGGGGCGATGATCGAGATTCCGTACTATCGGTGGGTGGCGCCGACGCATCGACCGTTAGCGACGACGAGCGGGGGTCTCGTGGGGGACGAGGCAATGGTCGTGGCGGACATCGTGCCGAACACCCTCAAAGGAAAGGTCCGGGTCCGCTCGGAGGTCTGGTCGGCCCGCTCGAACGTGGCGATCCCTGCCGGCACCCGGGTGCGAATCGTCCATGGGGAGGGAGTCTCGGTCTCCGTCGAGCCGATCGAGCCTCCGAAGAACCCATGACGCCCGCTCCGGAGCTCGGAGAAAGGGTAACATCTCCTACGGATGTGCGGGTACGGCCGGTCCGGGAGACCGGAGAGGGGAACGGAGCGTAGAACATGGCGGATTACACATTCCTGATCATTGGGATTGTCCTCGCGTTCATCGTCATCCTCGTCCTGATGACACGGATGATCTACACGATCCAGCCGTACCAGCAGGGGATCGTCACGCTCCTCGGCTCGTACAAGCGGATGATCAACCCGGGATTCAACCTCGTGAGCCCACTGGCGGTCGTCCTGAAGATCGACCTCCGGACGCAGGTGCTCGAAGTGCCCCGGCAGGAAGTGATCACGAAGGACAACTCGCCGACGAATGTCGACGCGATCATCTACATCAAGGTGGTCGACGCGCCGAAGGCGATCTTCCAGGTCCAGGATTACCACGTCGCGACCGTCGCCCTTGCCCAGACGACCCTGCGGTCGATCATCGGGGACATGGAGCTCGACGAGATCCTCTACAACCGCGAGCGGATCAACACGCGGCTCCGCGATATCCTCGACGAGGCGACCGACAAGTGGGGAGTGCGTGTCGACGCGGTCGAGATCAAGGAGGTCGACCCCGTCGGACCGGTCAAGACCGCGATGGAAGAGCAGACGGCGGCCGAGCGCCAGCGGCGTGCCGCGGTCCTGCGGGCGGATGGGGAGAAGCGGAGCGCGATCCTCGTCGCGGAGGGCCAGAAGCGGTCCCGGATCCTTCAGGCGGAAGGCGTGCGACAGTCCCAGATCCTGGAGGCCGAGGGGGCCCGGGTGGCGACGATCCTCGAGGCCCAGGGGGAGTCGCAACGCCTCCGGATTCTCTCGCTCGGTGCGGGAGTTCTCGATGCGAAGGCCCTCACCGTGCTCTCCCTCGACACGGTGACGAAGGTCGGCGATGGCCAGGCGACGAAGATCCTGTTCCCGTTCGAGTTTTCACGCCTCATGGAGGGCGCAAGCGAGTACATGGGAACCAGCCGGCAAGTGCCGGACCGGAGCCTGAACACTCTCGACGATCTCGAGCGCCGGATCGGTTCGATGGACAACATCCTCGGCCCAATCCCGAGGCAGGAAGAGCTCCTCACGGAGATCAAGTCGATCGAAGACGAGATCAAGGCCGAGTCGGACGAATCGACGTCGATGGTCACGTCGTACGGGAAAGGTACGAAGGCCTCCGGGGTCCCTTCACTTCCGCCCCCGGACGAGTTTGCTCCTCCCCCGCCCTCGCAGGCACCGTCGCCGTCGGCACCCCCCTCGACAGGTGGCCCCCCCTCCACGACGGAGGGTGGACCCCCCGACCGACGCCGACGTCCCCCTCCCTCTACGGGTTGAGCCCCTGCCTGCTTTCGAGAGGCCTTCCCCCCTCGGAGAGGTTGGCTCAAGGCTATTCTGACGGATACGGGCCCCCACGCGGCGTCGCATCTCGGGGGTCCCAGAACCGAGTCCAGTCTCCTCCCCGACGACCTTGCCGGCGAACTTTAAGAACCGGAAGCTCCGGTCCCGGGACGCCATGGAGCCGATTCGAACCGAGCGTAAAGGCGGCGTGTTTGCCATCACGATTCAGCGGCCCGAGAAACTGAACGCGCTCGACGTGCCGTCGATGCTGGCCCTCCGTCAGGCCCTGCAATCGGCTGCGACGGACCGGGATGCCCGCGCGGTACTTCTCACCGGCACGGGAAAGGCGTTCTGCGCCGGGGGCGACATCGCGGTCATGGACGAATACCGGGCCCGGGGGGAGCTGCCGGCCCTCTTCCATGCCCTTACCGGGGAGATGGAGGGCGCGATCCGCGAGCTGATGGGGATGTCCAAACCGGTCGTAGCCGCGCTCCCAGGGGTTGCAGCGGGAGGGGGGCTCTCCCTCGCGCTCGCCTGCGATTGGCGGATCGCCAGCGACGATGCCGTCCTCGTACCTGCCTTCCCCTCGCTCGGCGCCGTGCCGGACGGAGGCCTCACGTATTTCCTCCCGCACTACCTCGGAATCGGTCTCGCTCAGGAGGTCCTGTTCACGGAGGCACGAATCCCAGCGGCCCGCGGTCGAGATCTCGGCCTTCTCCACGAGGTCGTACCCGCAGCGGATCTCGAACGACGCGCGTGGGAGCGGGCGACGGAGCTCGCCCAAGGACCGACGTTCGCCTACGGGTGGACGAAGCGGCTTCTTCATGCCGCGTACCGGGAGAGCGCGGAATCCCAGATGATGATCGAGCGCCGCGCGGCCGTCGAGGCGGCACGGCGCGGAGAACTCCCCGAGGGGATCCGGGCCTTCCGGGAAAAACGGAAGCCGAAATTCCCGCCGTCCTGACCGAGCGGATCGGTCCGGTCCGCTACGCCTGGACCGCCGGGGTCTCGGAAAGCTCTCGGCTGGTCCACGGCCGTGAGAGCTTTTCCTCAAGGCCCTGCCTCACCGACGGCCACCCCGACTCGAGAATGCTGTAGACGAGCGACGTCCGGTGGTACCCGTCCGCCAGAAGAAGGTGCTCCCGATGGATCCCCTCGGGGACCGCCCCGAGCCGTTCGATCGCCGCTTGGGAGCGGGCGTTCCGTGAGTCCGTCCGGAACTGAACGCGGTGCACCCCTTCTCGCTCGAAGGCGTACGAGAGGGCGAGGAACTTCAGTTCGGTGTTCACCGGGCTGCGCCAGACGGCGGGATTGAGCCAGGTCCCTCCTTCCACCTTGCGATTCCACCGGTCGATGTCGAGGAACCGGAACATGCCCACCGGTGTTCGGCTCGGCAGTGCGAGAACCACGAACGCGAGCACCGTGCCCAGCTCCTGGTCGGAGAGGATCCAGTCCACCAAGGCCGTCATTTCGGACACGGTCCGACCGGGGCCGATCCGCAGGAGCTGCCAGATTTCGGGATCTCCGCCCGCCCGCACAAGAGACGGGATGTGGCCTCGCTCGAGCGGGACAAGTTCTACGTACCGGCCGCGCAGCGTCACCGGGGGCCGAAAACTCGTCGGCGGCAGCACCCCGACCTCCTCCGTCGGCCGCACCGCGGGTGGGGAACCGCTCGCGGTCCCCGGAGAGACGGGGAGCTGCGCCTGCGGCGGCGCCCAAGGGCGATCGAGCATCCGTTCGAGAGAGCGCTTCACCCCGGACCACTCAGGACTCAGGATGCTGAAGAACACGGACGAGCGGTAGCCGTCGTCCGTAAGCCGCCGGTCGTCTCGCAGGACGGCTTCCCGCTCGGCTCCGAGGCGGGCGATGGCGCGTTGGGACCGCTCGTTCCGGAGGTCGGTCTGGAGGCAGACCCGGTGGGCGCCCTCGCGCTCGAACGCATGCGTGAGGAGGAGAAGCTTCGACTCGGTGTTGACGGCGCTCCTCCAGTACAGCGGGTCAAGCCAGGTCCCACCGATCTCGACGGCATCGTTCTTCCGGTCGATGTTGAGGTACCGGGTCATGCCGATCGGCCGGCCACCCGAGGCCAGTACCGTGGTGAACGCGAGGTCCGTTCCCGAGCGTTGGCGCGAGAGGAGGAGGTCGATGAGCCGGCGCAGATCGGAACCTTCCGAACGCGGTACCAGACCGATGAGATAGCGATGAACCTCGGGATTCGACCAGATCGGACCGAGCGGACCACCGTGCGACGCGTCGAGCGGCACCAGCCGCACATGACGCCCGGCGAGCGTGATCGGGGTACGGAAGCTGTCGGTGCGCATTCGGTTCGCCGCATCCATTGGACCCGCTTAACCGTCCGGGGCGCCGTCGAAATCCTCCGTTTAGAGGGGTTGCGTTTTCTACCGTCGGTGAACCTGCCGGCTCACGTTAAATAACGGACGGGAGTCCGACGTATATACCGGCGAGCGGAGAGTAAAATCGATGGAAGCGGGGGTGACGACGTTCCTGGTTTTCGCGTTCCTTGCGACGGCCTTCGGCGTCGGATCCCTGGTCGCAAACCGCATGCTCGGCGCGAAGCGCCGACAGTCGTATCTTCAGCTCACGACCTACGAGTGCGGGGAGGAAGCGGAGGGAGAGGCGCAGATCGACTTCCCGACCCAGCACTACACATTTGCCATCATATTCGTCGCGGTCGACGTTCTCGGATTCGTGCTCGCGCTCTGGGGGTTGACATTCCGCGGTGTGAACTCGGGGTGGTACCCGGTCTTCATCGCCGTCGCGTTCACGGGCCTTGCGATTACCGGAATCTACTACGCCTTGAGCGGTGAGAAGAGGTGGGTCGTGTGACCGCAGCGCCGACTCCGGTGGTCCGCCCCCGGGCGGAAGGGGGACTCGACCTCGGGAAGGAGCTTCCCATGGTCGACCAGCCGGCGGTCCCGTTCCTCGAAATCGAGACCCTCCGTGCGAAAGAGTTCCTCCCAGCGGCCAAGGAGGCGTTGGGTTCGCTGATCGCGGAACAAGGTCAGGCCAAGGTGGTGCGCCCGGTATTCAACTGGGCCGGGCGCAACTCGTTGTTCCCCCTCCACTGGGGGCTCGCGTGCTGTGCGATCGAATTCGCCGCGGCGTTCGGCGCCCGCTGGGACGCGGAGCGATTCGGGGTCGTTCCCCGCTCGTCCCCCCGGCAGTGCGATGTGATGATCGTCAACGGGACCGTGACGTGGAAGGTCGCCCACAAACTGATCACGCTCTACGAGCAGATGCCGGAGCCGAAGTGGGTCATCGCGATGGGGAACTGCGCGACGGGTGGGGGGCCGTTCCGCACGGCGTACTCGGTGGTCCCGGGGGTCGACAAGCTCGTCCCCGTTGACGTCTACATCGCCGGCTGTCCTCCGCGACCGGAGGCGATGCTGGACGGCATCCTCCAACTCGAGAAGCTGATCCGCGAACGGAAGGAGTAGAACCTCCGGTGGCCGGAGCGCGACCGGGGGAGAAGGGGCATGGAGCCGGACAACCTCAGGAAAGTTCTCGCCCCGAGGCTCGGCGACCGTCTGAAAGGGATCGACGCGTTCGCCGGCACCGCGGGCCGGGTCCGGTTCGATCGCGGTGCAGCGCTGGATCTTTTCCGAAGCGTGCACGACGACCTCGGCTTCCAGCACCTCTCGATGGTCGGGGGGATCGACTGGGTGGACCACCGCGAGGTCTTCTACGTAGTCTGGTCGGACGTCGAGAAGCAGTACCTCTTCCTCTCGACCGATGTGCCGGCGGACGATCCGCGCGTTGAAACGGCGAGCGGCGTGTGGCCGAGCGCGAACTGGCACGAACGCGAGGCCTGGGAGCTGGTCGGCATCGTCTTCGACCACCACCCCGACATGCGCCATCTGCTCACCCCGGACGGGTACGAGTTCCATCCGCTTCTGCGATCGTTCAAGCTCCACGAGCCCGAGGAGCTCGAGGTGAAGACGCGCCATGTCTGAGATGTGGATCAACATGGGGCCGCAGCACCCCATGACCCACGGCCTCTGGAACCTCCGGGTGCTCATCGACGGGGAGTTGGTCCGGGACGTCGACCCCGAGATGGGCTACCTCCACCGAGGGATCGAGAAGATCAGCGAGGACCGCCACTACAACGAGGTGATCACGCTGATGGACCGGTGCTGCTACGTCGCAGGGCTGAGCTGGGAGCACCTCTACATGATCGCGTCCGAGGGCGCGTTGCATGTCGAGCCCCCCGAACGAGCGCTCTACCTGCGCGTGATGTGCGACGAATTCCAGCGGATCGGTTCTCACATCATGTGGTACGCCGCGTTCGTTCAGGACATCGGGCTGATGAGCCCATTCCTCTACGGAATGCGCGACCGGGACCTGATCCTCGACCTGTTCCAGAGCTACACCGGGGCCCGGATGACCTACGAGTACATGCGGGTCGGTGGCGTCCGGAACGATCTCCCTCCAGGGTTCACCGACCACACCCGCAAGGTGCTCGATTGGCTCGAGGCGCGGTTCAACGACTACGACCAGCTTTGCATGGGATCGGACATCTTCCACAAACGCTGCGATAACCTGGGAACCCTGAAGGCGGCCGACTGCGTTCGCCATGGAGTCACCGGCCCCATGCTCCGTTCGGCCGGAATGAAGCGGGACCTCCGGAAGGACCGGCCGTACGCGGTGTACGATCAACTGGAGTTCGACGTGGCCCTCGCCGATTCCGCCGACGTGACCGGGCGGTACTTGGTCCGGATGGAGGAAATGCGCCAGTCGGTCCGGATCCTCCGTCAGGTCATGGACTGGCTGGACCGCCACCCCGGGCCGGTCATGGCCGAGCGGCTCCCCCGATGGCTCGGCGCCCCCTACGCGCCGGTGGGCCGGGAGGGCTATCTTCTGAAGCGGAACTACCCGAAGGGGGTCGGCTTCTCCGCCGTGGAGGAACCCCACGGCGAGGCGCAGGCGTACGTCGTCAACGACGGGGGCGAGCACCCGTACCGGGTGAAGTTCCGGTCCCCAGTCTTTGCGAACGTCAGCGCGGCCCGGCAGTACCTCGTGGGCTACCGAGTCGCAGACATCCCTCCCATCATGGGAAGCGTGGACGTCTGCGTGGGCGAGGTGGACCGGTAACGGAGGAGGCAGAGGATGTCGAGCGTCACGCTCTATTCGGTCTCGTACGACATCGGGAACGCGATCCTGACCGGAATCGGATCGGTCCTGCCGATTGGCGCCCGCGCCGCCATCACGAGCCCGGACGTCGTCACCGGCCTTGCGGTCCTGATCTTCGCCGTGATCCTGCTCGCCGGGAGCATGCTGAACACGATCTTCCTGATCTGGTACGAGCGGAAGCTCCTCGGGCGGTTCATGGACCGACGGGGCGCGATGCACGTCGGGTACGCAGGTCTCCTCCAGAACTTCGCCGACGGCTTCAAGCTGTTCCGCAAGGACACCGTTCGGCCTCGCGACGCGGACACGCTCGGATTCCTTACCGGCCCGACCGCCTACCTGGTCACCTCGTTCGTCATCTTCGGGATCCTGCCGATCTCCACAGGGTGGAACTCCGGATCCCTTCCCCTGAGCCTGCTCCTGGCGCTCGCCATCTTCTCGTTCGCCCCGCTGTTCATCTTCGTCAGCGCGTGGTCGAGCAACAACAAGTACTCGCTCATGGGCGGGATGCGATCGGCCGCCCAGATGATCGCCTATGAGGTCCCTCTCCTCCTCGCGGTCGTCGCGGTCGTGATCGTCTCGGGGAGCTTCAACCTCGCGACGATCGTCTACGAGCAGCAGAACTACTGGTTCTGGGGACCGCTCATCGTCGCGCTCATCGTCTTCGTCGCGGCGATGCTCGCCGAGATGGAGCGAATCCCCTTCGATCTTCCGGAGGCGGAGGCGGAGCTCGTCGAGGGGTGGAATACCGAGTACGGCGGCATGCTCTTCGCGTTCTTCATGCTCGCCGACTACCTCCGGGCGCTCGTCGGCAGCATCCTGGTCGTCCTCCTCTTCCTCGGCGGGTGGACGATGCCGTCCTGGGTCCCGAGCGCGGCGACGTCGTTCCCGCTCGCGGGGATCTTCTGGTTCATGGCCAAAACGTACATCGTCTTCGGCATCTTCGTCTGGGTCCGCGCGTCGCTTCCCCGGGTGCGGACGGATCAGCTCCTCCGGGTCGGGTGGAACCGGATGATCCCCCTCAGCCTGCTCGCGGTGTTCCTCGCCGCGGTCCTCGTCACCGTGAAATGCGTCTGGCCGTTCGGCTGCGTTCCCTCGATGGGGGTCTAGGAGGTTCGTGCGATGTCGACGCCCGACACACCGGAAGCGAGACCGAGCGAGAACCCCGTCCTCTGGGTCGCCCGGCCGATGGCGACAGCCGCGCGCCAGTTCGCCAAGAGCCTCTTCCGGCCCTCGACGATCGTCTACCCGTACGAGCGACTGGAAGATCCGAAGTTCCGCGACCGCGTTGAGGTCGCCTCCGGCAAGCCGATCGGCGTCGGCCGGGTCTGGGACAACTACCGTGGAGTCCACGCACTGAACATTGCCACGTGCATCAGCTGCAACCTCTGCGCGTTCTCGTGCCCGGACATCTGCATCGACATGGTCACGGTGCCCGGCGGGGACCCCAAGCATCCGAAGAAGTGCCCTCAGATCGACTACGGGAAGTGCAGCTACTGCGGGTTCTGCTCCGACGCATGTCCCGAGGGATGCCTCACGATGACGACTCGCTACGAGCTCTCGACCCCGAAGCGGAGCGAGATGGTCTATTCGCCCGAGAAGCTCTACTCGGTCTTCCGCTCGAAGCTGCCGATGAACCCGATCCGGCTGGCCCGGCCGGAGAACGAGGATTCGATCCTCCTCGACCCGCCGCTCTGCATCGGTTGCAACGCGTGTGCGCGCGACTGTCCCACGGGATGCATCACGATGCTGGATGTCCCGAAGCCCGAGCCGAAGCCGGGCGAGAAACTCCCCCGACGGATCTGGAAGGAACCGGTCGTGAACGACTCCGATTGCGTCCGCTGCGGGACCTGCATCAGCGTCTGTCCGAAGGAGTGCCTCTTCTGGGGGACGCACAAGTGATCGTCGAGGAACTCGCGTTCGCCGTCCTTGCGGCGACCGCCGTCCTGACGTCCATCGCCGCCCTTCTCGTTCGAGAGCTCGTCCACACGATCATGTGGGTCGCGATCTTCTTCGTCGACCTCGCCGCGATCTACTTCCTTCTCCAAGCTCCGTTCCTCGGAGTCCTCCAGCTCGGCGTGTACGCAGGGGCGGTGACGATCCTCCTCCTGTTCGGGATCATGACCACGCGCAAGCGGATCTTCTCGCGGGAGGCGGCGACCGGGATCGGGCCGATCCCGTTCGGTCTCGCGGTCGTGACGTTCATCTTCCTGGTCGCGGCGATCGGGGAGTTCCCGCAGGGCTCGACGGCGGTGACGGTCTACGACCCCACGGCCCTCTCGGCGAACCTCTTCACCGTGAACGGCCCGTGGCTTCTCCTGCTCGGCGTGATCATGCTCGCCGCGATCGCCGGCGCGATCTACCTCGTTCGGGAGGGTCGGGAGTGACGACCCTTCCCGAGGTCGGCTTCGTCGCCCTCTCGGCCGCGCTGCTCGCGATCGGGCTCTTCGGGATCCTCACGCGTCGCAACTTCATCCTGTTGCTCATCGCGATCGAGATCGGGATGAACGCCGCGATCCTGAACTTCATCTATTTCGCCGCGTACTCGAGCGGTACCGCGGGACTGACCGGGCAGTCGATCGCGGTCGTCCTCATCGGGTTCGCGGCCACCGAGGTCGCGGTCGGCCTCGGGATCGTTCTCGCCCTCAACCGGATCAAAGGGACGATCAACGTCGCTCAGGCCGCCGAGTTGAAGCTCTAGGAGGGGAGGGGCACGGTCTCGCTCGATGCGCTCTTTGGCTGGGCGTTCCTGATCCCTCTCTCCTACATCGTCCCGTTCGTCGTCGTCGGTCTCGCGGGGAACCGCCTCGAGCGCCTCGAGTGGGGCGGGTGGATCGCGGTCGGCTTCTCCGGGGTCGCGCTGGTCCTCGGGGTCCTCATCGCCGCGGGGGAGATGCTGAGTCCGGGGACGTACACGAACGTCCAGTACACCTGGCTCCACCTCGCGCCGGCCCCCGGCGCGTTCCCGAACGGCGTCTCACTGGTCGCCGGGACCCTGGTCGATCCGATCTCGGCGCTGATGCTCGTCGTCGTGACGGTGGTCGGGTTCGTGGTGATGCTGTACTCGATCGGGTACATGCATCACGACCACGGCCTTCCGCGGTACTACTCGGAGCTCTCGCTCTTCCTCGCCGCGATGTCCGGGCTCGTCATCGCCGACAACCTCCTCGAGTTCTTCATCTTCTGGGAGCTGGTCGGCGTCTGCTCGTACTTCCTCATCGGATTTTACTACGAAAAGCCGAGCGCGGCGAGCGCCGCGAAGGAGGCGTTCATCGTCACGCGGGTCGGCGACGTCATGTTCCTGCTCGGGATCTTCATCTACTTCTACCATTACGCCCTCGCCGGTCCCGCCGGCACTGGGGGCTGGGCGGCCCGCGGGTTCGTCTTCACGTACGGGAGCCAGCCGTTCCTCGCCTCGGCGATGGGCGGGAACTCGACGCTCCTCACCATCGCGGGGATCATGATCCTCGGTGGTGCGGCCGGAAAGAGCGCTCAATTCCCGCTCCACGTCTGGCTGCCGGACGCCATGGAGGGTCCGACCACCGTGTCGGCACTCATCCATGCGGCCACGATGGTCGCGGCGGGAGTCTACCTGCTCGCGGTGACGAGCCTCTTCCTCGGGTTCACGTCGTTCGATCTCTTCCTCATCGTCGCGATCGGCGGCTTCACGGCGTTCTTCGCCGCGTCGATGGCCGTCGTCCACCCGGACATCAAGCGGGTGATCGCGTACTCGACGATCAGCCAACTCGGCTACATGGTCATGGCGATCGGGGCCGGGTTCGCCATGCTCGGGCTGTTCCACCTCTTCACGCACGCGTTCTTCAAGGCGCTCCTCTTCCTCGCCGCCGGCTCGGTCATCCACGCGGTCGGGACCCAGGACCTGTTCAAGATGGGCGGGCTCCGCAAGACGATGCGGCTCACCGCGGCCGCGTTCGCGATCGGCGGTCTTGCCCTCGCCGGGATCCCGCCCTTCGCCGGGTTCTGGAGCAAGGACGACATCCTCGCCGCGGTCTATTCCGATCTCGGCACGCACCCGGAGTATTGGCCGTTCTTCATCCTCGCCTAC
>DASPSQ010000016.1:0-8067 GCA_035623855.1 Thermoplasmata archaeon | reverse complement strand
GGTTCCCACAGTACGAGAGGAACGGGGAATCGGCGCCTCTAGTCCATCAGTTGTCCGGCAGGGCATCGCTGAGCAGCCACGCGCTACGGGATAAGGGCTGAAAGCATCTAAGCCCGAAACCCCCTCGAAAACGAGAGACCTCGAAGGACATTCGTAGAAGACGAGTTCGATAGAGCCGGGGTGTACGCGGAAAGCCTTCGGGCGATCCGCTCAGCCCGCGGCCACTAACGTCCGCAGCTACACCAACTGGTTGTACTTGGCAGTTACACAGAACGCGTGTGATTCCTTTTTTTTGACCCCCGGGATCGCTCGTCCGCGTGCCGTACGGCCGCGGTTCTTTTGCCCCCCGGTGAACTGGGGCCGCTCGTGCCATCGCTCGGCGCCTCCCGCTCCCACTGGCCGGTCGTGGCCTGGATCCGGCTCCGCGTGCCTCCCCCTCCCGCTCCGATGATGCTCACCCCGGGCCCTCCGCCCCCGCCGCACCCGCCGCTCGACATTCTCGAACCGAACCCGGTCGCGACGGATCCTCGCAAGCGCGTCTTCGCCTTCGAGGCGGATCACGGGGACTGGGTCGTTCGGCTCGTCTGGGACTCGGACGACCCCGAGCTCCTCGAGGCCGAGTGTCGGGCCCCGCTGTACCACCAGCGCCTCCCTGCGCCGGAGGTCCGGCGATTCTGGTCCGCGGTCCGCGACCTCGTCGCACCGATCGGGCCATTGCCCGTCGACTCCGCGGACCCCCGACCCTAACCCACGTTGCCCGGAGAGTCCCCGGTCGTCCGCGAACCATAAAGTCGGCGAGGCAGTCGCCGTCCGCGTGCTCCGATCGACGTTCCTCCACCTTCCCGGCGTCGGACCTGTGGTCGAGGCCGATCTGTGGCGGGCCGGGGTCCGAGACTGGCAGGACCTCCTCCCGCGCGCTCGAGAATGGGGGGTGGGGACCCGCGAGCGGGCCCGTTGGGAGCGCGAGATCGCCGCGAGCGAGGCCGCTCTGCGGGATCGCAATGCCGGCTGGTTTGGTCGAAGGCTTCCGCAACGGGAGCACTGGCGACTCTACCCCGACTTTGCGCGCGAGACCGCGTTTCTCGACATTGAGACGACCGGGCTCTCTCCCTATGCCGGGATCGTCACGGTGGTCGGAGTGCACGGCGGGGGTTCGACCCGTTCGTTCATCGCCGGCGAGGACCTCGAAGAGCTGCCGGCGTACCTCCGTCGGTTCCAGGTCCTCGTCACGTTCAACGGGAGCCGATTCGACATCCCGTTCCTCGAAGTCGCGCTCCCTCAGCTCGTCGTGCCCTCCGTGCACGTCGACCTGCGGTTCCTCCTGTACCGCATCGGTGAGGCCGGGGGGCTCAAGCGAATCGAGGCGCGACTCGCGATCGGCGACCGCTCGGGGGTCGAAGGCGTCGATGGCCTCGAGGCCGTGCGGTTGTGGCAGGAGTACCGCCGCGGCAGCTCCGCTGCGCTCGACCGCCTGGTGCGGTACAACCGTGCGGACACGGTGAACCTCGAGCCGCTCCTCCAGCTCGCGACCTCGGAGCTCTCGCGTCGGCTCCTTTTGACGTCCCGTGGACCCGAGAGCGCAGCCCCGCTCTCGGACCCCACGGCCGGCGGGGCGTGAGGGAGCGATGGGGGCTGACCCCGAGATCTCGGTGGTCGTGGGCGCCTACCGGAGGACGGAGTTCGTCGAGAGGGCGATCACCTCGGTCCTGGCTCAGACCCTCCCGCGCTCAGCCTACGAGATCCTGGTCGTGACGGATTTCGATGCGTCGTCCCTGCGCGAGCGCTTCGCTCCCGACGGAGTCCGATTCCTCCGGGACGGGGAGCCGCACATCGGTCGATGGCTCCTCGGAGCCATCCGTCAGACCCGAGCTCCGGTCCTCGCGATCCTGGACGACGACGACGAACTCGAACCCGAGCGCCTCGCCGAGGCCCTCGCGGTCTTCCGTGCCCATCCCGAGGTCGGCCTCTACCGAAATCGCGTCCTCCCGATCGATGGCGAGGGTCGGCCGATCCGGGAGCGGGAGTGGCGGTCGATCGACCTCGACGCCGAGATCGAGCACCGTGGTTCGGTCCTCATCCCCCCCAGGGACCCGAAGGCCCTCGGGCCGTTCCTCACCGAAGACGGCTCCGTCGCGTTGAGTGCCAGCACGATGATCGTCCGCCGCGACGTGCTCGACGGCGCATCGGGCGATGCGTTCGCGCTCACGAGCCTACCGGACTTCGCGTTCCTGGTCCTTGCCGCCACCCGCCCAAGCGCGATCTACCTCGACGCGCGGCGATTGACCCGGTACCGTCTCCACGCATCGAATGCCTCGGTCCGGGCCGGCCAGTGGCGCATCGCGATCGACGGCCACGCGGCGCTCGCCTCGGTCGCCCGGGCGCGGGGCCGGGATGACCTCGCGGGGTGGCTGGATCGGTTCAGCGTGCACTACGACCGTCTCTATCGTGGCGAGACGGTCGTCATGGGAGTCCGCGAGCATGCGTCGCGCCGGACCGTCGTGAAGGACGCGCTCAGTTACCTGCAGTTCCTCGGGCGCCATCCCGCGGAGCGACGGGCCCGACTCGACGTTTGGTCCGCTCCGCTCTACGCGGGGGGATACGTCGTACTCCCGGGGCTCGCCCGTTGGATCGCGCAGGCCCGGCCCACCGCGCGTCGGGACTAGGCGCCCGGCCGCACGTGCGCGACGTTCTGCGGAATCGCAGAACCTTTCGACGGCGGCGGGATCCAGGCGCCCGGGGGGGGCACCGCCTCTCGGACCCGCTCGGCCGCTTGCCGGCAGTACTCGGGGGACGTGTCGATGTGCAGATAGTGACGACCGAGCCGTCGCGCGACCGCAGCGACCGTCCCAGTGCCTCCGAACATATCGAGAACGACGTTCCCTCGGTACGAGTAGAACTTGATCAGCCGCTCGATGAGTGCCTCGGGAAACGGGGCCGGGTGCCCGGCCCGTTTTCGTTCCGGCGGGATCGCCCAGAACCCGTCGGAGAACGTCTCGAATTCCTTCGGGCTGATGTCGATCGCGTGCGGATCGCCCGGGAGCTTCCACTGGCCCTTCGAGAATACGAGGACGTACTCCCACGAAGGTACGATGTGGGGATTGGAAGGGCTCCGCCAACTTCCCCACGCCGTCCGCCGGCCCATCGTCTGTTTGTACCAGATGATCTCGGTTCGCATGATGTAGCCGAGCGCTCGCAGGTCCGTCGAGAGATCGTGGTGGATGGGCCGGAAGTTCTTGATTGACGTGGGCGCGACGTTGAGAACGAACCGGCCCCCGGGCACCAGGACTCGGTGGAGCGAGCGCCAGACCTCCCGGAGCCATTCGAGGTACTCCTGGGGAGGCCGATCATCGGTGTATCCACGATACGGTAAGCGCAGGTTGTAGGGGGGACTCGTGATCGCGAGGTGCACACTCTCCGCGGGAAGGGAATCGAGCACCGACCGGGCGTCCCCCTCGATGATTCGGTCGAACCACCGCACCCTCTCGGACCGTCCGGCCCGCACCGGCATCGGGCGCGCAGACTCGGTGGGGTCAGATGAGGGTTCGCGTGCCGCCCTTCGCCCCTACCCGGCCCGGGGGACGCCCGCCTCGTCCGCGATTCGTCGTGCGATCGCGAACGCCGCGGTCGCCGCGGGGGATGGGGCGTTGAGAACGTGGAGGGCGTGCTTCGCGCGAACGAAGACGAAATCGTCTACAAGGGTTCCATCGTGGGCCACCGCCTGAGCTCGCACTCCGCTCGTCCGGAATCCGAGGTCATCGGGGGTGACGGAGGGCCAGAGCGTGCGGATCGCTGCGAGGAACGCGGCGGGGCTCCACGATCTCAGCCACTCGCGCGCCGCGAGTGAGCCGTACCCCCGCGCGAGGCCGAGGATCCCGCGGAACTCGGCCATCCGCAACAGGTCCCGTGGGTCCCACTCGCCGGGGTGATAGCCCTCCCGCGCGAGCGAAAGTGCGGCGTTCGGTCCGGCGAGGAGCTGCCCGTCGACCGTCGGAGTGAGGTGGACGCCGAGGAATGGCAGATCGGGATCCGGGACGGGGTAGACCAGGCACGGGACCAGCGCGCGCATCCGTGCCGAAAGGTAGTAGAAATCGCCGCGGAATGGGAAGATCGCAATCGGAGGATCGACTCCCATCCTCCGTGCGACGAGGTCACATTCGAGACCGGCACAGTTCACGACGTACCGGGCGACGTACTCCTCTCCGGCCCCAAGCCTCCAGCCGCCCTCGAACGGTCGAGCGTCCACGAGTTCGTGACCGGTGAGAACCGGAGCCCCGCTCGCCGCCAGCAGTTCCGCGAGTCGACGGGCGACCGACGGGTAGTCGATGATCGCCGCCGACGGAATGTCAAGCCCACCGAGCCCCCGGGTCTCGGGAAGTCGTGCGGCGACCTCGGATCCACTGAGCCGGCGAACCGAGGTCACGCCGTTCGCGCGGGCGCGAGCCTCCAAGGAGTCGAGCACCGGGAGCTCTTCGGGTCGCACCGCGACGATGACCTTTCCAATCCTTCGAGTCGGGATCTTTTCTCGTTCGGCGAACTCGAGAAGGGAGGCACGGCCTTCGAGGCACAGCTGGGCTTTCAGGGAGCCGGGGCGATAGTACACTCCGGAATGGACCACGCCACTGTTGTGACCGGTCTGATGGGACCCGACCTCGGGCTCCTTCTCCAGAACCGCGAGCGACCAGTCCGGGCGTCGCGAGTGGATCTCCCGGGCCGTGGCGAGGCCGACGATTCCGCCGCCGACGATCGCGAGATCGAAGCGGTCCGCCATCCGAATCCCCCGGCCGCGGCTCGTCGCAGCCGGTTTCACAGGCAATGCCTCAGGGGTATTTCGAGCTCGTGTCTACGAATCTTTACCCCGTGGCGTCTGCCCGTGGTACGTCACGACGGCGCACTGTGGCGCGACGATAATCACCTCACGAAAGACTATGTTATAATCTCGGTCCGGGTCCACCGGAAGGACGGCCTATGCCGGTGCATATCTCTATTCCGCGCGAGGTCACTCCCGGGGAACGACGGGTCGCGCTCATCCCCGAAGTAGTCAAGGCCCTGACGAAATCGGGTACCCAGATCGCGTCGGAAACGAACGCAGGACTCTCGGCGGGGTACCCGGACGAAGGGTACACGGCGTCCGGGGCGACCGTCACTGGGGATCGTTCCCAGCTGTTTGGTGGGGCCGAGATCGTCCTCAAGATTCAGCCGCCGACCATGGACGAGATTGCCGCGATGAAAGCGGGGACGATCGTGGTCGCCCTCATGAATGCGAGCCGGAACCTCGACCTCGTCGCACGGATGCGCGATGCGAAGCTGACCGCATTCGCGCTCGAGCTTCTCCCTCGGATCACTCGGGCTCAAAGTATGGACGTGCTGAGCTCCCAGGCGACGGTCGCCGGTTACCGTGCGACTCTGATCGGGGCCGAGCTCTCCCCGAAGTTCCTCCCGATGCTGACGACGGCCGCCGGCACGATCCGTCCCGCGAAGGTCCTCATCCTCGGCGCCGGGGTCGCGGGTCTGATGGCGATTGCCACGGCGAAGCGACTCGGCGCGGTCGTGGAGGGGTACGACGTGCGGCGGGCGGCGGGCGAACAAGTGCGCAGCCTCGGCGCGAGATTCCTCGAGCTCCAGATCAACGCCGAGGCGGCCGGAGGATACGCCCGTGAACTTACCGACGAGGAGAAGAAACAGGAAGCGGCCATGGTCGCGAAGGCGGTCGCCGACGCAGATATCGTGGTCTCGACCGCGGCGATCCCGGGACGGAAGGCGCCGATCCTCATTCGAGACGACATGGTCAGTAAAATGCGTCCGGGGTCGGTCGTCGTCGATCTTGCCGCCGAGACGGGCGGGAATTGTGAGCTGACGAAGCCCGGGGAGACGATCGTGGTCCACGGGGTATCGATCGCCGGTCCGCTCAATCTCCCGAGTCAGCTGGCCTATAACGCGAGCCAGATGTTTTCGAAGAACCTCCAGTCGTTCCTCACCCTGCTGATCACGAAGGACGGGACGCTCGTGACCGATTACTCCGATGAGATCCTCGCCGGCAGCCTCCTTCTCTCCGGCGGCACCGTCCGGCACAAGCCGACGGCTGACCTCCTCGCGGGAGGGAAGTAAATGGCCGCCGACCTCTGGACGGCGCTCTTCATCGCGCTCCTCGCTGCCTTCACCGGCTACGAGGTCATCAGCGCGGTGCCCGTCCTCCTCCACACCCCGTTGATGAGCGGGTCGAACTTCATCCACGGGATCGTCCTCGTCGGGGCGATCGTGGCCCTGGGGCTCGCCACCACCGACGTCGAGCGGGCGATCGGGTTCGTTGCCGTCGTGATGGGGGCGCTCAACGTCACGGGCGGCTACATGGTCACGGTCCGGATCCTCGCGATGTTCGACCGCTCGAAACCGAAAGGAGGGTCGAAATGAGCGCGGTCTGGATCCAAGAGACGATCGACGCGGTCTACGTCGTCGCGGTCCTCGTGTTCATCCTCGGCCTGAAGGCGATGAGCGGTCCCACGACCGCTCGGCGCGGGATCGTCTACGCCGGGCTCGCGATGCTGATCGCGGTCGTCGCGACGTTCTTCAGCTCGGGAATCTCGAACACGAACTTCCTTCTGATCTTCGTCGGCGTCGCGATCGGCGGCCTCGGCGGGTGGTACTGGGCGCAGGTCGTGAAGATGACCGCGATGCCCCAGATGGTCGCGGTCTTCAATGGGATGGGCGCAGGATCCGCCGGCGCGATCGCCGCGGTCGTGCTGCTCGGGAACATCGGCGACCACACGATCGCCGCCCTCGCCGTCGCGGGGGGTGTCATCGGGTCCATCTCGATCGCGGCAAGCATGATCGCGTTCTTGAAGCTCCAGGGATGGATCAGATCGAAGCCGATCGTCCTGCCCGCCCGCCAGGTCGTCAATACGGCGGTCCTCGTGATCGGGGTCGCGCTGGGGATCTACGCGATCATCGCGCTCCAGACGTTCTGGCTCCTGCCGTTCTACGTCCTTCTTCTCCTCTATGGAGTCCTGCTTGCCCTCCCGATCGGGGGCGCGGACATGCCGGTCGTCATCAGCCTCACGAACGCCCTCACGGGCGTCGCGGTCGGCCTCGACGGGTTCGCGCTCGTCAACGGGCCGCTCGGCGACGCGGGGTACGCGATGGTCATCGCCGGGGTGCTGGTCGGGTCGGCGGGTTCGCTGCTCACGTTCCTGATGGCGAAGGCGATGAACCGTTCGATCTCGAACGTCTTCTTCGGCGCGTTCGGTGCGAAGGAAGAGGTCGGTGGCGAGATCAAGGGCCAGCTGAAGCCGATGGAGGCGGTGGACGTCGCCGCGCTGATGGCGTACGCGAACCAGGTCATCATCGCCCCCGGCTACGGGATGGCGGTCGCCCAGGCCCAGCAGAAGGTCAAGGAGCTCTCCGACCTCCTCGACGCGAAGGGGGTGACCGTGAAGTTCGCGATCCACCCGGTCGCGGGTCGGATGCCCGGTCATATGAACGTCCTTCTCGCCGAGGTCGGGGTGTCGTACGACAAGCTGTTCGACCGGGACGAGATCAACGCCGAGTTCCCCGCGACGGACGTCGTCCTCGTCATCGGGGCCAACGACGTCGTGAACCCGGCCGCCCACCGACAGGGGAGCGCGCTCTACGGGATGCCGATCCTCGATGTCGAGCAGGCAAAGAACGTGATCGTCAACAAGCGCGGTCAGGGCAAGGGGTTCGCGGGCATCGAGAACGAGCTTTTCTATCGCGACAACTGCCACATGCTCTACGGGGATGCGCAAAAGGCGATCGGAGACGTCGTCACGGAGCTCAAGAAGCTCTGAGAGGGGTCGCCCGGCCCGGCGCTCGCCGCGGGATCGCCCACCTCGCCACGCTTGGGGGCGACTCCGGCCGGCGACAGAGAACGATCTCCCGGCCCTTGTCGCCCATCGCCACGAGATGTTCGCCGACATCGGGGGTCGAACCCCTCGTGAACTGGCCGCCCACGACCGTGTCTACGTTCGGTGGGCCCGGAAGCGGATCCGCACCGGGGAGTTGCGGGCGTTCGTCGTGGAGAACCCCGAGGGCCGGACCGTCGGGAGCGGTGCG
>DASPSQ010000013.1:0-24572 GCA_035623855.1 Thermoplasmata archaeon | reverse complement strand
CCCGTCAAGTCATCCGAGTTGGGTCGGAGTGAGGGTGGCTCATCTGGGTCGCTCGAACTTCGGTTCAGCAAGGGGGACTAAGTCGTAACAAGGTATCTGTAGGGGAACCTGCAGATGGATCACCTCCTAAGAACGCCGACCATCGGGTCGGCGGGGGAGCCGTGAACCGAGCACTGACGCGGAGTCGCCGATCCTCCTTTCCCGTCGAGCCATCAACCCATTTTTGAGTAGTTACAACCCACTTATTACCGCGCTCCGGCTCGCTCCCGTTGATGTTGAGGGCACCTCGACCCCGACTCGTGAACGAGCAGCTCCAATCGGCGGCCCGTTCGTTGGCCGCCGGCGAGCCGGTCCTGATTTTCGACGCGGCGGACCGGGAGGGAGAGACCGATCTCGTCATCCTGAGCGAGCGGGCGACCCCCGAGCTGGTCCGCCTCTTGCGGCAGGATGCGGGCGGGTGGATCTGCACCGCGATCTCGGACGAGCTGCGCCAACGCCTCGGCCTCCCGTTCTATTCCGATCTGCTCGTCCGCGCAGCTCCGGAGTACCCCATCCTTTCCGAACTCGGGAAGGAGGAGCTTCGGTACGACCGGCGTAGCCCGTTCGGGATCCATGTCCACCACCGGGCGACGTACACGGGGATTCCCGACAACGACCGGGCGACGGCGATCCGGGCGATCGGCGTGCTCGCCCGAGACGCGCCACGGCTCTCCGAGGGCGAGATCCGAGCGCGCTTCGCGTCGGAGTTCAGCTCCCCCGGCCACCTCCCGATCATCTATGCCGCCCCGGGGCTCCTCTCGGAGCGGAAGGGTCATACGGAACTCTCGGTCTCGCTCGCCCGGATGACGGGGCTTTCGGAGTCGATGACGGTCTGCGAGATGCTCGGGGACTCCGGCGGCGCCCGATCGCCCGACGCGGCCCGCGACTATGCCGGGGCCCACGGCTGGCAGTTCCTCGAAGGACGGACTCTGATCGAGGCGTGGCGGGAATGGTCGTCCGAGTGATGGCGACGGGGGTCTTCGACCTCCTCCACCCCGGGCACCTCTACTTCCTCACGGAGGCGAAGAAGCTCGGCGACGAGCTCGTGGTCGTGGTCGCCCGGGACCAGACGGCGCGCCGATTGAAGCACGACCCGTACGTCCCGGAGCAGCTGCGGCGCGAGATGGTCGAGGCGCTCAAACCGGTCGACCGCGCGATCCTGGGCTCGACGACCGACATCTACGAGACCGTGGTCGCCGAGAAGCCGAAGGTGATCGCGCTCGGCTACGATCAGGTCTGGAACGTCCAGGAGATCGAGCGCGAGTGCGCGCGCCGAGGCGTGCCGGTCAAGGTCGTCCGGATCGGCCCGCGGCCCTACGACGATCTCGCCACGCGACGGATCGTCGATCGGATCGCCGAGCGACTCTCGGATCGCCCCGTCCGGGAGGAGAGAGCATGAAGAAGATCGGCGTCGCGGACACGACCTTCGCGAGGGTCGACATGGCGCGCTACGCGATCCGGACCCTTCAGGAGCAGGGCACGGGGTTCCGCATCGCCCGCCGGACGGTCCCGGGGCTCAAGGACCTTCCCGTGGCGTGCCGCCAGCTGTTCCGGGACGACCACGTCGATCTCTGCCTCGCGCTCGGCATGCCGGGCCCGGCCGATCTCGACCGCACCTCGGCCGAGGTCGCGTCGATGGGCCTCATGATGACCGGCGTTCTCGAGGCGAAGCCGATCGTCGAGTGCTTCGTGTACGAGAATGAAGCGAACGCCACGGCCGAGCTCGAGCGACTGGCCCGGCGCCGAGCCGAGGAGCACGCGATCAACGCGTATGCCTTGCTGTTCCGTCCACGCGATCTCGCCCGACACGCCGGCGAGGGATTGCGTCAGGGGTTTCCGGACGTGGGACCCGTGCGGCGGAGCCATTGAAAGGAGATAGAATCCGAGAGGGATACCGGGAGGTCAAGGACGATGCCGAAACGTTCGAACGAAGGCCAAGGGATCCGAGTGGCGATTGTGGCGAGCGAATTCAACTACGACGTAACGCTCCTGATGGTGGAGCGGGCGAAAGAGGAGGTCGAGTTTCTCGGCGCGACGCTCGGACCCGTCGTGAAGACCCCCGGGGTCTACGACGTCCCGCTCGCGGTCAAGGTCCTGTTCCAGCGGCCGGACGTCGACGCGGTCGTCGCGCTCGGCGCCGTCATCGAGGGGGAGACGAACCACGACGAGGTCGTGATGAACCAGGCGGCGCGCAAGCTCGCCGACCTCGCCGTGGAGTACGGTAAGCCGGTCGGTCTCGGGATCTCGGGCCCCGGCGAGACGCGCCTCCAGGCCCAGGACCGGATCGAGAACGCCGGGAACGCCGTGCGGGCCGCGATCAAGATGGTCCGTCGGCTCCGCGCGCTTCGCTGAAGATCCATCGGCACGACGCGTCCGGGCGGACGATGGGTTAAAGGCCGATCCGTTCGCGGAGGTAGCCGAACGCGACCTTCCCCTTCGCGGTGCGAGGCGTGACCGTGACGGAGCCGGGGGGGACCGCTTCCCGACGGCGGCTCGTCAGCGCCGCTTTGAGCCGGTCGTGCCCGATCTCGATCGTCACGTCGGGGGACGGATCGGCCCCGGACGCGACCTCGATCCGGCCGGTGCTGTCGACGCGGAACGAAGCGGTCCCGTCCTCGGTGCGGAAGACCCACGTTTGGGGAAGATAGGCCCGGATCATCCCGCCGAAGAGCCCGTGGAGCCGTTGCTGGATCTCGGGTTCGGCGTCTCGGGCGACGCGCCTCAAAAGAGCCTCGACGCAGCTCATCCCGCGACCGAGTTCGACCTCGCATATAGACCGAGCGACGAGTTCGTGCGGATCGCGAGAAGTTGGAATCCATCGCCCAAACTCTTTACACCCGAGTCCGCTCGACTCCCGTCGAGGACGGAACGTGGACGCTCTCCGAGAATTCTACGACGAGATCGCGTCGACGCAGGACCGCGCGCTCGACCTCGCCCGCGCGGGCTCGGGAGAGGGGACCGTCGTCGTGGCGCGCCGCCAGACCGCCGGGCGGGGGCGGCTCGGTCACCGGTGGGAATCCCCGGGCGGGGGTCTCCATCTTTCCATTATCCTTGCCGCACCCGAATCCCATGCTTCGCTCCTTCCGCTCGCACTGGGGGCGGCCCTCTGCGAGGAGTTCGGACGGACGAGCCGGCTTCCGCTCGCCGTGAAGTGGCCGAACGACGTTCTCGCGATCCCACCAGGTTCCCGGAGCCGCAAGCTCGCCGGCATTCTCATCGATCGGGTGCCTTCGCCTCGTCTTGGATCCGCGGCGGTCGCGGGGATCGGCATGAACGTCGCATCGGACCCATCGGCGTACCCCGCGGAACTCCGTCCCCACCTCGTCGGGTTGGCCGAGCTCGTCTCTCCGGCCCCGAGTCTCGAAGAGGTGGAGCGGACCGTCGTCGTGGCGGCCCTCGACTCGGCGTTCCGTCTCCGTACCTCCCAGGGTCACGCGAAGGCTCTCGAGCTCTGCCGTCGCCTCCTCTGGGGAATCGGGCGGCAAGCCGAGGTCGACGGGCGTCCAGTGGGCCGGATTGTCGCGCTCGGCGAGGAAGGCGAGCTCTGGGTTGAGGACGGGCAGGAACGGGTGGCGATAAGAGCCGGCGACCTTCGCGTGGAGGAGGCGTCATGACCGAGGCGTTCGACCGGTGGAAGGTCCTCAAGAAGCAGTCGCGCGAAGGCGGCGGGGCAGAGCGCGTCGCGCGACACCGATCCGCCGGGAAGATGACGGCGCGCGAGCGCCTCGAGTCGTTCTTCGATCCGGACACCTTCACGGAGATCGACGCGTTCGTCACGCACCGGGCGGACAAGTTTGGTCTCGGAGAGCGCCGGGTCCCCGGGGACGGGGTCGTGACCGGCTGGGGAGAGGTCGACGGCCGGCCGGTCTGCGCCTTCGCCCAGGACGCGACGGTCTTTGGGGGAGCGCTCGGCGAAGCGCACGCGATGAAGATCGTCAAGATCATGGAGACCGCGCGCAAGGCCGGGGTCCCGATCGTCGGCCTCAACGATTCCGGCGGAGCACGGATCCAGGAGGGGGTCATGAGCCTGGGAGGGTACGGGGAGGTGTTTTACCGGAACGTCCTCCTCTCGGGAGTCGTCCCGCAGCTCTCCCTCGTCCTGGGCCCGTGCGCCGGTGGGGCCGTCTACTCGCCCGCGATCACCGATTTCGTCATCATGGCCCAAGGGACGGGCCAGATGTTCATCACCGGCCCGGACGTCGTCCGCGCGGTCACCGGCGAGGAGGTGACGATGGAGGCGCTCGGGGGAGCGGCGGCGCACGCCACGCAGAGCGGCGTCTCCCACTTCACCGCGGCGACCGACGCCGACGCGCTCGCGCTCGCCCGACGTCTCCTCTCCTACCTACCGCTCAACAACCTGGAGGAGGCCCCGCCCGCTCCGCCCGCGAGCCCGCCGGACTCTGCGGCCGCCGAGCTTCCCCGCCTCGTCCCCGAGGACGTGAACGCACCGTACGACGTCCATGCGGTGATCGATCACGTCCTCGACGTCGACTCGTTCCTCGAAGTGCA
This sequence comes from Thermoplasmata archaeon, assembly GCA_035623855.1. GTDB lineage: Archaea > Thermoplasmatota > Thermoplasmata > Lutacidiplasmatales > UBA184 > Lutacidiplasma. The sequence goes on along the minus strand of DASPSQ010000013.1, from coordinate 20,024 downwards.
GGCCGGGTGGGCGACCAACATCGTCATCGGGTTCGCTCGGCTCGCCGGCAGCCCGGTCGGTCTGGTCGCGAACAACCCCGCCTCGCTCGCGGGGACGCTCGACATCAACGCGTCGACCAAGGCGGCGCGATTCGTCCGGTTCTGCGACGCCTTCAACCTGCCTCTCGTCACGTTCGTGGACGTGCCCGGGTTCCTCCCCGGGATCGGCCAGGAGCACGGTGGGATCATCCGTCACGGGGCGAAGCTCCTCTACGCCTACTCCGAGGCGACCGTGCCGATGTTGACGGTCATTCTCCGGAAGGCGTATGGCGGAGCGTACGACGTCATGTGCTCGAAGCACCTCGGTGGGGACCTGAACCTTGCCTGGCCGACGGCCGAGATCGCGGTGATGGGGGCGGAAGGTGCAGTGAACATCCTCTTCCGGCGGGAGCTCGAGCAGGCGACGGGGACGGAGGCCGAGACGCTCCGCAATCGTCTCACCTCCGACTACCGGCGCGAGTTCCTGAACCCCTACCTTGCCGCCGAGCGCGGGTACATCGACGATGTGATCGATCCGGCCGAGACGCGCGCGCGGCTCGTCGCAGGGCTCAAGATCCTCGCTTCGAAGAGGGACGACCGACCGGCGCGCAAGCACGGGAACATCCCCTTGTAGGGGCGAGGGCGCGTCGATGGTCGGGATCACCGAAACCGTTCTGCGCGACGGCCACCAGTCGCTGATCGCGACGCGGATGCGTACCCGCGACATGCTCCCGGCGGCCGAGCGACTCGATGCGATCGGCTACCGCTCGATCGAGATGTGGGGCGGAGCGACGTTCGACGTCTGCCTGCGCTTCCTCCACGAGGATCCGTGGGAGCGCCTGCGCTCTCTCAAGCGCGCGATGCCGAAGACTCCCCTCCAGATGCTCCTGCGCGGTCAGAACCTGGTCGGCTACCGGCACTATCCGGACGACGTCGTCCGGAAGTTCGTCGGAGAGGCGTCCCGTCAGGGGATCGACATCTTCCGCGTCTTCGATGCGCTCAACGACCCCCGGAACATGGAGGTCGCGATCGACGCCGTGAAGCGTGCGGGGGCGCGCGCCCAGGGGACGATCTGCTACACCGAGTCGCCGGTCCACACGCGGGAGGCGTTCGTGAGGCTCGGCCGGCGCCTCGCCGAGATGGGCTCGGACGAGCTCTGCGTGAAGGACATGGGCGGGTTCATGCCGCCGACGGAGGGGGCGGAGCTCGTCCGCGCGCTCGTCCGCGAGGTCCGCCTTCCCGTCGTCGTCCACACCCATTCCTCGAGCGGGATGTCCGCGATGACGTGCCTCGCCGTCGCCGAGGCCGGGGCCGTTGCGGTCGACAGCGCGCTCAGCCCGTTCGCGGGCGGCACGAGCCAGCCGCCGACGGAGGCGCTCGTCGGTGCGTTCCACGGCACGGCGCTCGACGCCCGTCTCGACCTCTCGGCCCTCGCCGACCTCTCCGCCCACTTCCAGACGGTCCTCGACCGGTACCGGCCGCTCCTCAACCTTCGATCGCTCCAGACCGACCCGGGAATCCTCACCCACCAGATCCCAGGCGGGATGCTCTCGAACCTCCTCTCCCAGCTCCAGGAGCAGGACGCGCTCGGACGCCTCTCCGAGGTCCTCGCCGAGGTTCCGCGGGTTCGGGCCGACCTCGGCTACCCTCCGCTCGTCACTCCCACGAGCCAGATCGTCGGGATCCAGGCCGTCATCAACGTCCTCACCGGCGCGCGCTACAAGCAGATCACCCAGGAGGTCCGGGACTACGTCCGGGGCCTGTACGGCGCAGCGCCGGCACCTCTCGATCCCGCGCTGGTCGTCCAGGTCACCGCGAACGCCCCGGCGATCACCGGGCGCCCGGCGGACCTCCTCGGGCCCGAGTTCGAGAAGATGCTCCACGAGGTTCGGGCGCTCGTCCCCGCCGCGGACGATGCCGAGGCGCTCTCCTACGCCCTCTTCCCGGCGGTCTACAAGTCCTACCGTCGGGCGTTCGACCAGGGGATGACGGCGGACGTCCTTCTGACTGCGGCGATCGGGGTCGTGGGCGCGCTCCGGGCCCCGCAGCCCACCCCTCCTTCGCCCGTGGCTGCCCCCGGCGCCGCAGCCGGCGGCGGGGTCAGCCCGTGGGCGCACGAAGGCCGGGCTCGGCTCCAATCGCAACGGAGGTGGGTGGATGCGGCTCACGGTCGAGCGCAACGGTAGGTCGGAGGTCGTCGAGGTCACGCCCGACCTCTCGTCGGTCGAGGTCGGTGGCCGCTCGTTCCCCGTGAAGGTCGTGACAACGTCGCCGACCAAGGTCGAGCTCGAGATCGCGGGAGAGCGGATCGTCGTCGAGAACTGGCCCGAGCATTTCCCCGAGCCCCCCGGGCCAGTGGACGTGGGCGGGGAGCGGTGGAAACTCAAGGTCGTCGCCGGATCGACCCCCGCAGTTTCCGTCGCACGCCCTGGGCGCCCGGAGGCGACCGTCCCGCCGTCGATCGCCACGACGCGGGAACCGACCGGCGAGGGCATCGCCGTCGTCCCGCCGATGCCGGGGAGAGTGATCGATGTACGAGTCAAGGACGGCGATCCCGTGCGCAAGGGAGACGTGCTCCTGCGGCTCGAAGCGATGAAGATGGTCAACGAGGTCCCAAGTCCTGCGGACGGGATCGTACGGGGAGTCCGAGTGTCGCCCGGGGCGAATGTACGGGCCAAGGAGCCGATGCTCTACATCTCGCCCGCTCCGGCGAAGTGACGCCCACGGTGCACTAGACCGTCCGCACGGGATGGCCGCACGTGGGGCAGACCGTGCTGCCCGCAGGGAGCGTGTTGCCACAGTAGATGCAGAAGTCGACGGAGGGGGCCCCTCCGCTGGCCGACGGAAGGGGCGCTCCCGACCCGCCCACCGCTCCGCCCGCCGGCCCGGAGGCTCCTGGACTTCCCACCTGGGAACCCGCCACTGGGCGAGGACGTCCCACGCGAAATGCGTAGAGAAGGACGAAGCTCACCAGGATCCAGGCGAGGAGGCCATAGAAGGCGTACCCCGAATACTGGGGGAGCTCGAAGAGGACGAAGAACGCGACGACGATCGCGGCGAGATTGATGAGCGAGATCCACGTCCGCGCGTTCACGGTTCGCCAGACGAAAGAACCGGGCGGGCGTACTTGGGTTTTTGGTTCCGCGCCACCCACCGTCAGCTTCTAAATAATTGTCGAGGCTGGCGCGCCGCCGTGCCGACGATTCCGAGTCTCGTCCGCCGGGACGACTTCACCTACGAGATCCCCCGCGACGAGGGCGCGGGGATGAGGGTCCCGGGGGTCCTCTTCTCCGACCCGGCGCTCCTGACCGGGGTGGAGGGGGATCCGTCGCTCCAGCAGCTCGCGAACGTCGCGACCCTCCCCGGAATCCAACGCCACGCGCTCGCGATGCCGGACATCCACTTCGGATACGGCTTTCCCGTCGGCGGCGTGGCGGCGTTCGATCTCGCCGAAGGGATCGTCTCCCCCGGCGGGATCGGATACGACATCAACTGCGGCGTCCGCCTCCTCCGAACGAACCTCTTGGCCGACGAGATCCGGCCGCGACTCGGCGAACTGATCGACCGGCTGTACCGTGAGGTCCCGTCCGGAGTGGGCTCCCAGGGAGGGTATCCTCTCCAGAGGTCCGAGATCGACGAGGTCCTCGCGGGGGGGGCGGCCTGGGCCGTCGGGCACGGTCTCGGACGCCCAGCGGACCTCGCCGTCCAGGAGGAGGAAGGACGTCTCGGCGTCGCCGACCCGCACCTCGTCTCGGAGAGTGCGCGCAAGCGCGGTCTGAAGCAGCTCGGGACCCTCGGGTCGGGGAACCACTTTCTCGAAGTCCAGCGGGTGGACGAGCTGTTCTTCCCGGAGTTCGCGCGCGTCCTCGGGCTCGAACGCGACCGGGTCGTGGTCATGCTCCATACCGGGTCGCGCGGGCTGGGCCACCAGGTCGCGACCGACTTCATCCAGCGGATGGACCGACGCCTGCTCGAACAGCACGTGACCCTGGTCGACCGCCAGCTCTCCTGCGCTCCGATCGCCTCGGAGGACGGCCAGCAGTACCTGGCCGCCATGGCGGCCGGCGCGAATTTCGCGTGGGCGAACCGGCAGGCGATCACCCACGGAGTCCGACGGGCGTTCTCGGCGGTCTTCGGGCGGCCGGACAGCGAGCTCGACCTCTCCGTCATCTACGACATCGCCCACAACATGGCGAAGGTCGAGACCCACGCGGTCAACGGGACCGTCGCGAAGCTCCTCGTCCACCGCAAGGGGGCGACCCGTGCGTTCCCCGCCGGGCGCGAGGAGGTCCCACTCGCCTACCGCCCGTTCGGCCAGCCGGTCCTCATCCCCGGCGACATGGGCACGGCGAGCTACGTTCTCGCCGGACTTCCGGCAGCGATCGACCGATCGTTCGGATCGTCGTGTCACGGAGCCGGTCGGCGCCTGAGCCGGCACGCCGCCGTTCGGACCTTCCGCTACGACGAGGTGACGCGCAAGCTCTCCGCACTGGGGATCGTCGTCCGGTCGGCATCGCGCGAGGGCGTGACCGAAGAGGCCCCCGGGGCGTACAAGGACGTCGAAGAGGTCGTCCGGGTCGCGGAAGGCGCCGGTCTCACGCGGCGGGTGGCACGCCTCGTCCCGCTCGGGGTCGTCAAGGGTTGACCGACACAGGGGGTACCGGCGGCGGGGCCGGTGCTTTTCGGCGGGGCCACACGACCGCCACGACCCCGATCACGGCGCCGGCACCTCCTCCGGCGAGGAGGAGCGCAGCGGTCGGGAACATGTGCGGTCCGGCCCGCCCGGTCACGGTCACGGTCCAGGAGAGGCTGGCGTGATCGCCGGCGGCATCGGACGCGTTCAGGATCACCGTGTAGACCCCGGGCGCAAGGAACGTCTGAGTTCCGGACGACGCGTCGCCGACCATTCGGTTTCCAAAGCTCCAGGCGTACCCGTACGGACCCCCGGTGCCGAGCGATGCGTTCGCAAAGTACGTGATCGTTAGCGGGACGGTCCCGTGATCGGTCGAGAGGTTTCCCTCGAGATCGAGACCCGGGTAGCCACTCTCGCAGACCGGGACCGGCGCGTTCCCCACCCCGATCCCGACTCCACCGCTCACGCCTCCGCCGACGGGATTCCCGGAGTCGGAGACCACCACCGACGCGCAGAACTCCCCCGTCGCCCCGTAGGTGTGAACGACGGACGGGGACGTCGTGTTGTTGAGGAACGTTCCGTCGCCGAAGAAGTAGGAATACATGTACGGGGCATGACCGCCCGCCGCCGAAGCGGTAAAGGTCACGGGCCACCGGACGGCGGGGGTTGCGTCCGACGCGTCCAGATTCACCACGAGGATCCCTCCACCGCCGACCACCACGAGAACCGGCGAGGAGGTCGAGAGATTGCCGGAGGAGTCCACGACGTACGACTGTGCGGGATAGACCCCCGGCTGCGGGTATTGGTGCGTCACCGATCCATCCGGGGCGAAGCCAGCAGTTCCGTCCCCGAAATACACCCCCACGAGCTCGTAGATGCCCGTGCCCCCGCTCGCACGGACCGTGAATGTCACCAAAAGAGGGACCGCACCCGTCGCCGGCAGTGCCGTGAGGTTGGTGGTGAGTCCGCTCGTCGACATAGGGCTCGAAGCGGCCGCGAGCTCCTCGGCCAGTGCAGAGACGATGGGCGTCCCGATCCCGGTGACAGGATCCCAGCCAGCCCCCGCGAAGTACCCGTTCCAACCGGACAAGATGTCGTGGAAAGCGTAGCCGTACCCTAGGCTGTCGTAGACCCGGTAGAGCGCCGGATTGAGAAATCCGAGGGGTCGACCGGTGGACTGATCGAGGTCCGCCGCGATCCCCGCCCAGATGGGTGTGGCCAGGCTGGTTCCCGCCACGCCGCCGAGATCCCCGTGAAGATAGATCGAGGTGGCATTCCCTGCCACCATCGCGACGTCGGGCACGCCTCGGGTCGAGGGGGTCCCGGGAAGTCCGACCTGCCACCAGGGGCGCGGGAACGGAGCGAATCCCCCGCCCGACCCGCCCTGGTTCTGGCACCCCGGTGGAGCGGCACCCGAATCGTTACCCGACCATCCTTCCTCGCCCAGATACGTTCCGGCGAGGGAGACGTTGAGGACCGTCCCCCCGACCCCGGTGACAGAGGGATCCGACGCCGGGTAGTTGGTCGCGACGCCGCTCGTTCCATCCGCTGCGCCGCAATCTCCCGTCGCCGCAAAGATACTGATTCCTTCGGCCGCGGCGAATTGTAGGACGGGGCTCAGGATCGCGTACGAACCGTCCGTGGAAGCGTTGCACGCCGACGGGCACGGAGTGTCGTATTCGTTGTAGATCCCCACGTCGGGTTCTCCCCAGCTCAGGGAGATCACGTTCGCGGCCTGGTGGGCGACCAGCCAGTCGACCGCCTCGTACAGGCCGATCCCCGAGTTGGGGGAGAACGTGTCGTTGATCGTCGCCCCCGGAGCGGCGGCCCGGGCCCACTCGAGGTCGAGGGCGTCTTCGGCCGCCCAGTCCGAGTTCACGTTCGAAGTGTTCAGGTCGATCAGAGCGGGCACGGGGTAGAGGAAGTGAACGTTCGCCGGTGAGAGATCGAACGCGTTCGCGAACAGGTCCAGGTCGTACTCGAGGTCGAACTGTCCCTCGTCCGAGGAATACGCGTCGACGATCGCGATCGTGAAGCCGGATCCGTCCGTCCCGTTGGCAAAGAGCGGATCGAAGTCGTACGCGTCCCAGATCTGGCACGGAGCAAGACCGGCAGGAGTGGCGGAGCACGGAGCCCCGGACGCAGGAACTGAACCGATCTCCCCACGGTACGACGCCGATGCGGGCAGGATTTCCGTCGAGTTCCCAAGTCCCAGAACTCCGGACCAGCCCGCGGAGTCGGGAAGCATCGCGGGTGTCGAGTGGCTGAAGAACTCGCGACCGGACGCCGTCGCATACAGGGTGAACGTAGTGCCGAAGGCGCTCCCGATCACTCCGGAGGGCCCCTGGACGAACAGCAGCAGGTGATCCGGGCTTACGGTGACCGAGAGGCCATCCGCGGCGAAGTAGGCTTTCGCGGAGGCGATCGAGCTCGCACTCGCCCCATAACGTGCCGCGAGCTCGTCGACGGAAGGGTGATTCCCTCGAGCCGGGGTGCCCGACCCATACTCCGCCGCCAGGTACGCGGAAAGACCGCCAGGGTCCTGAGAGGCGAGTCCGACGGCCACGGTCATCGGGGCAGCGGCCGGCATCGGACCGATCGTCCTCGTCGCCGGGCTCGGGTGGAACGCCGGAGCGACCTCGACGACCCGCGGATTCACAGGACTCGCGACGGCGGCTCCTTCCGACGCGCGTCCGACCGAGGCGTTCGTCGAAGTGTGAGCACCCGTGTCCACGGTCGTCGGAGTCGCGAGGACGCCGATCGCGACTAGGACGACGACCAGCGTTCGGACCGTCGGGGGACCCCGAAGCATCGGCGGCCGGTAGAACGAGGGCCAAAGGATATCCTCCTTTTCCTCCCGCGCCCTCGCAAGAGCTCTTAACCCCCGCCCGGCGTGGGTACGCCGAAACGACGTGAATCCGTACCTCGGTTACGAAATCGCCCTCGGGCTCTTCGCCGCGTACTTCGCGGTCGTCTACGTCCTCTACCGAACCGGGCGGCTCGGTCCGGACCGGTCGATCTCGCTCTTCGGCCCGGCGCTCATGACCAAGACGAAGCGCGGTCGGACCGCGCTGGATCGGTGGGGCCGGTTCCGCCGATTCTGGACGGTCGTCGGCGACGTGGGGATCGCGCTTGCCGCGATCGCGATGGCGACGATTTTCGCCTTGCTATTGTTCGGCGCGGTGATCGCGACGCGAATCCCTTCGTCGAAGGCTCCCCCTCTCACCGAGGCGCTGGCAATTCCCGGCATCAATCCGATCATCCCGATCGGCTACGGGATCGTCGCGCTCGCCGTCGGGATCGTCCTCCACGAACTGATGCACGGCATCTTGGCCCGTTCCCAGAAGATCGGCGTCAAGAGCCTCGGGATCCTTTGGCTGGTAATCCCGGTCGGTGCGTTTGTCGAGCAGGACGATAAGGAGATGCTCGCCGCGCCGCGACGGCAGCGGGACCGCGTCGCCGCCGCGGGGGTCCTCGCGAACTTCGCACTGACGGTCGTCTTCTTCGTTGCGGTGTCTGCCGTGGTCTCGACGTCGGTGACTCCGACCGCGAGCGGAGTGGGGATCGCGTCCGTCGAACCGAGCACACCGGCGGCGAACCTGTCCCTTGCTGCCGGGGACATCATCACCTCGCTGAACGGAACGAGCACTCCCACCTTCGCCTCGTTCGAGACCGCGATCTCTCACACGACCGGCGGGGAGTCGGTCCCGCTGGTCTACTATTCCGCCGGGCTGGGGCGTCTCGTTTCCACCGACGTCACCCTCGCCGCGAGCACCTCAACTCCCGGCCGGGGATACCTCGGAGTCGAGGTGTACGATCTCACCCCCGCCGAGCTCAAGCAACTCTTCGTCTGGCCGGCGGGATCCAGCTTCGGTCCGTACATTGGAACGCTCGATTGGCTCGTTCTGCCATTTGCCGGTATCGAACCGGTCGCCGGCGCCACGGCCAGCTACTTCCACGTCAGCGGGCCGCTCGCGGCGGCCGGCGCCGCACCGTTCTGGATCGGGGTGAACATCCTCTACTGGCTCGCGTGGATGAACCTCCTCCTGGGCCTCTCGAACGCGCTCCCCGTCTTCCCCTTGGACGGGGGGCTGCTCTTCCGGGACTTTGCGGCGTCGATCGCCGCAAGGTTCCGGCGCGGCTGGTCCGAGGCCCGGCTCGATGAGTTCGCCGGCCGGGCCACGACGGTCTCCTCGCTCCTCGTCCTGTTTCTGTTCATATGGCAGTTCATCGCACCGCGGCTCCTCTAGACGAGCGGTCACTGTTTGCGGAGTACCCGTTCCTTCCAGGCGCGGACGCTCTCCTGGCCGGCGAGTCGGTCTCGGTCCGCGGGCTCCTCGAGGAGGGAGCGTACGAGGCGGCCCGCGCCCTCGGGCGGGCACGGATCCTCGCCGCGGCCGAGGACCCGCGGGGGACTCGGGACCTCGAGGAGCTCGTCCGAGCCGCGCCGGACGTGCGGTTCCTCTCGTTCCTCTTCGCTCGGATGGTTCTCTCGGCCACGCCGGTCGGAGCGACGATCCGACGGTGGGCGGTCGCCGAGGCGAAGAGGAGCTACACGCGCCTGCGAACCGTGCCGGTCGGAGAGCTCGAGGAGGTCGCCCGGCGTCTCGGCTACGCGCTCGAGCCGGACGGGGCGTTGGTCGCGCTCCCCCTCGTCGACTTCGTGAGGCTCTCGGTGCCGATCCGGGAAGGGGAGTTCCGGCTCGCGTCTCAGGCGGTCCGAAACGGCCGGGTGCGGGTGAATCCGAGCCGCGCCGCTCGCCTCCTCCAAGAGGCGATCCGCCTTCGACTCGCCGTCCCCGTACCGTTGGCCGAGGACGTGGTCGCGCTCGTCCTCTCTCGCGAGCGCGAGCTCCTGGACGAGGTCGGCCGGCGTCTCCCCACCCCCCTCGCGCGGCCTGGCGCAGCGACCGGTCCGGTTCAGCCGGCGCTCTTCCCGCCGTGCATCCGCAAGATGATGCGGACCCTCCAGCACGGGGAGAACCTCTCCCATGCCGGTCGCTTCTGCCTCGCGGCGTTTCTCCATCGGACGGGGGCCGATTTCGAAACGATCGTCGATGCGTACCGGGGCGCTCCGGATTTTGACGAGTCGATTACGCGGTACCAGGTCGAGCACATCACGCTCCGGGACGGCGGGGCTGGCTACGAGCCGCCGGAGTGCGACACGCTGAGGAGCCACGGGCTCTGCGCCCGGGACGGGGATCCCGGCGCGACCGACCGGGTGGACCGGGACCGGGATCTTCGCTGCTTCGACGAGACCCTGCGGCACCCTCTCCAGTACTACCGGCGACGAGGCGGAGCCGTGGTCGAACGGGGGGAGCGCCCTGAGGGCCCGCCCGTCTCGTCTACGGGCCCTTCGGAAGTGCGCGGTACACCCGCCAAGCCCGGGAGATTGCCGTCCACTGCCCGGCGATGATGAAGTAGATCAGCGCGACGTCGATGATTGTGAATTCGATCCCGTAGAGGTGGAAGCGCGCCCACGGCTCGGACGGGGCCCACGGCCACGGGAGCGAGAAGTCGAACTCGAAGAAGGTCGCCGCCATCAGGACGACGAGTCGATCGGCGCGGGAGAGAAGCCCCCCGTAGAGTCGGCCCTGGCCGACGGCCTGGGCTTGCGTGCCCATGTAGCTCGTGAGGAGGAGGCTCACGAGGGCCAGGAGGGCAACGATCGGGTTCGCGTACGTCGAGATGGCGATCCCGAGCACCAGGACGAGGTCCGCGTACCGGTCGAGCACGTGGTCGAGGAAGTCGCCCCGGACCGACGTGCGGCCGGTCTTCCGAGCGACCGCGCCATCGAGGACATCGAAGAGGCCGGCGAGAAAGATCAGTGCGGCGACCGCAAGAAACAGGAGCGGGGTCGTCCAGCGCACGGTCGCGGCGAGGATCGCGGCGGCGACCGCGAACCCGACCGCGGTCCAGCTCAGTCGATCCGGACTCCACCCCAGGAATGGGATCGCGAGCCGGGCCACGTAGGCGTCGACCCGGGCCCGGTACGCCTCGAGGACCATCGGACGTCGCTACCGGGACCAGTCCAAAAGGTGCGCGGTCACCCACCGATCCCCGAGCCAGTCGACCTTTCCGAAGGAAGCAGGGCCCCGCGTCCGGATCCGACGGGCGACCTCGGCCGCAACCGACGCCGGTGCCCGGGCCGTGGTGTCGACCTCCCAGATCCGGCGCCGCCGCTCAACGGCTTCGACAAGAACGACGTCCGTCGCCTCCGCAAGGAGATTCTCGCGTAGATCCGCGGGGGTGGTCCGCCGGGAGCCGGCGAGCCGACGGGCAAGCTCCCGTGGATGGCAACGAAGAACGACCACGTCCCGGATCGGAAGGAGGTGGGCCAAATGCCCGACGACCACCTCGGTCCCTGGAGACGGTCTCGATTGGACCGCGCGGGAAAGCCTCCCGAGGTCCACGGTCGCCGGTCCCGCGCGGCTCAACTCGACGTCGTGGCGCGTCTCGGTCGCACGGTACCTCCTCGCTAGGTCAGCGACCTCGAGGATTTGCCACCGACTCGGGAGGCGCCGCGAGACGGTCGTCTTTCCCGTTCCAGGAGTGCCGGTGATCGCCACGCGCACCATCGCGCCCAACGGAAGGGAACGTGCAGATGAAGACACCCTCGAGGGGAATGAATCGGGCGTCGTTCTCCGGGCGCGAGGTTTGTCGCGTCGCGGAGCCCGGGACCGGTTCCAGATGCGTGCCGCATCCTGCGAGTGAATCGATCTTGCCGTCCGGAGTCTACCGCAGAACGGTCCAAAGCGCCGGACCACACCCCAGGGGACCGTGACCAGTCTCCGTTCCGGGCCCACGATTGCGGTGGAGGTGTCTGCGCCCAGTCCGCCGGCCGAGAATAGTAAAATCATAAGAAGTAAACGTGAACTTTAAGTAGGGTCACTCATTCGCGGGCCCTATGCATCGCGTGACCGGGGCCACGTGGGGTGCCGTAGGCATTGGACTAGTCGCAGCCTTTCTGGTGACAGGGTTCGTCTTGGGCGGAATCCCAATGGCGCCCCTGGCCTCGCCGGGGCATTCTGCGAACACGAGGATGGCGACGGATCTGGCTCCGGCGGCGCCGCGGACGGCATCAAAAGCGGTCCCCGCTGCCGGACCCGCTCGCACGTACCAGACGCAGATTGCGATTTACATCAACCAGCTAGGGACCATCGCGAGCTACAATGGCTGGTACACTTCCGCGGTCCCCACGGATTTCACGTTCTCCACGAATATCACGTGGGGCGCGATTAGCGCTGCGGACACCCATGTATCGGTCAACATCACGGACGAGTTCACCGGCCAATACCGGCTACTCACTTATCCGACGAACTTCTCCTTCGACCCGTCCAAGGTGGTCTTCTACAACAACAACGGGGTACTCTACCAGAACTACAGTTGGACGGTGCCGCTGGACGCGGTCAGCCTCGGATGTGGCACGCAGACGTCGTGTGCAAAGGTTCTCGCTTCGGATGACTTGTACCAGTTCGCCGTCATCGTCTCGGAGAATGGGGCCTCGGTGAGCGGGGGCCTCGCGTCGTCGACGGCGTACAGTTACGCGTACCTTGTGGGGACCTTTACCTGGGGAACCCTCATCACCCCATCGTACTATCAGACGCCTGTACCCTTCGCCGTCGAGTTCAACCTGAACACGAGCTGGGGGTACACGTCGAACGCGACGACGAACGTCACGTTCATCGCCTACGACTACGACACGGGGGCGACATACTGGGTATCGTACAACGGGACCCTCGGAACTACAGCGACGTCCCACAACGGGATCTCCGTGTCCTCGACGAAGGTGTTCAACGGGACCGTGGCTGGGATCCCGTACTCGAGCTTCAATTTCTTCGTGACCCTCAACAAGTCCTTCTTTGACTGCAAGTACTACTCGTGCAACAGCACTTTCGGCCAGGGAGATTATGTGGGGCTGTGGACGTGGATCGAGGAGAATGGATCCACCGCGGGTGGATCCAACTTGTTCGGGTGGTACTACTCTGTCTATGACGACATCCTGGTCGGCTCGACCCTGTACTACGCCGGGCAGTCCGTGTTCGCCTCGAGCCCGCAGGGCCTGCCCGACACCGTGAGTGGCTGGCTGAACACCACCTGGGTGAACCCCAGCACGACGGGAGGCAACAAGACGATCACCGGGTTCATCGAGCTCTACAACGAGACGGTGTACACCGGGATCCCCTTCGCGTACATCAGCCTGAACAAGAGCGTGGGCACCGTCAACTCTGACGGGTTCAGCCTCACGCCGGTAGTGAACGGAACGGTACCGGTGACCGGGATTACGTACACCAACTACACGTGGTCTCTCGATCTGAGCGCCTCGAACCTGGGTGCGAATTTGCCGTACGCGGACTCCTACTCGGCAGATCTCTTCATCTGGGCCAATGGGACGGCGTACGGAGGAGTGAACGAAAGCGCTATCGAGGGTTGCACGCCGGTCTGCTTCACCTCGTTCGCGGAGTACCCGACGACGGTCAGTCTTGCGCTCTCCTCGGCCCTTCCAGGATACGTGCCGTTCGGCTACATGCAGAACTTCACGATCTCGGTCGCGAACGCGCCGATTACCCCTCTGAACACCGCCGTTGTGGTCACGATCTACGACGCGACCCTGACGAAGGAACTGGGCTCGCTCCTCGGACCGGACGTCATCTCCTCCCAGGTCTTGACGACCGCCGATAACCAGACGGCCTACTCGTTCTCCTTCAACCAGTACGCGATGTCGTGCAACGACGCGGCCTGCTCGCTGTACTCGTCCTTCGGGTTCCCTGCGGGTCCGACGGACATCTACTACTTCAACATCACCACGTACGTCGACGGGATCGGCGCACCGACCAACGGTACGTTCGCCGTGAGCTACTACCAGGCCTCGTTCCTCTGCATCTTTACGCCGCTCACGTTCTACCTGGTATCGCCGACCCCATCCGCGGTCATCACGCCGGGGAACCTGACCGTCTCGGTCTTCTTCCAAGGGACGTTCATTTCCGGGCCCCTCACCCTGAACGTCTACTCCCCGACGGGGGCGCTCGTGCTCTCGGAAAGCTTTGCCACGAGCGGGCAGAACTTCACGTGGGTCGTGACCAGCGCAGGGACGTACCACGCGTCGTTATCCGCGACCACCGCCTACTTGATCAACGGCCATTCGACGCATTACTCCAATACCACGCTGGTCGTGACGAAGGTGCCGAGGGTCTACGTGAACTCGACCGCGTACTCGAACGCGACGCTCGTCCCGGGCCTTAGCGCGGCGGGTGCTGGCACGCTCCTGCTCGTGCTGGGCCTGATCATCGGGATGATCGTGGCGCTCCTGTTGGGCCGTGCTGTCTGGGGTGGCCGCCAGGCCCCGACGCCTCCTCAAGCCTGGGAGACCAAGCCCGCGGAAGGCGCGGGAGCCGGCGCGGCGGCGGGTGCGGGAGCTGGGACTGCGGCCGCTGCGGGCACGAACACGTGTAGCGTGTGCGGGAAGTCGTTCGCTACTCCCGACGAGCTGACCGCTCACGGGAAGAGCGAGCACGGGATGGAGTGAGCAAGCCCCACGAGGTCCCGGGGTCCAACCTTTTCCCCAACCACTTTTTCTATTCTATTTGCGGGCGGGCGAGGTCGATCTCCGCGCGCCGAACCGCGTCGGCGCTATCCCTCACCGGAATCGCAGAGTTGGATACCGTCTCCTCCAGCGAAGAACCTCGGGACCGACGCGTCCTCCCCGACGCCCCCCGCGGACGAAGAGATCCGAGAGCCGGGCCATGTCGTTCGGTCGGAGGCCAAGGCGTGTCGCCTCGGCGGTCCCGATCCTGCCGACGAGGTCGATGAGGATCCGTTGGCCCTCAAGCCGCCGGGCGAGCGTCCCGGTCCCGACCCCCCATTCCGCCCGGAGCCGGGCACGATCGAGGTGAAGCTGGTGCGATCGGGTGAATCCCGCATCGGCGGCGACGAGCGGCGTTCCCCGCTCGGTGAGCGCTTGCCCTAGTGCCTGCGCGCTCGCGACGACCGACCGAGCGTACTCGGGCCCCCAGCGCTCAAGCTCGAGGAGGGTCTGGGCGACCCCTGCGATCCGGTTCCAGTGCGCGTTGTCGAAGATTCGCCAGACGAGCGCCGGGTCCAGCTGCTGGAAAAGGTCCTCCCGGTCGGTCAGGACCAAGCCCCCCTGAGGGCCGGGAAACGACTTGTGCGTGCTTCCGAAGAGAATGTCGGCGCCTTCGCGGAGCGGGTCCTGGAACTCCCCTCCGGCGATCAGCCCGAGGACGTGCGAGCCGTCGTAGAGGACGAGCGCGTCCACGTCGTGCGCCGCTTGGGCGATCTCGCGCAGGGGATACGGGAACAGAAAGAAGCTCTGGCCCAGGATGACGGCGTTGGGTCGTTCACGGCGGATCGTCGCGACCGCCGACTCGGCGTCCACCCGATGTCCGGGGCCGTCGGCGGGCAACGGGCGGACCGTGTACCCAAGGACGGCAGGGATGAACCCGTCCGCGTACCCGTCGTATCCTCCCTCGCTCGGAGAGATGGCGAGCAACCGGCTGCCTCGCGGGAGAAGCGGGGCCAGGACCGAAAGGGCGGCTATGTGTCCGGAGAGGGGACGCGTGGTCGCGAACCGCGCACGGAAGACTCTCGTCGCGGCCGCGTTGGCGAGCTGCTCGATCTGGTCGGTGAACCGAGTGCCCGTGTAGCTGTTATCGAGCGCTTCCCCGTCGACCTCCGAAGGGATTGGGAGTGTGTACCGGCCCGCGAGGTCGCTCCCGAGGAATCTCCGGGCGGTCGGAGAGAGTGCGTTCTCGCTGGGAAGGAGGTTGAAGACCTCCCTCCCCCGCCAGCGGTCGTGCGCCCGAACGAGCGCGCGGAGCCGCGCCTCGTCCCTAGTGGGCCGCGGATTCATGCGCGCCCGGCCCGCCGGAAGCGTGGCCCTTCGCGAGCTTGCGGTGCTCCCGGTTTCCGCAGCGAGGGCAGACGAGGTCTTTCGGACCGGGCGTCAGGAGCGCGTGGCACGCCTGACAGCGGGCGGAGACGACGCCCAGAGTCGCCGCGGCGGTGGAGAGCTTCACCGACGGCCGGGCCTGGAGGACCCGGGCGAGGATCACGTCGCCGACCGCGAACTCCCCTGCCAGCGACTCGGTGTACCCCTCCCGTGCCTTCGAGATGTGGACGGTCCCCTCGGGCATTCCCGGGACGTTTCGACGGCTTGCGGCGGTGGACAGGACGGTACAGATGGCCATCGCGGTCTTAATCTCCTCCACGCGGGCGTAGACGAGTTCGCCGTCCCGAATCTCAGGGATCGCGTTCCGTGCCTCGACTCGCACCGTGCGGTCTCGCGGGTCGACGGCCGCCGTGCCGAGCACCGAGGCGTAGATGCGGCCCCGGCTCTCGTACGTCCCGCGACCGGGGAGGAACTCCTCGGCCGCGCCAAGATAGTCGCCGGGAAGGACCAGGCGGGGAAGCTCAGGGGCGTTCATGTGTTCGGCTCCGTTTGGATCGCCCAGCGGTCGACGGGGAGGTTCACCGATCGCCGGGTGTGGTGCGGAAACGTCCGCGGAAACACCCACGGTACCGGTTGCGTCTCGAGGACATGGGCGCGGCGCTCGACCACGCGACGCTCTATAAAGGTTCGGGAATCGGCGAGGGCGAAGGCGTGGACGGACCGGCGGGCGAGGCGGAGCGCGCCTTCCCAGAACGGGCGGTCCGCGTGGCGGCGTTGGGCGCCAAAGGGTGGGTTCATCATGACGACTTCGGCCGGCCGATCGAGGGTCTCCACGTCTCCGACGAGAAACTCCACGTCGACTTCGGCCGCTCGAGCGAACTTTCCTGCGATCTCCACGAGGCGTGGATCGATCTCCACCCCGACCACCGGGTGCGCGCCGAGAAGCGCGGCACCGATTCCGAGCCGGCCCGTGCCCGAGCCGAGGTCGAGGACCGAGCGTCCTTCGAGCCGGTCCCATCGGACCGCCGCGAGGAGGAGATCGGCGGCCGCCTCGGCGGGCGTCGCGACCTGCTCGAGGTCGGCCCGAGGATGTTCAGGTGCGGGGACGCGGGCCAGGGCCCGTACCAGCTGCGATCGACGCACGTGAGGGGAAAGGAGCGCCGGGTGAAAACGCTCGGGGGCGTTTCGTTCCGGTGGGAATGGGCGATGCGGGGAGCCGGATTTGAACCGGCGAACGCCTGCGCGACAGGATCTCTTCGCCGGCGGTGGCGCCGACGTTTAAGTCCTGCGCCTTTACCGGGCTTGGCTATCCCCGCAGCACTAACGTGCGGCAGGGGCGGCGGCTTCCGCTTCCTTCGCCGGTCGCGGAGCCGACTTCTTCAACGACACCCGCTTCGGGAAGTACTTCAGAAGCACTACGTCGTTCACCGCCGAGACCCACCGGTACGGAACGCTCACAGGACGGGAGTCCTCAACTAACATCGGGCTCGATTCTTCCACGTAGATTCCATCGATTTTTGAGGTATCCACGTCGACGACGACGTTGTCGACCTCGCCCAATAGGCGTCCGTCCGGCGTGTAGATCTGGCGACCCAGGAGTTCGGTCATCTCGACCAGCATGGCCCCGTTCCCGACTCGCAGCCAGCGGGCCAGGCATTCTTATGCCTTTGGATGCAGGAGAGGCAGTTCCCCGATACGGCGCGCTGGGCGAAAGAACTAGCCGGACGAGTCCGAAGCGGACCCCTCACCCGCGGGGGTCTCGTGGCGGACCTGGGAGCGATACATCCGAAGCAGCTCACCCGACGTCGTGGCATCCGTCGGCCCCCGATCGTCCCGGATCCGACCCGTGAACCGCGGGAACCGCAGGGCGAGTCCCGCCTCGGGTCGGACCGTTCCAAAGGCAGCGCGGTGAATCGGGCTCAGGGTGAGCTCCGCCCCTCGGACCTCGAGGACAAGGCCCGGACGCATCCAGCGGTCCGGTTCGAGACCCGTTTCGACCCCCGGAGGTGGCGCATCGGTCTCGAAGCGGCGCAGACGCTTCGGAAGCTCCGCGAGCAGAGCGTCGTCGAAGCCGGTCCCTACCTTGCAGAACGATTCGAACCGGTCTCGTTTCGGGTCGTACGTGGCGAGCAGGAACGCTCCGTAGAACCCGGCGCGCCGCCCCCGGCCGAGGAACCCGCCGACGACCACTCCGTCGATCGAGTCGGAGAGTCCGGCGGTGTATTCGCGCTTGTACTTGATCCACCAGAAACCGCGGGCGCCCGCGCGGTAGATGCTGCCCTCCCGGAGCGATTTTGCCATCACCCCTTCTCCACCGGCCGCCACGGCCTCCTCGAAGAACTTCGTCGCAGCCGGCTCGTCATGAACGATCCGCTGGACCGCGAGACGGACTCGCTCGGTCGGTCGGAGGATTTTCTCGAGGAGCGCGCGCCGCTCCGGGAAGGGGCGCTCGTACACCGCCGTTCCGTCCGCGAGCAGGACGTCGAATGCGAACAAGCATACCGGAACCTCCTCGCGCAGCCGATCGAGGTCGTACTTCCGCCCTCGTCGGCGCGAGACTTCCTGAAACGGCAAGATGTCGCCCGTCGAAGACTCGATCGGCACGCACTCCCCCTCGAGGATCGCAGGGGTGCGGTCCACGGCGTTCGGAAGTTCCTCGATGAGCTCGGGGAACTGGGCGCTGATCTCCTCGAGGCGCCGAGAAAAGAGCCGCACCGGACCGGAACGGGGGAGATGGGCTTGCACGCGGAGCCCGTCGTACTTGTACTCGAGCGCTGCCGACCCCCCCATTCGCTCCAGGACGTCATGGAGAGATGGCTCCCGCTCGGCGAGCATGGGGCGGATCGGACGTCCGACCTCTAGGGTCACCGAGCTGAGACCGGCCACTCCCTTCTCGGCGAGCACGCCCGCGACCAATCCGAGATCGCTCGAGAGGTTGAACGCCGCTTCGACCTTGTGGCGCGATTCCTTCGAACCGTCGGCGAACGCTTCGGTCAGCGCATCGAGGATCGTCATTTCGCGCACCCCGACTCGGAGGGTCCCAAGGACGAACCGGATCAGGAATTTCGCCTCGACCGGGCCAGCGTGCGCGAGCAGCTCCTTGAGCGCTTGGATCTTCACGTCCTGGGAACCGGTTCCCTTCGACTCCGCGATCCTCTGGAGGCCGGAGTACGCGGCGGTGACGGTGAGCGGGGATCCCGAATCGTGGGTGGGGCGCGACTCCAAGAGCTCCGCGGCAGTCGTTCCGAGATCTCCCGAGCGCTTCGCCTTCTCAGCGATCCGTGCCTCGTCGACGTGGGTGGCCTCGGCGAGAGCGCGTCGGGCGAGGGAGTCTGCCATTCCGAGTTCGACGCCCTCGTACTCGGGACGCAACATCCCTTGCGAGAGGTACAAGACCTCACTGAGCTCGGGCGGACGGAGGGGACGGATGATCTCGACCAGGATGGTCCGCGCCTCCAATCGGCGCCGGGTGCCCTCGAGCTTTTCGTACGCGTTCGCGAGTTCAGAGAACTTCACTCCGTTCCCCCCATCCCTTGTCGGACGCGGCCCGGAGCTCGCGGAGGTTCTCCTGAATCCTCCCGTGAGAGAAGACGGAATTTCCGCAGACGAGGAACGTCGCTCCCGCCGCCACGCTCTCTCGAGCGGTCTCGCGATTGATCCCGCCGTCGACCGACAATTCCACATCTCGGTGACTGCGATGGATCGCCTCTCGCGCAGCGCGGATCTTGGAGATGGAGTCCGGTAGGAACTTCTGCCCGGAAAAACCCGGGTGGACGCTCATGACAATGAGCTCGTCGATCGTTCCGAGATACGGCTCGATTTTCTCGACGGGGGTCTCGGGACGGATTGCGATGCCAACCCCGACCCCGAGATCTCGGGCGCGTTGCACGAGCGCTTCGGGCTCGGTCGTCGCTTCGAGATGGAAGACGAGAGTCGTTCCCCCGGCTCGCGCGAAGCTCTCAAGGTAGCGCATGGGCGACTCGATCATGAGATGCACATCGAGCGGAAGGGTCGTCGTCCGATGAACGGCCTCGAGCCACGAAGGGCCGAAGGAGATGTTGGGGACAAAGTGTCCGTCCATGACGTCGATGTGGAACGCGTCGGCCCCGGATTGTTCGGATTGTTCGATCTCCGAAGCCAGCGCGACGAGGTCTGCGCTGAGGAGTGACGGGGCCAGGCAGACCCGGTTCCGTCGATCGGCCATACCGTGCCGACCTGTTGAGTGTATATATACGGGCAGCGGGTTCGTGCTCCCGATCCGAGGAGCGAGCCGGGGTCACCCGAGTGGCGCTCTAGGAAAACTGGGGGGAACAGGTACCAAGTTATGAGCGGTAGCGTTGGAGAGACGACCGGAATGACCGGGAGCCGCATGGGACGGCGAGGGATGTCGCCGACCGTAGCGGTGGTGATCCTGGTTGTGGTGGTCGTGGTGGCCGGAGTGGGAGGATTCTTCGGGCTGCAGGC
>DASPSQ010000025.1:0-12619 GCA_035623855.1 Thermoplasmata archaeon | reverse complement strand
GACTTCCGACATGATGAGGGGATCAGAAGAATGGGAAGGGGTTTCGAGGGGATCTTCGGAGAAACCGAGATCCCCCGATCGGCTCGCTACGTTGTTCGTTGCTGGCCGAACCTCGCCTCACCAGATGGACGTGTCCGGGTTGTCGCTTGCGAAGTAGAGGACGGCGGTATCCCGCTGGTTTAACGTGGGGACCACATAGACGTCCGAGATCGACTCCGCAGTGTCATAACCCGAGGACCACGCGTGGTTGATAAAGTGGTAGCTGTCGATGCCGCCTTCGCAAGCGCTGGTGGTCGTGCAGTAGTACGACTGCATGTCTCCGTACGTCTCAATGCTGTTGGTCGAGCCGCCACCCGGTCCTCCGAAGACCCACTCGAAGTCGTACGGTAGGCCGACTGGAGATAACGCGTCCTTGACGTAGAAGCTCGGGGAACCCGTTCCCTTCGGGCCCGCCAGGAACTTCACGCCATCGTAGTACTCGGCAAAGACCACGCTAGTTCCTTTCGTGACCTCACCGTAGAAGTTGACGCAGGTGTAGGTCGACGTCTTTGCGCAAGGTCCGAACGTGCCGACATTGGTCCATGCATTGATGGTGAACGGCGGCAGGATGTCGTACGTCGTGGGACCCACGCAGAGGTAGAGTTCGGGCGCACCACCGGTCGACGAGCAGTGGCCAGCCTGGTTGCCGATGATGGTCGCGGGGTTGACACATCCCGGACCGGTGTCCGTGTCGCTCGGGCAGATGCCTCCATCGTAGCTGAAGTTCCAGATGTTGTCGAGCCACGTCACACTGTACGTGCCCGAGACGCACGGTGAGCTGCACGACTCATCGTACGCCACCTCGGGGACATTCTGAGCCCAGTACTCCCCCTTGACGCCCTCGGAGTAGAGGCCCTGCGTCACCTGGTTCTGTTGGATCGTGAAGCAGGTCTCAGATTCAGCGTCAGGGTCGAGACATCCTCCGCCCTTCGCGGTGCCGATAGCGAACGCCGTGCCGGAATCCCAGTACGACCCACTGTCCAGAGCCTTGTACGAGTACTTGGCGTCTGAACTGGATACACCGTAGTCCGTGATGCCCATCGGGCACGGCGCGGTTGAACAGACGAGTGCAGGTTGCGCACCAGTGCCCCCACCCGACGTCCTGCCGACCGTTCGGGGAATGTCGGTCAACTTCGGTGGGAAGTGTGCGTAATTCGCATTCACCGACGCTATCTTCACGGTCGTAGCTCCGGCCGACACGATCGGCAGCGCGTTCCCAGTCACCGACGGCACCGCCGCCACGGCTGGAGCACCGGCGGTGTGGGCCGTCGACCCAGCACCGTATGCGCCCACCACCGCCAGGATCGCTGCGGTCGCTGCGATCAGCGTGATCAATCTCTTTCCATCTCCCATTTCTCCCTCGCCAACTCCTTTTTGTCCGGGGGGTGAACCCCCGTGTGCTCTGGCCACGGAGTCCCTCTATTTAGACAAACCGAAAGCACAACTTTCGAAAGTGGTATTCCCGAGGATCCTCCTCAGAAACGGTGGTAATCGATATTTCTACGATTCCGAGACGCGGCGGGCCTCCGCCCAGTGGGCCCGGCCCGCAGGGGTTGGTGGGGGGCGAAGACGCTTGCCGAACCCGAGATCATCGGGGTTTCCCGTTTCCGCAACGCCCAGCGTGATCGCGGCGGCCGCGCCAATAAGGGTTCCCGTTCCCACGGACCTGTCGATGCCTCAGGCCTTCGGTGCTCGGCCCTTCGCCGACGGCGGAACCTTCGACTCCGAATAACCGCATCGACCGCACGACCGGCGGTTCGAGTGCTCGGCGAGGAAGATCCCGGGGCCACATTTTGGACAGGACTTGTGGGTACGGCTCAACGCCTCGCCCTTGAGCTCGTACAGGCCGACCCGCGCCTTCGCCATCTACTTCACTCCTTCTTTTCCGGAGCGGGTCCTGCTTCGGTCGAAGAAGCTTGGGCCTTGGGGGATGGTTCGGCAGGGGGTGCCTCTGCCTTGGGCGCCTCAGCAGAGGGAGCCGCCGCCTTCACGGCCTTCTCCTTGAGGCCGTTGCGCACAAGAATGTGCTCGCGCTCGGTTCCCTTCGCGGCCTCCGAGGTCTCGTAGACCATCGCGTCCCCCCGCGTGACTGCCGTTCCGTAGCGAGCATGCATCCGCTCGATGATCACCCGGTCCTTGGGCGCCTTGACGATCTTCGCGAGCTCGTTGCGAACGGCATCGCGACTCGGGGTTGCGGCGGTGGCATGCGCCACTTCGAAGCGATACTCGTGACGTTTGAGGAGAGGGTTCGGGTGGTCTTCGAGGATCTTAATCTCCACGACCGATTCTCCTGGGCTCCATCTGCCGGATGAGGTGACGCACATGCTCCTTCGCGATCGCGTCGACCTGAACGAAGGAGGCCCCCTCACCCGGGATGCCGTATATAACGGTGGCCCCGGCGGGAAGTGACTCGACGAGCGCGAGCGAGCCGAGGTCCTCTTCCCCCTCGACCTCGATCAGCCCGCCGCCGGACGCGATGAGGTCCTTGACGGCGGTCCGGAGGCTTTCGGTGAGCGTGCCGGGCGGGTTCCGGACCCGCAGCCGCTGACGCTCAGCGAGCGGACGGTACGAATCCCGACGCACCGGCTCTTCCCGTCGCGTCTTGTAGTCGACGATTGCGATCAGGGGAAGGTGCCCGAGCTCGATGGCCCGGCGGGTCACTCGGTCGCCGCACGTCGCGAAGAGGTGGAGCGCGAGGAGGCGACGGTCCGCCTCCTCCCCGGAGTAGACGGGACCGTACTTCTCCGCGAGCGTGGCCCGCAGGGATTCCGGAACCACCCAGGCGCGCCCGTCACTTGACGCGGAGCGCGTACCGGCCCGCGGCATGGATCCCCATCTTCCGAGCGATCTCCGACTTTTCGGGGTCGATGACGACGAGATACCCCTGCCACTCGCGGGAGACCTCCCCGCCGCATCGCGGACACTTGGCCTGGTCCGTGATCGTGTTGCAGTTCTTGCACGCCTTGAGGTTGATCATCGGTTCACCCGGCGGTAGGGGCCTCTTTGCTCGCAGCCTTCGTGGGCCTCTTGGGCCCCGGCGCGGCCTTCTTCCCGCCCTTCTCCTCGGCCTTCTTGTGGGCTTCCTGGATCCACTCGAGGCGGCCGAGGGCCGGCTGGCGCATGGTGAGCCCGATCCGGCTGTCGCGGGGGGAGATTTCTGAAAGCGACAGCGAGACGACGCGGGCGCGGACCTTGTAGCCGACCTTCAGGTCCTTCTTCGATTCGATCCCGACAAGCCGCTGGTTGTGCTCGTCGATGTTGACCCGGTCGTCCATGATCTGGGAGACGTGAAGGAGACCATCGAGAGGCCCGAACCGGACGAACGCCCCGAACTTCCGGATTTCGACGACCGCGCCTTCCACGACTTCCTGGATCTCGGGGCGGAAGAGAAGGGCCTGGTACTCGACCTGCTGGTACACCCCGCCGTCGCCGTGGATGATGTGGCCTTCGCCGATCGGACGGACGTCCCGGATCGTTACAGCCAAGCTCTGGCCATCGACCAACTTCCCCTCGAACTGTTGCTGGGCGAGCTCGGTGAGGACGCTCTCGAGCTCGGTCCCGAGCCGCTCCGGGGGGATCCGGACGACATCGCGACGGTGGTCAAGGTAATACATGCGGGGCGCGCGAGCGGGGGGGTGTATAAGATAGTTGGGGTCCGCGCCTATCGAGCCGGAAGGTCGAAAGCGCGGTCGGTCGTCGCGATCGACTCCACAGCGTCCTGGGCGAGGTCGAACATCGCGCGAGTCGCGTCAATGTTTTCCGGGGCGACGAACGACCCCTGGTGGACTTGGGTTCTCCGGAGTGCCTCGTGGAAAGAGCGAGAGACGCGAGAGGGAGCACGGGGGACCGAGTGGTCGAGCGGGGGCTCGGAATCGGAGAGCCTCAACTACAGCCGCCGGGCGAAGAGCTTGATCAGGTCGCGGCAGCGACATGAGTAGCCCCACTCGTTGTCGTACCACGCGAGGACCTTGAGGCAGTTCGAGCTCACGACCCGCGTGGAGCGCGCGTCGACAATGGCGGACCGCGAGTCACCCCGAAAGTCCACGGAAACGAGCTCCTCATCAGTGTAGCCCAGAATCCCCTTCATGGGGCCCTCCGCCGCCCGCTGGAACGCCGCATTGACCTCTTCGACAGTGACCGGCCGGCCCGTGAGGACCGTCAGATCTACGAGGCTGACGTTCGGCGTGGGCACTCGAAGGGAGTACCCGTCGAGCTTGCCTTTCAGTTCCGGAATGACCAGGTGCAGTGCGATGGCGGCACCGGTGGTGGTGGGGATCATGGACAGCGCAGCGGCGCGCGCGCGGCGCAAATCCTTGTGCTGCAGGTCGAGCAGCCTCTGATCGTTCGTGTAGGAGTGGACCGTGGTCATCATCCCGGTGGTGATCCCGAAGTCGTCCAGGATCACTTTGGCCACCGTCGCAAGACAATTCGTCGTGCAGGACGCGTTCGAAACGACGTGATGCTTGGCCGGGTCGTACGTGTGGTCGTTCACACCGAGTACAAGGGTCGTGTCGGGATCCGTGGCAGGCGCCGAGATCAGGACCTTCTTCACGGGGCCCCGAAGGTGCTTGCGAGCCTCGGAGCCCTTCGTGAACAGCCCGGTGGACTCCACCACGATGGACGCCTCCACTGACGCCCAGTCCAGTTCCGCCGGACCCTTGCCTTTGAAGACCTTGAAGCTCTTGCCATCCACAGAGATCGTATCGTCGGTGTGCGCGACTTGGTTCGGAAGATTGCCCAGAATCGAGTCATACTTCAACAAATATGCAAGCGTTCGTGCATCGGTGATGTCGTTGACCGCGACCACTTCGATCTCCGGGTCGCCCAACGCCGCTCGGAAGATGTTCCGGCCAATGCGCCCGAACCCGTTGATGCCGACCCGTACCGTCATGGTGGTCTCGGGGCAGGTCAGCGGGCGCGGCTTAAAGGGGTTCCCCGAGAGTTTCGGCCCCGGCCTCACCGAACCTAAATCCTAGGGGCACGTCCAAGAGCGATTCTCATGGAGTTCCGTCTCTCCGACGAGGAAGCGGCGTTTCAGGACGCGGTCCGGAAGTTTGGAGACCGGACCCTCCGGGCGAACGAGGCGAAGATCGACACCGACGGGGTGATCCCGACGACCGTGCTCGCGGCGATGGCCGATCTCGGCCTCCTCGCGATGACGGTACCCGAGGAGTTCGGGGGCATGGGGGCCTCCGCGGTCCTCACGGAGATTGCTGCAGAGGAGATCGGCCGCGGCGACTCCTCGATGGCGACGGCGGTGTTTTTCCTGCTCGAGGCGGGCTGGGGACACATCTTTGCCGGCCACGGGACCGACGAGGCACGTCAGGAGGTCCTGCCTCCGGTCTGCGGCGGGAAGGCGTTCCTCGGCATCGCGACCACCGAACCGACGGGCGGGAGCGATCTCGCTGCGATGAGGACCACCTCCCGTCGCGACGGAAAGGCGTTCGTCGTCCACGGGGAGAAGGCGTTCATCTCTGGGGTCGAGGAGGCGAAGGCGCTCGGCGGTGGGCACCTGACATTGACGAAGGGGACGAACGGCGGGTTCAACTTCCTCTTCGTTCCCATGCGGACGGACGGCATCGCGACGCAGCGTTTCCACAACATGGGCCGGATGGGGATCTCCACCGGGGGTCTCACCTACCAGGACGCTCGGGTGCCGGAGAAGTACCTCCTCGGGACCGAGGGAAAGGGGTTCGAGTATGCGATGGAAGGGTTCACCGTCGCCCGCACGTTCGTGGCGGCAGCGTGTATCGGCGCCGCCGAGCGCGCCCTCGAGACCGGGATGGCGTACATCCGGGAGCGAACGGTGTTCGGTCGACCTCTCGGGAAGTTCGAAGGCATCCA
This sequence comes from Thermoplasmata archaeon, assembly GCA_035623855.1. GTDB lineage: Archaea > Thermoplasmatota > Thermoplasmata > Lutacidiplasmatales > UBA184 > Lutacidiplasma. The sequence goes on along the minus strand of DASPSQ010000025.1, from coordinate 6,736 downwards.
GTTCGAGCTGGTCGACCTCTGGACCCAGGTCGAGGCGGTGAAGTGGCAATGCCGACGGGCCGCGTGGCTGCTCGACGCGTACACATTGAAGGGCGACACCTCCCACCGGAGCGAGGTCGACCGCGCGGTCGCCGCGGTGAAGCTCACCGCGCCTCCGCTCGCGTTCGAGTGCGTGAAGCGCGTGATGATGTGGTTCGGCGCGAGCGGGTACACCAAGGAGGTGGGCCTCGAAATGGGGCTACGGGGCATCATGTCCTACCTGGTGGGTGCCGAGGGGGGTCTCAACGTCATGCGGATCATTCTCGGACGAGAGCTCTTGGGCAAGGAGTTCCTGCCCTATCGATGAACAGGAGATGAAGCGGGGCCGGGGGGGTTCCCTTGCTCCGATCCAGGAGCGCGACTTCCACGCGTGGCTCGCACGCCACCTCGGCGCGGGGAGTTCCGGCCTGTTGCCGCTCGGGGATGACGCCGCCGCCCTTCCCGCCGCGCGGGGCCGCGTGGCGGTGCTGACCACCGATTCGCTGGTTGAGGGAACGCACTTCCTCCCGGATTCCCGTGCCGGTCGGGTCGGAGCCGCGGCGGTCGCGGTCAGCCTCTCGGATCTCGCGGCCAAGGGGGCACGGCCGGCCGCTATCCTCCTTGCGGTGATCGTTCCTCCCGGGACTCGGACCGGCTGGGCCCAGGACCTCGTTCGCGGAGCCGAGCAGCTCGCCCGGGAGTTTGGCGCTGCGGTCGTTGGGGGAGACACGAAGCCCGGACCGGTTCGGACCGTCGTGAGCACCGCACTCGGCTGGGCCGCGCGGGGACATCTCGCACCGCGCTCTCGGGCGCGTCCGAGCGACCTCCTCGTGACGACCGGAGTCGTCGGCCGCGGAGGCGTCGCCGCGGCACATCTTGGGAACCCTCGATATCCACGTTCCACGTCGAGCACCGAGCTCCTCGATGTGCGGCCTCGGGTGCGCGAAGGAATCGCGCTGGCCCGTTGGGCTCATGCGATGCTGGACACGTCCGATGGTCTTGCGGAGGGCACGCGCCTCCTCGCCTCGGCGAGCCGGGTCCGGGTTGTGGTCGAAGAGTCGCGCCTTCCCCTCGCCCCCGGCCTCCGCCCGTACTCCCGAGACGTTCGCCGGCGGCGAGCGATCGCTTTCTTCGGGGGGGACTACGAGCTCCTCGCGGCGATCTCGGGGAGAGACCTCGCACGGGCGCAGCGCGCCGTCCGGTCGGTCGGTGGACGGTTGACCACGATTGGCCGGATCGAGCGGGGACGGGGCGCGTGGCTCGAAAGCCTGAGCGGAACCGTTCCAATGCCCCCCGCGGCATGGCGGCCGTTCGTCCGACATCCGCGTGTGCTGTCCTAGCTCGGCGCACGGTTTACCGAGGGGCCGCACCGTGCCGGCTTTTCGCACTGTTGACGGAGGCTTCAAGTATCGTGGACGGGGTGCGGGGAGGTGCCCGAGGTACGGGTATATGGCTAAGACCGAATCTTCTATCAATCCGTTTGAGACAGCGAAGCAGCAGGTCGATATCGTCGCGGACTTGATTGGGATCGATAGCGGAGTGCGCGAGATCCTGAAGCACCCGAAGCGCGAGCTGACGGTCAACTTCCCCGTGCACATGGACGACGGGTCGAATCGCGTCTACACCGGCTACCGCGTGCAGTACAACATGGCCCGGGGTCCCTGCAAGGGAGGGATCCGCTACCACCCGCAAGTGACCCTCGACGAGGTTCGGGCGCTCGCCGCCTGGATGACGTGGAAGTGCGCGGTCGTCAACATCCCGTACGGCGGAGCCAAGGGTGGGGTCATCTGCGACCCGAAGCACATGTCGAAGGGGGAGCTCGAGCGACTGACCCGCCGATACACGAGCGAGATCTCCTCGATCATCGGACCGGAGATGGATATCCCGGCCCCGGACGTATACACCGACGGCCAGACGATGGCGTGGATCATGGACACCTACTCCATGCAGAAGGGCTACTCGGTGCCCGGAGTGGTCACCGGTAAGCCGATCAGCCTCGGAGGCAGCGAAGGACGTGGGGAGGCGACCGGACGGGGCTGCGCCTACGTCATCCGCGAGGCCGCGAAGGACCTCGGCGTCAAGGTCAAAGGCGCGACGGTCTCCATCCAGGGATTCGGCAACGCCGGCAACATCGCGGCGAACATCCTCTACGACGAGCAGGGCGCGAAGATCATCGCCACGTCCGACTCGAAGGGCGGGATCTACAAGGCCGACGGGCTCAACCCCCATGCCGTCGAGGAACACAAGCGCAAGACCGGATCCGTCGTCGGGTTCCCTGGCGCGAAGTCGGTCTCGAACGACGAGGTCCTCGAGATGAAGGCCGACATCCTCATCCCGGCCGCGCTCGAGAACCAGATCACCGCGAAGAACGCCGACAAGATCCAGGCCAAGATCGTCGGCGAGGCTGCGAACGGCCCGACGGTCCCTGCGGCCGACTCGGTCCTCTTCGAGAAGAAGATCACCGTCCTGCCCGACGTCCTCGCGAACGCGGGCGGCGTGACGGTGAGCTACTTCGAATGGGCGCAGGACATCCAGGGGTTCTTCTGGACCCTCGGAGAGGTGAACCAGCGGCTCGAGCAGGTAATGGTCCGCTCGTACAACGACGTGCACAAGGTGGCGGTCGAGCGCAAGGTCCACCACCGGACCGCGGCGTACGTCGTGGCGATCCAGCGCGTCGTGGACGCGATGCGGATCCGCGGGCTCTACCCGTAGGGTTCAGGAACGGACGGGGGTCGACCGCACCTCGATGGTCGACCTCCCCCGCTGTCGACACGCAACGTGGGAGGACGTCGATCGCTGGGCGGATACGCTCGCCACCCGGGTCCGCGCGGCGAACGCCGTGCCCGAGACGATCGTCGGGCTCACCCGGGGGGGATGGGTTCCCGGACGGCTGCTCTGCGACCGGCTCGGCGTGCGCCACCTGGCCTCCCTGCGCGCTCAGCACTGGGGGGTCACGGCGACACCCAGCGGAAAGGCGGAGCTGACCGAGGGCCTGAGCGGACCGGTCGCCGGCCGGTCGGTGCTCGTGGTCGATGATATCACGGACACGGGAGAGAGCCTTCAGCTTGCCGTCGACCACGTTCGCGCCGGAGCCCCTCAACGGCTCGAGAGCGCCACGTTCCTCCATATCACCCACTCCAAGTTCACCCCGACGTACTACGCCGAGGAGGTGCCCCGCGAGGCGTGGGTCTGGGTCGTCTTCCCGTGGAACTACTGGGAAGATCTGACGGCCCTCGCCGGACGGGCGCGCGAGCTCGGTCGGGGCATCGACGCGGTACGCGAGACGCTCCGCACGCGTTCGGGGCTCGACGTGAGCCGCGCAGACCTCGAGCGGGTTTCCCGCCTGGTGCCGCTGGACTGATCGAGCGGCGGACGGTCAGTTCGACGTGGCGGACTCCGACACGTCGCTCCGCGCGGCCGCCTTGAAGTACTGCTGGAGGAGGCCCGCGCCGATCCCGAGGCCGAAGCCGGTCGCGATCAGGCCCACAAAGAACGGGATCTGGGCGGCGGGCGTGATCGCCTGGAAGTAGCGGACGAGGAAGACGATCCCGTAGCTGACGAACCCAATCCCGACGATCGACGTGGTCGCGACCACGAACGAGCGGGGGAAGTGTCCGCGCACGAGGGCCCGCCGGATCGCCCGACCGCTCTCCCACGCGATGCCCGCGGCGACCCACCAGATGAGCCCCGCCTGAAGGAAGACCAGGCTCCGGTCAAGCGGGGTCGGGAAGGTCGTCCCGACGAAGGCGTTGTAGCCGCGAAGGAAGCCGACACCGACGAGTGCGACGGCGAACAATCCGAACCCGAACGCGACCGAACCCTGGCGAAGATCGGCCGAGGCGTCGCGGATCGATTCGATGAGGGCTTCGTCCACGTCGAACGTCCACAGGATGAGATACATTCCGAGGACGATCGCGAGGCCGATCACGCCCCAGAGCAGCACCCCGCCGGCCGCGGCGAGGCCGAGGATCAGGAGGACGAGCGCCAACGGTAGGACCGTCTTCGCCCGGAGCTTCGGGTCCTTGAGCGCCCGAACGAGCGTGTAGTACGTCGACTCGATGCTCGCGCTCTGCCGAATGTAGACTCGGCGGACCCCATCGACCCGGACCCGAGAGGCGAGGATCGGGAAGAGGAACTCGTCCTCCGCACCGTCGCTGACGAGATACGCGGAGGTCGCGTGGACCTGACCGAGCACCTGGTCGAACTGGTCGGCGACCCGGCGATCGGAGAGAACCCCGACCTTGGGGGATCCGGTGAGGACGCAGACCTCCCAGTCCTCGCCCGCGCCGCGCAGCTCGTCGAGCAGGTTGACCGCGGCAAGGATCGCGTTCGTGTCGGAATCTTCGGGGTCCGCGACCCCAAGGTGAAGGGCTGCGTCCAAGACCGCCGCCCGGCCGACGACCGGTCCCGCGAGTCCAGTCTTACGGCCCAAGTCGTCGTCTCGGTCGATGCAGACGACGAGCCGCATGGCCCAACTTGTATGCGCGGACGTTGGCTTAACGGCTTGCGTCGAGACACGCTCGGCGAAGGTTCTCGGTGCGTCGTCTCGGGCGGTCGGCGGATCCGGGGGGAAGGGAATCGGACTGAGGATTCTCCTTATACTCTCGGCCCTCCCCTTCGGACGCCCGCATGGCCGAGCTTCCGGACCGACGGACCGCGTTCGTCGATTGGTACCTCGCGGTCATCGAGGCCGCCGAGCTTTCCGACAAACGCTACGGCGTGAAGGGGCTGAACGTCTGGACGCCGTACGGGTTCCGCGCCCGCCGCAATCTCGACACGATTCTCATTCGGGAGATTGAAGCGACGGGGTCGCAACCGGTCGAGTTCCCGGCGCTGATCCCGGCGAACGAGTTTGCGAAGGAGAAGGAGCACATCAAAGGGTTCGACGCGGAGGTCTACTGGGTGACCCGGGGAGGGCTCACCGAACTCGACGTACCGCTCGTGCTCCGCCCGACGAGCGAGACCGCGATCTACCCGGTCTTCGCTCTGTGGGTCCGTTCGCACAAGGACCTGCCGCTCAACGTCTATCAGATCGTCAATGTCTTCCGCTACGAGACGAAGACGACCCGGCCGTTCTTCCGGATCCGCGAGATCCACTTCTTCGAAGAGCACACGTGCCAAACGGATGAGGCGGCGGCGACGGCACGCGTCCGCTCGAACCTGGAGGCGTTCCGCCGGATGGCCCGCGCGATGGGGTTGCCGTACCTGTCGATCCGACGACCGGATTGGGACAAGTTCCCGGGCGCGTTCTACTCGATCGGATTCGACACGCCCGTCGGAGGCGCGAGGACCCTTCAGATCGGGAGCGTGCACCACTATCGGGAGAACTTCTCGGGACCGTATGGAATCCGGTACGAGGCGCCGGACGGGTCCCAACGACTCGTCCACCAGACCACGTTCGGGCTCTCCGAGCGACTGCTCGGCGCGATCGTCGCGGTGCACGGCGACGCGAAGGGAGTGGTGTTCCCTCCAGCGGTCGCCCCGTACGAGGTCGTGATCGTTCCGATCCCGCACGCTGCCGCGGGTAAGCCCATCCCCGAGGCCGCCCGGGAGCTCGCCGAGCGACTGCGGGTGGCCGGCCGGCGGGTCTGGCTCGATGATGGAGAGGAGCGTCCAGGGGCGAAGTACTATCATTGGGAGCTCCGGGGGGTCCCCCTGCGTCTCGAAGTGGGACGTCGGGAGGCCGAGAGCCGGATCGCGACCTCCGTCGATCGGCTCGGCACGAAGGGACGCGTGGCATTCGATTCGGCCGCCGTGGACGTGGCCGCCCGGCTCGCCGAGTTCGAGCGGGCCCTCCTCGAGCGAGCCGAAGCGGCGTTCCGGGACTCGATTTCGATCGCCCGAACGCTGGACGAACTCGCCGGCTCCGACCATGTCCGGCTCACCGGTTGGTGCGGGAGGGAGGAGTGCGGCCATCGGATTGAGACCGCGATCAACGGCGCGCTCCTCGGGTTCCCGGAGGAGGGCCTCCCGTGGAACGTCGGCGAACCGACGCAGTGCGTCGCGTGTGGGTCGGCCGAAGGAACCCGATGGGCCGTCGCCAGTCGACCGCTCTAGTGGCTCAGCGCGACGGCGGAACCGCCGCGGCCGGCGGATTCGGCAACATGAGCCACATCCCGGCGAGCCCAAAGAGAAGAAGCGTGATGAAGACGGCGTAGACGCCGTTGTCGATCCAGACCCCGAACGAGAGCCCCCACCACAGGTAGAAGACGACCGCGAGCACGACCAGGCTCGCGAACCCCCAGAACGTCACCGTCCGAGGCAGCGAGAGCCGGTGCGGACCGGCAGCGCTGTCGGTCTCCGCCGAGGGCGCCGAGCCGGCCATGAGGTCGGCCCGAGCCGGGATGCGCATCATAACCCTTGCGGAGGACCGTACCGGACCTCGCCGGCGCGGGTCGCCCCCGGGCGGTCCGCTCGCGCGCGAGGTCTTAATCGGGGGGGCGCGATAGAACCCGGGCCGATGGCTACGACCGCCCCCGCCGGCGCGTCCTCGCCACGGATCGCCCGCGTTCCTCTCGCGTCGCTGCCGCCCGAGCTGGCCCGGCTGCTCTCGTATGCGAGCGCCATCGGCTCGGAGTTCCCGTTCGAGCTCCTGCGGACCGCGACGGGCGCGGACGAGGAGGCGCTCGCCGAGAACCTCGAGCGCCTGATCGACCTCGGCGTCCTGCGCGAGCGTCCCGGCGGCGGACGGTTCGCGTTCGTCGACGAGGAGACGCGC
>DASPSQ010000011.1:0-39320 GCA_035623855.1 Thermoplasmata archaeon | reverse complement strand
GACCCTGGAGGGGCTCGCCCGCGAGTCGGTCGTCGAGTTCGACGGGACCGTCCGGCGATCCGAGAAGGCGCGCCGGGGCGTGGAGGTCGTCCCGAGCGCGCTGCGCGTCCTCTCCGTCGCCGAGGTGCCGCTGCCGCTCGGCGTCGTCGACAAGGTGCCGGCGGAGCTCAACACGAGGCTCGACCACCGCGTCCTCGACCTCCGCAAGCCGGCGGTCCGCGCGATCTTCGAGCTCCGGGCCGAGCTGCTCGCCGCCCTCCGGGCGGCGTTCGTGCGTCGGGGGTTCCTCGAGATCGAGACGCCGAAGCTCCTCCGCCAGGGTGCCGAGGGCGGCGCGACGCTGTTCAGCGTCGACTACTTCGGCACGCGCGCGTTCCTCGCCCAGAGCCCCCAGCTCTACAAGCAGATGCTCATCGGGGCCGGGCTCGAGCGGGTCCTCGAGATCGCGCCCGCGTTTCGGGCCGAGCCGTCGGACACGGTCCGTCACATCACGGAGTTTACGAGCCTCGATGCCGAGATCGGGTACATTGACGGAGCGGCCGACCTCCATCGGATCCTCGAAGAGGTGGTCGTCGACTCCTTGCGCCATCTCCGCGAGACGCTCGTGGAGCGATCGAACTCTCTCGCGAAGCACGTGCCCGAGCTCGAGAAACCGTTCCCGCGGATTCCGTTCTCGACGGCCGAGGAATGGCTCGGACGTCCCGGAGCCGAGCAGGATCTGGGCGCCGAGGACGAGAAGGCGATCGGGGTCCGGGCGGTGAAGGAGTTCGGATCCCCGTTCTACTTCATCACCGACTTCCCGACCGCCGTCAAGATCCATACGTTCTACGCCGGGCGGAAGGACGACAACCCTCGACTGACGGGTTACTTCGACCTCGACTTCCGAGGTCTCGAGATCGCGAGCGGCGGTCCACGGGAGCATCGGTACGAGCGCCTGGTCGAGAACATCCGTACCGCCGGTCTCGACCCCGCCCTCTTCCCGGGCTACCTCGAGGCGTTCCGCTTCGGGATGCCTCCCCATGGCGGCTGGGGATTCGGCATCGACCGCCTCGTCCAGATGCTGGCAGGGCTACCCAATATACGGGAGGCACGCCTCTTCCCCCGCGACCGCTACCGCCTGGACCCGTAGCGGAGAAGTTCGCATGGTCGCCGTCAAGAGGACGTTCCCCGCGCCCCCGGAGCTCCAGAGCCGCTGGGCGGCCGTTCTCGAGGAGGCCGAGCTCCGGCCGAAGATTCTCCAGCTCCACGATAGCTTTCCCGAAGAGCGCTCGCTCGAGCTGGCGTTCTCACAGCTCGACGGTGCCGACACGGCCCTCGCCGATCTCCTCCTGGAGCGTCCGGAGGAGGTCATCGAGGCGGGACAGCACGCGATGCGCGAGCTCCTGCCGGTGATGGGGCCGGAGTCCGACGGGCTCCGTCTGCGGGTCGTAGGGCTTCCGCCGACGGCGCACCGGCTCATCCGCGCCATCCGCGAGACGGACCTCAACCGGTTTCTCGCGATCGACGGGATCGTCCGGCGTGTCACCGAGGTTCGTCCCCAGATCCGGGACGCGGTCTTCGAGTGCGTCGCGTGCCGGACCAAGTTCCATGAACCCCAGGACGAGGCCTCGCTCGTCTTCCGCGAACCCCTCGAGTGTCCGGAGTCGCAGGGAGGGTGCGGCAAGACCCAGGGCCGGACCCGGTTCCGCCTGGTCGCCGAGGAGTCGACCTACGTCGACGCGCAGCGCATCGAGATCCAGGAACATCCCGAGACGCTTCGCCACGGCGCTCATCCCCAGGGGCTGTCGGTGCTCCTGACCGAGGATCTCACGGGAAAGGTCCTCCCCGGGAACCGCATCATCCTCAACGGGGTCCTGAAGAGCTTCCAGCGCGCGAGCGCGTCCCGCGGCGGGGTGGTCCGGAACACCACGTTCGACCTGATGGTCCTCGGCAACTCGTTCGAGTCCAAGGCCCGCGAGTACGATGAGATCGCGATCTCCCCCGAAGAGGTCGCGCTGATCGAGAAGTTCCGCGGCGACCCGACGGTGGTCGACAAGATCGTTCTGTCGCTCGCCCCGACGATCAAGGGGATGGAGGAGGAGAAGGAGGCGATCGCGCTCCAGCTCTTCGGTGGGGTCGAGAAACGCCACGCCGACGGCGTGCGGGTCCGGGGGGATATCCACGTCCTGATCGTCGGCGATCCAGGTACCGCAAAGAGCCAGCTGCTTCGGTACGTCGCCGACGTTGCGCCGCGCGGAATCTACACGAGCGGCAAGGGGGCGACCGCGGCGGGCCTTACCGCGGCGGCGGTAAAGGACGACTTCGCCGGGGGTCGCTGGGTGCTCGAGGCGGGGATGCTCGTGCTGGCCGATGGCGGGATGGCGATGATCGACGAGCTCGACAAGATGAGTGCCGAGGACCGTTCGGCGATGCACGAGGTGTTGGAGCAGCAAACCTGCAGCATCGCGAAGGCAGGGATCACCTCGACGCTTAACGCCCGATGCCCGGTCCTCGCCGCCGCAAACCCGAAGTGGGGCCGGTTCACCAACGATCGCACGATCTCCGAGCAACTGGATCTTCCGCCCACGTTGCTGTCGAGATTCGACGTGATCTTCTCGATCCGTGACGTCCCGGACCAGGTGCGCGACCGGCGGCTCGCGAGCCGGATCCTTGCCTCCCACCTCGAGGTCGAGACCGGGGCCGAGGGCGCGCGGAACGCCTCGTCCGCCGGCGCGCCCTTCACTCCGGAGCTCTTGAAGAAGTACATCGCGTACGCCCGTCGGAACATCCGCCCCGTGCTGACCCCCGAAGCGCTCGCGACGCTCGAGGACTACTACGTCCGGGTGCGCCGGCAGGGAGAGGAGCCGAACGCACCCGTCCCGATCACCGCGCGTCAGCTCGAGGCGCTCGTCCGCCTCAGCGAGGCCGGGGCCCGCGCGCGTCTTTCCGCGACCGTTTCGGTAGAGGACGCGAAGCGTGCGACCCAGATCATGGAGAACTTCCTGCGCCGGGTGTCGATGACGGAGGAGGGCAAGCTCGACATCGACCTCACGCAGACCGGGGTGAGCCACAGCCAGCGGGAGCGGTTCGAGATCGCCCACCGCGTGATGCGCGAACTCCAGGAAGAGCACGGGGGATTCTTCACCGTCGAGCAGTATCACGAGGTGATGGACCGTGCGGGCGTCCCCTCGACGCGGGCCGACGCGATTCTCCAGACCCTGCGGAACCAGGGCGAGGTGATCGAAGCCCGGCCCAACCAGCTCCAGCTCATTCGGTTCGGATAGCTTCCTCCGCGGGCCGGAGCGCATCGCTTTATCCGCGCTTTCCCCCCTGAGTACGTTGGGACGTCGGACGGGAGATGAGCGCGAAGGAGGAGGGCTTCGTCATGCGGATCCATCGGGTCCGCGCGGAGTTCGTGGTCGCGGCATGCGACGCCGAGCTCATCGGCCGGGACCTCCCCATCGGGGACGCGGGCCGGACCGTCCGCATCTCCGCCCAGTTCTACGGGGAGCGACGGGTGACCCGGGAGGAGTTGCTCTGGGCGCTCGAACGTGCGACCGTCGCGAACCTGCTCGGAACCAGGGTCCTTCAGCTCGCGGAGGAGCGGGGGCTCGTCGCACCGGGGGGCTCAGGGACCCTCGGCGGGGTGCCCCACGCCGAGATTTTCTCGATGGTCGGGTAGACGGACGGCGCCGCGGGCAGAGACCACCATGGGGACAAGCGAATTCTGTGTCGTCTGCGGGGCGACCGATCGCCCCCTCGTGGACGGGGTCTGCGCCGAGTGCGCGGCGGACCGGACGGCCTTGGTCGCCGCCCCACACCGCGGGTCGGTGACCGTCTGCCCGGGGTGCGGTGCCCGCCAGGTCGGCTCGCATTGGGAACGGCCGGGGTCGAGCCACCTTCTCACCGCCGAGGATCTCAACCCGTTCCTCCAGATCCATCCCGAGGTCGGGATCCGGACGATCCGGTGGGAGGAGACCGGGGCTACGGCGACGGTCCGGGAGTTCGTCGGCCGCGCCCGGGTCATGTTCCGGGGCGCGACTCGGGAGGTTGAGGTCCCGCTCTCGGTCCGGCTGATCTCCCGAAGTTGCCCCGAGTGCAGCCGAAAGAGCGGCCGGTTCTATACGGCGGTTCTTCAGCTGCGAGGCCCGGCCGACGGACCCGGCGAGAAGACACGGGAGCTCCGGGCGCGCCTCGACCGCCGGTGGATCGCCCTGCTCCGTGAGTCCCGCCCGGACTGGCGCCAGGCGTTCTCCTGGAAGGAGGGGCTTCCCGAGGGCTGGGACTGCTTCTTCACCGAGACGCTCGCGGCGCGGTCGATCGCCCGGATCGCGCGCCAGCGGTTCGGGGCAGCTTTGAAGGAGTCAGCGAGCCTCGTCGGGAGAAAGGACGGTCACGACGTCTACCGGGTAACGATCTGTCTCCGATTCCCGAAGGATTCTCCCGACGGGGGCACCCGGGTCGAGCGGGGCTCGGTCGCAGTGGAGCAATAGACTTAAGAATCGTGCACCACGTCGGCGGTGCGAGGAGCGGGGGTAAGTCTCCATGGCAAAGTCTGGCGGGATTCTTCGGCGGCATCACGGGTCCGACACATTGGAAGAGGGGTCGTTCCTCGACCTCGGTAGCATGGCGTTCGAGGACGAGGCCGGCGCACTCGCCGGGACGAAGGGGACCGTTCGGATCGCCGAGATCCTTCGCTTCGAGGACCTCCACGACATCACCAAGCTCGCCTACCAGGGAGACATCGTCCTGCTCGATTACACCTCGATCGCGAACGACCAGATTGCGGTGAAGCGGATGAGCTTGGATCTCAAGAACGTCGCCAAGGACACGGGTGGCGACGTCGCGGGGATTGCGAAGAACCTCCTGGCCATAACCCCCGCCGGGATCCGGATCGACCGTACGAAGATCCGCCCCTCGTTCTAGTTTCGCGGTTCGATGAAGGTCCAGGTGGACCGTCGGGACGCATTGGCGGCCGCCCCCGACGTCGTCGCGAGCGGGGTCTTCGAGCGGGGCGAGAAGGCCGAGCCGTTCCCGACCTCGCTCAAGAAGGAGGACGAGGCGACCCGGGGTCTCCTCCGGGCCGCGTGGGAGCGCAAGGAGATTCGCGGCAAACGCCGCGAGATCACGATCGTCCACGCGCCGGACGGACGAGGGCGGGTCCTCCTGGTTGGTCTCGGCCCGCGCGAATCGTTCCGATCCGAGTCGGTGCGCCGCGCCGCAGCGGATGCGGTCCGGTCGCTCAAGGGTCGCGGGGCACGGACCCTCGGCTTCCGCCTCTCCCCCTTCGTCGGGGACCCGGTCGACGCCGAATCCGCGGTCCGCGCACTCATCGATGGTGCGGTCCTCGGAGGCTACGAGTTCACCCGCTACCAGTCCAAGACCGAGGGCGGCGTGGAGGAGATCGTCGTCCACCTCGGAGAGGATCACGCACGCGAGGAATCCGCGCTGAAAAAAGCAGTCGCGGAAGAGTCCGAGATCCTGGACGTGGTCGTGTGGACCCGTGACCTTGCGAACCTCCCGGCGGACACCGCGACCCCCGAACGCCTGGCCGAGGAGGCCCAATCGCTCGGGAAGGAGCTCGGCCTCAAGGTGACGGTCTTCGACGAGCGGAAGCTCGCCGAGATGCACTGCGGCGGGATCCTGGCGGTGGGGTCGGGATCGGTGCATCCGCCCCGGTTGATCGTCCTCGAGTACCCCGGCGGCTCCAAGCGAGGGCGGACCATCGCGGTCGTCGGGAAAGGGATCACGTTCGACTCGGGGGGCATCTCGCTCAAGCCGGGGCTCAACATGTCCCACATGAAGTTCGACAAGTCCGGGGCGGTGGCCGTCCTCGGCATCCTGCGGGCCGCCGCGATGCTCAAGGTCCCGCCCCGGGTGGTCGGCGTGATGTGCTGCGCCGAGAACCTCCCCAGCGGGAGCGCGTACCGGCCGGGGGACGTCGTCCGGACCTTCAATGGGAAGACGATCGAGGTCCTGAACACCGACGCCGAGGGACGGGTCGTCCTCTCCGATGGCCTCGGCTACGCGGTCCAGCAGTACCACCCGCACGAGCTCATCGACCTCGCGACGCTGACGGGAGCCGAGGTCGTGGCGCTCGGCGACGACACCGCGGGCCTGGTCGCGACGGACGACAAGCTCGCCCAAGGGCTCCTTTCCGCCTCTGCGTCGACCGGCGAGCCGTTGTGGCGGATGCCGCTGACCGACTACCATCGAGAGCTCGTGAAGAGCGACGTCGCCGACGTGCGGAACTCCACGGAGATCCCCCCCGCCGGGATGCTCACCGCCGCGGCGTTCCTCGAGACGTTCGTCGGGAAGACCCCGTGGGCGCACCTCGACATCGCCGGACCGGCGTACACGACACCGACCACACGAAAGTACCAGCCCTCGTACCAGAACACCGGCGCGACGGCGTTTGGGGTGCGGCTCGTGGTCCGCTATCTTCTCGATTCGGGCCGCGCTGCCTAGACCCTCCGACCCGACCCTCGGTCCGGTCCGCCGCCCGCTCAGGCCGCGACGATCTGTACGCTCTCCCCGCCGTGCCGGGTCGCCCGCGGACGGACCTCGCAGAAGAGCGGGGTGTGGTAGCCCCCACCAGTGATGAGCGCTACCCCGACGGGAAGCGACTGGATCATCTCCGTCATCCCGGCGGTCAGACCCTCGATCGACTGGGCGATCGCGCGGAGGTCGAGCGGGTTCGTGACCTGGAGGATCAGTTGCGTGTTGCACTGCGAGAGCACGCTCTTGTCGATGCGGGCGGCGCGTTGGGTGACCACGCAGAGGCCGAGACCGAACTTCCGGCCCTCGCTCGCGATGTTCTTGAGGATCCGCGTGGAGCTCGCCATCCCCTGCTGCGGCGCGAAGTTGTGCGCCTCCTCGATGACCAGGAACAACGGGGGAATCTTCCCCTTCTTCCGGTTGTCGAAGAGCGTGGTCGAGATCCGCGCGACCACGAGTTCCTGGACATCCGGAGCGACGCCCCGAAGGTTGATCAGGGTCGCCTCGCCGCGCTTGACGAGGTCGTACAGGCTCGTGCCGACCGGCCCGAGGAGCTTCGTCTGCTCCACGTATTCGAGCCGCTCGTGCAGGGTCTCGCCCATCGCCCCTTCGAGGTTCTCGGCGGCCCGCACGAGGTCGGCGACCGTGTACTCCGGGTTGCTGGTCGCGACGCGGTCAATCATCTGCTTCAGCGGGCCGAGGAACGTCTTGACGTTCGTGAGGCCCATGAAGACGAGGAGGTCCCGCGCGTCGGTGTGGCGAAGCGAGAAGGTGAGCGGTTTCGCCGACGGGTTGAGCGAGACATCCGGAGAGTACTCCTGGACCTGGCGCGCGAATCCCTGGGATTCGACGCCGAACTTCGCGTGACCCCCGTGCTTGTCGGCGGGGTAGCGAAGCGAGGCGTACTCGCCGTGGGGATCGATGATCACGCAGGTCACGTGGTGGCGGAGGAGCTCCTCCACGAGGACCCCGAGAAGGTAGCTCTTTCCACCGCCGGTCTTCGCGAGGACGCTCACGTGACGCTGGACGAGCTGGTTGATGTCCAGCTCGACGCGAAGCGCGTGGTTGCGCAGGAGTCCGACGTAGGCGCCGCTGTTCGGGTGATGCTTCAAGCCGAGAACGGAGGCGATCAGCGGTTCCTCCGCCCGATAGACATGGGCGCCGGGGCGGAACGGAATCGTGGGGAGTTTCACGAGCCCCTGTCCGTCCCGGTACCCGATGATGCGGGCGATCCCGAGGAGGTTCTCGTGGATCGCCGCCTCCTCGCGCGGGCCGAGGGAGCCGGCCCGCTCGAGATCGAAGTCGCTCTTCCGTTTGAGATCGTCCAGCTGGCAGAGAACCGCTCCGTGCTGGTCGTCCTCGACCGCGAGGTAGTCCCCCCGCTCCACCGGCCGGGATAGGCTCAACTGGAAGTGGCCGAGGCCGACGTCCCCAAAGATGCGGCCAATCTCCTCCACAACGCGATTCATCCGGCGCTCGGCATATTAGCGTGACGTGGCAGGCGAAACTCGTTCGGCCGAAGGTCGGAAGTCTTTATATCGCGTCTTTCTGTCGAACCGCTCCCCGCCGGTGATTTCCCTGCGGGGCATGGCCCTGTGACCGACGCGACCGAAGAGCTCGACAAGAAACGGGCCGAGTCAAACGCTCGGGCCGATGAAGCGCGAGCCCGCCGGGACCGGCTCAACGCCGAAGCGCGGGGGACCGCCGAAGAACGGTCGCGGATCCTCGATGATCTCCATCAGCGGAGCGCCGAGGCCCAGGACCACCGGCGTCACCGCGATGAGCTCAACGCGGCGGTCCGGGAGGAAAAGCGGCTCCGCGAAGAGTGGAACCGGAAGCTCCAGGAACTGGGCGATCGGGTCCAGGAGCTGAAGCGCTCCCGAGCCCCCCGTCCGGGCGCGATCCCGGTCTGGCGCCTCCGCAAGGAGCTCAAAGAACTCGAGTTCCGCCATATGACGACCGCCCTCACCGGCGATCAGGAAAAGCGACTGATCGAGGAGATGAAGCGCCTCGAAGCCGCGATCCGAGAACAGGACGACCAGCTCCGCCAGGACCCCGAGGTCGAGGGCACGTTGAAGGCGTTCTCCGAGGCGCGCGCGGAAGCGGAAAAGCACCACGCGGCGGTCGGCCAGCTCGCCGAGGAGGCCCAGCGGGAGCACGAGGCGATGGTCCGGCTCTACGAGTCGGTCGACGAGTTACGCCGTCAGGCGGACGAGGTGCAAGCCAAGCTCCTCGAGGTGAAGAGCCAGGCGGACGACGCGCATCGGGCCCACATCGCCGCGATCGAAGAGGTGCGGGACATCGAGAAGATGCTCTACGCGGCGCGCGGTGGGCGGGCCCCGACCCCGTGGGGCGAGCCGGAGCCTCCTCGGGAGGAGGATTTCCTCGCACGGCTCAAGAAGGGTGAGAAGGTCTCCACCGAGGACCTCCTCGAACTTCAGAAGAGTGGCCGCGCCTGACGCGGCGATCCCCGTGACGCTTCCGTACGGCACCGGCGAAGTCGACGCGGTGATCTTCGATCTCGACGACGTGCTGATTCCGTTCCAGACCCCGGCGGCGTGGCAATGGGCGTGGAGACCCCAGGGGCCGCTGCTCGGCGAGCGGCGCGTCCGCGCGGCGGTTCGGCGGTCGCTCCGTGCGTGGGACCGCCGACGCTGGGCGGGATTGACGGGGAAAGAGCCGCCGGCCGACGCGGAGGCGCTCCGCCAACACCTCGCGTCCACGCTCGCCGCGATCGCGGGCCACGCTCTTCCCGCGACGGAGACCGACGCGGTCGTCCGGCGCATGCTCCGACCTGCGGGAGAAGTAGAACATTTCCCGGACGTCGCCCCGGCGCTGGGCCGTCTGGCGAGCCGGCAAGTTCGAATCGGAATCGTTACCGAGCTTCCCCGCGAATCCGCGCTCTGGATGCTCCACCGGGGGGAAATCGCGGAGAGTCTCCTCCTGATCTCCGCAGACCCGGGCGGCTCGATACTGCCGGAACGAGCCGCGTTCCGTTCGGCCGTCGATCGTCTCGGTTCCACCCCCGAGCGCACCGCATTTGTCGGGGATCTCTATTGGAGCGACGTCCGGGCGGCGGCCCGCGCGGGTCTCGCGGCGGTTCTCCTCGACCGGCACGACGCGTGGTCCAAGATCCAGCATGGACGACTCGCCACGCTCGACGCGCTCGAGGCAACGCTTGCGCGGGGTCCGGCGCCACCGGGCGGCGCGGACGCGGAGGGGGAGTCGGAGCCCGCCCCCTTCCCGTGAGCTCGCGGTGCGCCGAAACGAATCGCCGTCTCCCCGTCCCACGGCGGATCGCGCGCGCCGCGGTGAGCGGTGCCCGAACTCCCGACCCTCGGCCTCCGACCCAACCTATATACCCAACCCCGTGGTGCCCGCGGTCGGCATGCGTTCGGTCAAGTTTGACCAGGCCGAGCTGCGGCAGATCAAGGAACTGTACGAAGGCGTGATGTCCCACGCCTGCCACGGCCTGTTCTTCAAGGAAGGCTCGGTGATCGGCTCGGCGATGGCCGACGAGGCACTCAAGGACAAGGCCCACTACTTCGACCGGGTCGCCCAACAGCTGAAGGAGCGCGGGTGGGTCGAGGAGATCACGTTCAACGACCACGAGGTGGTCGCGAAGGGGTCGATCGAGGTCTCTCCGAGCGACATCCCCACATGCCACCGGCTACGGGGAATGCTCCGCGAGTTCTACGAACGTTTTAAGGGGGGGCGCGTTAAGTGTACGGAAGAGATGTGCGCCAGCACCGGCCCCCCCGATTGTCGCTTCCGAATCGAGGAACTGTGAGCAGGTGACCAGCGTATGATGGCAACCGGGAATGTCGGCACAGTCATCAAGGACCTCAAAACGCGGATCAGCGGGATCGCGACCGCACTGATCTCCCGCGACGGTCTGGTTCTCTACGCGGACGTCCCCGCGGGGGTCTACACGGAGACGTTCGCCATCATGTGCGCGACGATCCTTGGGGCCGCCGCGACGGCGAACACGGAGCTCAACCGGGCCCCTCCCGAGCGGATCGTGATCGAGGGGAACGACTCGAAGACGATCATCGTGGGCAGCGGCAAGAAGGCGCTGCTCGTCGCGGTCGTCGACCAGACCGCGGACCTGACGAAGGTCCTTGCCGAGGTCGTCAAGGTCGCCGACGTCCTCAAGGCGAACTGAGCCCGCGTACGGGTCTCGACCCGGTTCGGGAATTGAACTCCGGCGGTCACGCTGGGTCGGGTTTCGCCCGTCCGTCCCCGAGACGGTGGCCCCGGCCGGTCGCGACCCGCGCCACGTACCCCCCCAGCGCGGCCGTGAGCCGTGCCCAGGCGATGGGTCCTCGTTGTCCGGAGATGAGGCGGCGAACCCGATACCGGCCCCACAGGCTGCCGTGCTTTTCGGTGAGCTGCTTGCGACCGTACCCGTTCCAGAAGGCCTGGTAGAGGAACCGAACGAAGTTGGCCCGAACGTGGTGGTAGACGATGGCGGTCGACTGGTGCCGGATCGCGG
Source organism: Thermoplasmata archaeon (assembly GCA_035623855.1). GTDB lineage: Archaea > Thermoplasmatota > Thermoplasmata > Lutacidiplasmatales > UBA184 > Lutacidiplasma. The sequence continues at coordinate 28,348 of DASPSQ010000011.1, read as the reverse complement.
CGCCCGAGCGGACCGCGCGGAGGTTGAGATCGATGTCCTCGGCGGTGATGAACCGGGGATCGAACGCGCCGAGCCGTTCGAACAGCTCGCGGCGGTAGCCGAGGTTGCACGACGGATAGGAGACGTCGTATCCGCTCTGATACAGCTCGACCCGCTCGAGCGAACCGTACCGCGGCCTCCCCACCGTCACCGTTCGACCCGCGACGACCGGGGCGACCGCGAATCCGGCCCGGAGCTCCCGGAGCCAGTTGGAGTCCGCGAAGCAGTCCCCGTCGATGAACGCAACGTACTCGCCCCCCGCGCGGCGGACCCCCTCGTTCCGCCCGGTTCCGCGAGAACCGGGGAGTCGGACGGCGTGGACGATGCCGGGGAACCTCGCTGCGAAATCGGAAAGGATTTCGAAGGTCCCGTCGCGGCTCTCGGCGTCGACGATGATCGCCTCGAACGGTGCCTCCTGTGAAAGGAGGCTATCGAGAAGCTGAGCGATGTGCGGTCGCTCGTTGCGGACAGTGCAAACGATTGAAATCAGGGGGCGCGAGCCGATCTCACTTCCCAATGTCCATCACAACGACATCCTTCACCGCGCGCATGCTCTTGAAGGGGAGCACGAGCCGGCCCGATGCGTCGCTCTGGAACAGTCGCTGCTCGACGTCCTCGCTCGGCGTGACCAGGACGTGGGCGATGCTGCCCGTGAGAGTGTCGACCACGAAGTTGTCGATGAGACCGAGGATCTGCCCGTCGTTGGTCATCACCGTCTTGCCTCGGAGTTCGGTCAGGAACTTGCGCATGGAGGAACCCTCGAGCGCGGATGGCGGAGGGGCGTATTTAATCGTTGGCGGCAATCGGAAGAGTCCGGGACGGAGAATCTCCGCCGACAGCGGTCCCGTTCACCGAGCCGTTCATCGAAGTGGCAACGCTTATATCGAGCACCCGGGTCGGAGGCGTCCCGCCATGGCCCGTCCCATTGCCAAGGAGAATTCCGAGCTTGTTCGCCTCGTCGTTGAGCTCCGGCGGGCGGCGCGGACGCACCATGCCCCGATCTGGTCGGCGATCGCCGATCGCCTCGAGCGACCGCGCCACCAAACGGTCCCTCTGAACGTGGGTCACCTCGAGCGCCTCGCACAACCGGAGGAGACGGTCGCGGTTCCGGGGAAGCTGTTGGCGGATGGTCCTCTCTCGAAGCGCCTGACCGTCGGCGCGTTCGCGTTTTCGGCGGAGGCGCGGGCGAAGATCCACGCCGCGGGGGGGAGCGCCGTCACGTTGCACGATCTCGTGCGCACGAAGCCCGATGGGGCGGGGGTGCGACTCCTTGCCTGAAGCGGTCCCGGAGGCGTCCCCGACCGTGGTGGACGCGAGCGGCCTTGTTCTCGGCCGAGCGGCGAGCCTGATCGCGAAGCGGCTCCTTCGAGGCGAGACGATCGTCGTCGTGAACGCCGAGAAGAGCATCGTGGTCGGGGGACGAAAGCAGGTCCTCGACCACTACACGGCAGCGCGAGCCCGCGGCTCGGTCCGCTCCGGGCCCCACTTCCCCCGCTACCCGGACCGGATCTTCCGTCGGACAGTCCGGGGGATGCTCCCCCATCTCAAGACCCGGGGCAAGGTCGCGTTCCGGCGGCTCGAGGTCCACATCGGCGTCCCAGAACAGTGGAAGGCCCGCCCGGCCGAGACGCTCGACGGGGCCAAGGCACGGCCGGCGCTTCGACCGCCGATGACGCTGGAAGAGATTTCCCGACTCCTGGGGGCCCGATGGTAAAGGCTCCGACGGTCGTTCTCACGACCGGTAAGCGCAAGGCGGCGGTCGCCCGCGCCACGGTTCGTAAAGGCTCGGGCCTCGTCTGGTTCAACGATCGGCCTCTCGAACTCGTGGAGCCCGAACTCGTGCGCCTGAAGGTCCAGGAGCCGCTGCGGATGGTCGGGGACAAGGCGAAGAGCCTCGACATCACGGTGCACGCGACCGGGGGCGGGGTGGTCGGCCAGGCGTCGGCGGCCCGGACCGCGATCGCGCGAGGCCTCCTCGAGTGGCTGAAGGATCCGGCACTTCGCGATACATTCAAGCGGTACGACCGGTCGCTGATTGTGAACGACCCGCGCAGGAAGCTGCCCAAGCGTCCGGGAGGTCGAGGCGCGCGGAAGCGGCGGCAGAAGTCGTACCGCTGAGGGAGGAGATCGGGCGATGACGATGATGGTTCCCGTGCGCTGCTTCACGTGCGGCGCAGTGATCGGACAGTACTGGGACGAGTACCGCGAGAGGACCTCGCGTGGAGAGTCGGCGGGCAAGGTCTTGGATGGCCTCGGTCTCCATCGGTACTGCTGCCGCCGAATGCTGCTCACGCACGTCGACCTCTTGGACGAGGTCGGCCCGTACGGCTAGGTCCGCCACGCCGGACCCCGTCCGTCCGGTTCCCACCACCCGGACGCCACCTCTTCGCACCCACCCTGCCTCGTCGGCCCGTGCGCGCGAGACTGCCAAGAACACGTTGGTGGGAACGCCCCGCGCAGAGGAGACGGCGACACTTGGCGCGTCCGTGCCAACCGCCGCGCTCCTCTTCCGTACAGACCGGGGTTCAATCCGGAGCAAGGCCGAAGGCGGGAGTGCGGCGCGCGGGCTCCCCGGCGCCAAAGGACCGTATCGGTCGGATCAAGGGATCAAAGTCCGCGGATCGGGCAGATCTGCCGCGTCGCGACGTTTGTGCCCAACCAAGATCGAAGAAAGGGTTCGCCCGACGGATCGACGACGGCCCTACGAGGATTCTTCCTCTTCGTCCTCGTCCTCCGCGCGCTTGCCGCCGCGCTCGAGGCCCGAGCGTCCCGACGTCGACTTCGATGCTTTGCCGCGGCCGCCCCGGCGGCGCACGTACAGGATGATCAGCGCGATCGCCACGATCACAGCCGCGGCGATCGCTACGTACTCGAGGAGTTGCGTCGTCGGGTTGGGCGAGACCGTGATCGACATCGACGCGACGTTCGTCGCGGAGGAGTAGTCGCCGACGAACTCGTTGGACGCCGTCGCGTTCGCGTAGAGCTGGAAGTTCCCGGTACTTCCCGGGGTCCAGTGGATCACGGCCCGTACCGTGGTGTTGTAGGGCAGGGACGCGATCGACCCCGTCGTCATTGAGATCGGGTTCACGACTCCTTTCGACGTGTAGTTGTAGAATGTGACCGACCCAGGGGAACCCGCGATGTAGGTCCGGGCCGTACCCCCGGGGGAGGTGATGTACCAGGTGACCTCGATGCTCTGGGCGGTCGATTTGGTCCCACCACCCACCGTGACGTTGACCCAGTAGGTGTACGAGCTTCCTTCGTTGATCTTCGTCGGACCGGTGATGTTGTTCGTCGCGAGGATCGGAGTTGTGGTCGAGTTCGCAGCGACGTTGAGCGTCTGATTGGTGTACCCGGGATTCCCGTTCCGGTCAAAGACCGTCAGGTTCACCCAGTAGGATTGCACCGCGGCCGCGAGCCAGAATTTCGGGTACGGCTTCACGGTCGTGACGTTCGTCGCCTTGCGGAAGCTCCCGTTCCCGGTCTGTCCGATGAGCCAGTAGTACCGAACGATCGATCCGTTGTGGGGGTCGGTCGAGTTCGCGGCGTTGAGCTGGATCTGGGCCGAGAGGTTCGACTGGGCGACTACGCTCTTCCCCGAGATCGGAGTCCCCGCAGAATTCAGGATGGTGAACGCCGCGGTCGGCTTCTCGGTATCGTTGACGAGAATCACAAGGGTGGTCGTGTTCGTCTGACCGGTACCGGACCAGACCTTGAGGGTGAGGTTGTACTGCCAGCCCTTGAACGGCACAAGATTGCCGCGGACCGTCCCGTTCGTGAGGTAGGACCCCGCTCCCAGGAACTGGTAACTATAGTTCGACCCGTAGTACGCCCCGGCGCTCTCCGAGTAGTTCGCCGATTGGCTGAATCCCTTCGAGACGAGCGAGTACGACGCGACCGCGACGACGCCCTTCACGGCGGTCGTGGTGGGGGTCACCACGGCCTTGCTGGCCGTGGCGTTGAAGTAGAGGGTCGTTCCCCAGTTGATGAACAGGTACGGGCTACCGCCCACCGTGCGGTTCTCGGACGACGTCGCGTTCGAGTCGATGCCGGCAGTCAGCGGTCCGCTCGCGACCCAGACGTAGAAGCTCGTGGTGTCGTTGTAGTTGTTCGTACCGATCACTTTGAGAGTTCCCTTGTACGGGGTGTTGCCACTCGTGGCCGTCTTGTAATAGTGATACGTCGCGCCGGTCGTCCCCGTGGTCACGTTTACTCCGGTTCCATCGCCGAACGTCCAGACGAACTTCGACCCGGCGATCCCGGTGGGGTAGATCGAGTTCGCGGCCGTGAACGTCACGTTCTGATTAACGCCAACCTCGACGGTATAGTTCCCGCGCGTGCTGTTCAGTACGTTCTGGTTCGAGAATGCAAAGTAGCTCGGGACGGTCGCGTTGACGACCGCAGCGATGGTCGTCGCCGAGACGATCGTGAAGCCGAGGCTCCCGGCGGGGGAGGTGTCATAGAGGGACTCGAGCGTGAACGAGCCCCAGGTGTTGTCCGGTCCGAGGGGGATCAGCTTGGAGTTCGCTGGAGCCGCGGTTCCCGCCTTAAGGACGTAGCCCCGCGGAAGGACGACCGTGTAGTTGAAAATGTCCGAGCTGGCGGACGGGTGCTCGAAGCCGAAGCCGATGGAATACAGCGAGCTGTCGGCCCGCACCGTTCCGTTCAACGCGTATCGGTTCGACCAATTGAACGTGAGTCCTCCCGACGTGCTCGGGCCGCAGTAGGTGCTGCCGCACGTCGAAATCACCTTTCCAAAGGTCTGAGTATGCGTCGGGGGTACGAAGCCCGTGCCGTTGATGGTCGTATTGGCCTGGACGGCCGGGAAGAACGGCCCACTCGCGTTGACCCAAGTGTAGAACGTGCTCAGGAGCGAGCTCGGGATCGAAATAGTGTGGTTGAAGTCGAGACCCAGCTGTGACCAGAGCTGAGCCACGGTGGAGTTCGGAAGGTTCGGGACCACCGAATCGTTCCCGAGAATCGCCGTCGTGTTCACCGTCAGGTTGCCCGTGCCGGTCGCATTGTTGAACCCGGTGAAATCGAGCGTCGTCGTGTAGTTGCCTCGCTGGCTCGGAAGGAGCGCGGGAAGCCGGGGGCTGTACGTGACCGGTGTCGTGCTACCCAAGGTCGAGAGGGTGTGCTCGACCGTTGCATTCCCCTTGGACGCGAGGAACAGATCGAACGTGCCTGCGGAGCCACCGAAGTTCTTCCCGTACGTCCCGAGGACGTACTTTCCACTGTTGGACGTCGAAGTGGAATAGATCCCCGTCGTGGCAGGATTAGGATCGAACAGCGTGGCGTTTCCCGGGTTCCCGATGGGCCCACCGTTCAACGCGAGCATCTGGCCCGTGACGATGTAGCTGTTCACCACGGGGTTCACGACGATCGTGCCTCCCGAGGAGCTGATGTTGGTCGTGTTTTCAAAGTTGGACAGAAGATCCACCGATTGGAGTACCCAACTCCCAGGGGGCGCCTTGAGGGTAAAGTTCCCCGTGGTCGCGTTACTGGTGGTATTGTAGAGAATCACGCCGTTGTACTGCGGGGCGAGGACGTCCACGATCGCGTCCGTCACGACTCCACCGCCCGCGAGCTTGACAGTTCCCTTGACCGTGACCCCGTAGCCGTAGACCGTCACGTTCAGGCTCGGAGTGGCGCCCGACGGCGGAAGGAGCGTGCCCGCGGTGTTCGCCGTATAGAAGCCGAAGACGGGATTCTGGTCCTCGGGGAGAACGGCGGCCGGACTCACCCTGGTTGGAACACCGCTGGAGTACACGTACACCGTCGAATTGGGCTGCGCGGGAACTGAGAGTCCCCAGTAGCCGGGCACGAGGGCACCCGACGTGCTCGACGTCGTGAACGCGAACTGGCTGCTGCTGTCGGTCAACGTGGTGAAGACCGCGCCCGTGGCTTGGGAGATGAGATCCACCTGGACGTTGCTGATATCTCGGCCTTGCGGAGCGGAGATAAAGCCGGTCAAGGTGTAGCTCGGGCTTGCCGCAGATGCCCCGGGGATCGTCGTCAAGATCGAAGCCAAGACGATCACAACCAGGGCCAGCGGCGCAACGCGGCCTAGGTGTCTAACCAACGATTTCACGTCTCCCGTATGTCACGCCCTCTATCGGGGGCGCGGCGCCGAACCTGGCCTCCCTACTTATAGCCTTCCCTAGCGACCGTCGCAGTCGCACGCAGGATGGGGTCGGCTATCGATAAATCGCCTCGACCGGCTCTTCCCTCCGGCGAGCGATCCGTTCTCCGGCAAGCCGCTTTTCGAACTCTTCGTAGAACTTGATGGACTCCGGGTCGCACGAGGCGTGGACCTGCTTGAGGGCGGCCTCGAAGTGGGCCCGCGTCACCCGGTTCGCCTTCAGGTTCTCCCGGATCGCGGTGAGTCCTGCCTCTCGGCACAGCGCAGCAAGGTCGCTTCCCACATACCCCTCGGTCCGAACCGCGAGGTTCTCGAGGTCGACATCGTCCGAAAGGGGCATCTTCCGGGTGTGGACCGTCAGGATCTCGAGCCGACCGGCCATGGTCGGGGGTTCGACGTAGAGGAGGCGGTCGAACCGGCCGGTGCGCAGAAGGGCCTCGTCCACGATGTCGGGCCGGTTCGTCGCGGCGATCACGAGCACCCGCTCGAGGCTCTCGAGCCCGTCGATCGAGGTCAGAAGCTGGTTCACGATCCTCTCCGTGACCCCGCTCGACGTCTGGAGCCCCCGCCGGGGGGCGATCGAATCGATCTCGTCGATGAAGACGATCGACGGCGATGCCTGTCGAGCTTTCTTGAAGATGACCCGGATCGCCTTCTCGCTCTCCCCGACCCACTTGCTCATCACCTCGGGTCCCTTCACCGAGATGAAGTTCGCCTGGCTCTCCGTCGCGGCGGCCTTCGCGAGGAGGGTCTTCCCGACCCCCGGCGGGCCGTAGAGCAGGATCCCGCGCGGCGGCTCGATGCCGATGTGGCGGTAGACTTGGGGATTCTTGAACGGCAGCTCGACCGATTCCTCAAGGATCCGGCGGACGCGCTCGACGCCGCCGACCTCGTCCCACCGGGTGGTGGGAACCTCGATCGCGACGTCCCGAAGGCTCGACGGCTCGATTTGCTTCAGTGCCTCACGGAAATCGGTCTCGGTGACCTTCATCCGCTCGAGGAGAGAGAGCGGGATCGGCTGGTCGAAGTCGATCTCGGGGAGGTACCGCCGGAGGGCCCGCATTGCCGCTTCGCGCGCCACGGACGAGAGGTCCGCGCCGACGAACCCGTGGCTCTGGGCGGCGAGCTCGCGAAGGATCCGCTCCCGGTCACGGTCGGACCCGTCGATTGGCATCCCGCGGGTGTGGATCTGGAGGATCTCGAGCCGGCCCTCCTGGGTCGGCACGCCGATCTCGATCTCCCGGTCGAACCGGCCGGGCCGGCGGAGCGCGGGATCGATCGCCTCCTCCCGGTTCGTCGCGGCGATGACGATGACGTTCCCTCGACCCGAGAGGCCGTCCATGAGCGTGAGGAGCTGCGCGACGACCCGGCGCTCGACCTCCCCGACCACCTCGTCGCGTCGCGGGGCGATCGAGTCGAGCTCGTCGATGAAGATCACGCTCGGAGCGTTCTTCTCCGCCTCCTCGAACTTCTCGCGGAGTTCCTTCTCGCTCTCCCCGTAGTACTTCGAAATGATCTCGGGGCCCTGGATGCCGATGAAGTGGGCACCGGCCTCGTTCGCGACGGCCTTCGCGATGAGCGTCTTGCCCGTCCCCGGCGGTCCGTAGAGGAGAACTCCCTTCGGAGGGGTAATCGCGAGACGGTCGAAGAGCTCTGGATGCTTGAGCGGAAGCTCGATCATCTCTCGGACTCGACCGAGCTTCTCTTTCAGTCCGCCGATGTCCTCGTAGGAGATGCGCGGCGCGGCGACCTCGGTCTCGCTGACCGTCTCCTCCTTGATCGTGATCAAGGTGGACGGTGCGACCTGGATGATCCCCTTCGGCTGGGTCGAGACGACCATGAACGGAAGGGACCCACCCATCAGGAACACGCCGGGAATGACGAAGACGTCCCCACGGACGAACGGTCGCCGGGCGAGCGCCTTCGCGACGAAGCTCTCGAGTCCGGGTCCGAGATCCATCCGGGCCGACCCTGCGTAGATCGGTGCGATGGTGATCGCGTCCGCGGTGGGGCAGTCGACGCGCAACACCGAGACCCGGTCCCCGATGCTCACGCCCGCGTTCCGTCGGACGACCGCCTCGATCCGGACGGTTCCTTTCCCCTCATCGTCGGGCTGCGCGCGGCTGACGATGGCGGGGGTTGGTTTGCGGCCCCGGATTTCGACAATGTCCCCGAGTCCGACCTTCAGCCGTTGACGCGTCTGAACGTCGAGCCGAGCGATCCCAAGACCGATATCCTGCTGGAACGCCTCGGCGACTCGCAGCGTCAGGGCCTCGCCCATTGGCGCCGGTTTGGACCCCGAATCGGAGCATAAGGATTGCTTTCGTGCTGCCCGCGGGCGTCCCGGGGGGTTCCGAAGTCGAGAGGTTGCCGGTGGTGCCCCTAGGTCCGGGAGGGATCCTCTCCGAGACGCGTTTGACCGGGCACACGGGAGGCGGCGCCCAAATCCGGCCGAGGCTCCCCAAGAACCTCAGAGAATCGGGCGGTCGTCTCCGGACCGAACCCCATGAAGTGGTTGTTCGAGTAGGCGAAGACGGTCGTCGCGCTTCGACCCTCTCGGTCAAAGAGATCGCGCATCGCTTCGAGATCCGACTGCCGGTCACGCTGGATTCGATCGAACCGGGTCAACGCCCGATCCCCGATGAACCGTGCATAGAGGAAGTCGGCCGTCACCCAGGGAGGAGGGCGCACGTCCGGCACCACCGACCACACGAGGGCCGCACCTCGCCCTTCGAGATCCCGGCGGGTCTCGGGGGTCCACCACGAATCGTGGCGGAGCTCGACGGCGAGCAGGTACTCCCTGGGCACGGCCTGGAGGGTCGCGAGGAGTCGCGGAGACTCGCGTGCCCGGAACGAGGCGGGGAACTGAAGGACCACCGGGCCGAGCTTACCGACCGAGCGGAGGGGCTCGACGCCGGAGAGGAACGTCTGGAGCGCCGCCGCTCCGTCCGCGCCCTTCTGCGGATGGGTGACGTCCCGGGGGACCTTCAGGGAGAACCGGAATCCGTCGGGGGTCACCGACGCCCAGCGCCGTACGAGAAACGGGGTGGGCGATCGGTAGAAGCTCGAATCGACCTCCACGGTCCGGAAAACTCGCGCATACCGTCCCAGGAACTCTCCGGGCGGCGTGCCCGACGGATAAAAAGGGCCGACCCAGTCGCCGTACGCCCAGCCCGAACAGCCCAGCCAGTAGCGCCCCACACCCACCGTGCTAGCCGGGTCTGTCTTATCGTTTCAGGGATTTACCGACGAGGCGGACGCGAGGAACGGAACCCAAATAATCCCCGTGCGGCGTGGATGGACCAATGCGACGTACTGCACCACCATCTTCCGTCCTGGGACGCCTCCTAACGGCCGCGGGCTATCGGGTCGAACCGAAGGGCGAGGTCACGATCGCCGTTCGGAGCCGGGACCATCGCGCCGTCGTGATCGCTGCGAGCGTCCGATCCCCCGCGGACGTCGAGACCCTGTTCCCAACGGATTGCGTCCAGCGGACGATCGTCTACGATGACGAGCCGGGAGAGGTTGCCCGTTCCCTCGCGGCGGACCGGGGCATCGAGGTCGTCGAGCCGTCCACCCTCGGTTCGGCGCTGGGGGAGATCCTCTTACCGGGGCCCTCAGGTCCCGAGGAGGAGGAGACCGGGTCGTCCGACGCGACCCCGCTCGAGCCTCCGTTCGCGATCACCCTCGAGGGAGAGCGAACGGTCCGGCCCCGGATCGGTCGCGAGGAAGCCGAAGCCCTCGCCGGCGTCGACAGCCCACGCTACCTTCTGCGCCTCGTCCCATTCTACGTTGCAGCCTATCGGGTCCGGCCCGCATCGCCCCATGGGGGATCCGGCCCGGTTCAACGCCAGCTGGTCGCGGTCAACGCCGTCACGCGCCGCGCGGAGGTCTGGGACGACGGGGAGCGGGAACTGGTCGACCACCTGGACATGCCCCACCAGAGCCTCGCTCCCCAACTCACCGAATCCCAAGCCGTGCCGATCGCTCTCGACACGATCCGCCTTCACCACACGGTCCACGTCGAACACACGGAACAGCACGGCGGCGCCCTCGTGATCGAAACCCGGCGGATCCCACCGTCCGCGGACGACATCCGTCTCGGCCCGTTCGTCCTTCTGTTGGTACCGCACTGGTACGCGGAAGGAACCCAGGGCCGGGTCGTGCTCGATGCCGTGACGGGGCGCCGAGCGGCCTCGACCGACTCCACTCCCTGACCGTTCTACCCGCGTTGACCCCACCGTCAAATAGCCGCCCTCGTTCGAGCCCGTCGTGATCCTGGACCAGTTCCGCATCGGCCCGTACCTGAACTTCACGTACCTCGTTGCCGACGACGACGGGGGGGCCGGGGTGGTGATCGATCCGTCGTTCGGGATCGATCCGGTGCTGGCGCGCATTGACGAGCGGCACGTGAAGATCCGGTTCATTCTCAACACCCACAGCCATCCCGACCACGTTGCCGGCAACCAGGACGTGCGCGACCGAACGGGAGCCAAAGTCGTCGCGCACCGGGTCGCGCCGCTCCATCAGGACGTTTCGGTGGACGATGGCGAGACGTTCGAAGCCGGCCGTCTCTCCTTCCAGGTCGTCCACACTCCGGGCCACACCAAGGACAGCGTGCTCTACATCTTTGAGGGGAACGTGGCGACGGGCGACACGCTGTTCGTCGGCGAGTGCGGCCGGACCGACCTTCCTGGAGGGGATCCCTCCGAAATGTACGATAGCCTCCTGCGTCGCATCGTCGCGCTGGACGACGCTCTGGTCGTACTCCCGGGCCACGACTACGGCCCCACCCCGACCTCGACCATCGGGAGAGAGAAGGCCGAAAACTATACCCTCCAACCCCGAACGCGGGAAGAGTTCCTTCACTTCCTCGCCGAGTGATCGGTGCCCCCATGCCGCTGCCTCCGCCGGAAGAACGGGCGTTGCGGGCGGTCGGCGCGCGCCGGCGGGTCCCACGCACACCCTCCATCTCGGAGATCATCGGAACGTTGCGCGAGCTCAACCGTGACGCAGAGTCGCTCGTCGCCCTGTTCGACGCTTGCGCGATCGCGGGGGAGCGCCATCTCCTCTCCGCGTGGGCGCACCTGGGTCGTGCCCGGAGCCGAGGCGAGGCCCGGCTCCGGGACCGTGGCGCCGAGCTCGCGCTCTACGTCGCGGGGGACGACCAGCTCCCGAGGGCGCTCGCGAAGGTCGGGATTTCGGAGTCGACGGATCAGTTCGTCCTCGTCGTCGAGCGTCCGCGTGAGCCGGCCGAGCTCCTCTCCCGGTTCGGACTCATCGAGGACCCGTCCGTGTACCCTCGCCCCCCCGATGCCTCGACCCTCGATCGACTCGGGATCGGCCCCGACGAACGCTCGGCGGTTTCGGCAGCCGCGTGGGAAGGGCTCGTTCTGGAGCGGGTCGCCATGCTCGACCTCACGGTACCCTCCGGACGGAGTTCGTCGAAATCGTGATCCCTCGACGGACCGCTCCGCGGACCCGGGGACGGACCGAAGGGATGCCGCGCCCTCGGCGCGATCCCGGGGGGGTTGGGGTTTCGACAGAAAAACATTAACCCTCAGTCTCGGGTGCCGCGATGGCTCGCGGTCGGCGTTGCAGGTGTAATCTAGTGGTAGGATGTCAGCCCTCCAAGCTGACTACCCGGGTTCGAATCGGACGGTCCCCAAGGGGCCCCCGCGAAGCTCCCGGCACCTGCATCGTCCCGGCCGCGAGTTCCGTCCGTGCAAAATCCCCGAATGAACCTTAGCCTCGGGCAGGCTCTTATCTGGTCATCACGTTCGGGGACCGTGGCAGCTCGTCCGCGGAGGCTCGCGGCGATCATGTTCACCGACATGGTCGGCTACTCCGCGTTGGCCCAGGCCGACGAAGGCACTGCACTGTCCGTCCTGGAGCGGCACAATCGGATCCTGCGCCCGGTCTTCGCGAAGTTTCGCGGGCGAGAGGTCAAGACCGTCGGGGACGCATTTCTGATCGAATTCGAAAGCGCCCTTGATGCCGCGCAATGCGCAATCGAGATCCAGCGGGTCCTCCACGACTACAACGCATCGTCCGCGGAGAGTTGGAAAATCCGAGTTCGCATCGGGATTCATGTCGGGGACGTCGTCGAGTCCGACGGGGACGTTCTTGGCGATGCGGTGAACATCGCCTCCCGGATCGAGCCGCTCGCCGATCCTGAGGGGATCTGCCTCACCCAGCAGGTGTACGACCAGGTCCAGAACAAGATCCCGACGCCGGTGCTCCGGCTCCCCCCTACGGAGCTCAAGAACATCCACGCGCCGGTCACGGTCTACAAGGTGGTCCAGCCGTGGGCCATCCGGCCCCCTGAGGCGCATCCGCCCCAGACTCCGAGCGGTCGGCATATGGCGGTCCTCCCGCTCGCGAACATCAGCCCGGACCCCAGCGACGGGTACTTCGCGGACGGCCTTACCGAGGAACTGATCTCGGTACTCTCCCAGGTCCACGGTCTCAGCGTCATTGCCCGTACCTCGGTCACGCCCTACAAGTCCGCCCCCAAGTCGATCGCGCAGGTCGGGGCCGAGTTGAACGTCGATACGGTCCTCGAGGGAAGCGTTCGGAAGGCAGGAAACCGGATCCGGATCACGCTGCAACTGATCGACGTGGCGACCCAGCGGCATATCTGGGCGAACAGCTACAATCGCGAGATCGACGACGTGTTCGCCGTGCAGACCGACATTGCCGAGCGCACGGCGGAAGCGTTGCGGCTCGAGCTCGCACAGGGTGGACCGCGCGAAGAGCGGCGGACTCCCACCGATAACGCCGAGGCGTACGACCTCTATCTTCGCGGACTCGTCCTCTCGAACGGCATGCCGATCCCGGACATCGAGGAGGCGGTCCGATGCTTCGAGAAGGCGACCCAGCTGGACCCGACATTTGCCGAGGCGTTCGCGGCCTGGGGAAACCTCTACGTCCGGGCGGCGGGCGATTTCCTTCCGATGCGCGAGGTGATGCCGAAGGCCCGAGAGCTCGCCGCGCGGGCCGTGGAACTCGATCCACGGTCCTCCGACGCCCACTCGGCGCTGGCGAACATCGCGTTGCAGTTCGACCACGATTGGCAGCTCGCGGAGGCTGAGTTCGAGAAGGCGATCGCCCTCAACCCGAGCAACGCGGGGGCCCACAGCTTCTACGGTCTCCTCCTCATGTCCCTCGGCCGGTTCGACGAGGCGAAGGAGGTTTTCCGCCGCGAGACCCGGCTCGATCCGTCCGGCACCGGCCGCGCACAACTCGCCTGGGCCGAGATCGAATCGGGGAACTTCGACGTCGCACTCCGTGAGCTGAAGGAGTTGGCGGACCACGACCCGAACCTCCCCGGAATTCATACGGCCCTCGGGATGTACTACTGGGTCGCCGGACGAACCTCCGAAGCGCGGGCCGAAGCGGAAGTACCGTTCACGGGGACGAATGAAGACGCACGGTTCGACCACGCGCTGCTCAACGCCATGCTCGGACGACCCGAGGAGGCGCGCGCGATCCTTACGGAGTGGGAACGGGGAGAATCCAAGGTCTACCTTGCGGCCTCCTATGCTGCGATGCTGTACGCCAACGTCGGGGAAACGGGAAAGGCTCTCGATCTGCTGGAGAAGGATTCTCGGGAAGGCGACCGCGTCCTTTGGCTGTGGTTCCGCAGCCTCGGCTTCGATTCGATCCGCAACGACCCACGGTTCGTGGCGCTGCTCCGAGAGTACGGGCTGCCCACGAACCCACCCCGCCGCGGAACTCCGTCCGGCCCCATCTGACGGCTGGAACCCTTCGCGGACGGGCGGCTTCGGGGCGAGGATTTATTCGGGAGAGGTCCGGTCGGGACCTTTCGCTGAGGTAGCCTAGTCCGGTAAGGCGCCAGCCTTGAAAGCTGGTGGCGGTCTCGCCACGGGAGTTCAAATCTCCCCCTCAGCGTTCGGCGGGAGTCCCGTATCCCCGGTGTAGGGCGCGTCGGCGGCGGGTTCTCCGGATTCGAGGTTCGTTTCCCACCCGCTCGGGCTCGCAGAGTGCGGTCGGCCGTCAGAGTCATCATCCAGCCCCACCGTACGGAGCGCCGACCGGCGGAATCGATGAAGGACCCGGGACGTTCATTGTGGAACCTCGCGAAGGTCCTCGGATACCTCCGGAGTCGGACCGTCGAGGGCGATGTGTACTCCCTTCGGAATCCGTGGGTCCTCTGGAAACGATCGGGGACGCTCGAGTTCACGGACGGGACACGATTCCCGTTCCAGGCGGAGAACAAGACCGCGATCGTCAACCTCGCGATGTTTGCGCTCGACAACGGGGTCCGTTGGGGGCGAGACGCGGGCACCTGGCGGATCGATCCCGAGCTCCGTGTGGTGCAGACCCCATCGGGTCTGAGGTTCTTCGCCGAGAGCGTCGACCCGACGATCTTTACCGAGACGTTCCTGAACGACGTGCACTTCGTAGAGTTCGACCTGCGCGGCAAGGTCGTCGTCGAGGGCGGGGCCTTCGTGGGCGACACGGCGTTGTACTACGCGCAGAAGGGCGCGACCGTCTATTCCTTCGAACCCGATCCCGGCTCATGCGAACTCGCCCGGCGGAATCTGGAATTGAACCCGGACCTCGCCCGGTCCGTGGTCCTGAGGAACTGGGCCATCGGCCGCGATGGCGAGGTCGATTTCCCGGTGGCGGCGAGGGGAAGCGGGGGGTCAACCCTCGCCGCGCCCGGCGCGAGGTCCGTTCGAGTCCGGAGTGTCGGGATCGGGACGATCCTCTCCGAGTTCCGCCTCGCCGACCCCTACTTGCTCCACTTGGACATTAAGGGGGAGGAAGCCCGGGTGCTGGAGGATGAGAGTCTGGCGAGATTCCAGCGCCTTCGAATCGAGTACTCTTCGTACCTCCATGCGAAGAACGGCGGGGGCGACGGAAGCCTCCGCCACATGCTCGAACGACTCGACCGGCTGGGTTTCGGTGACGTCCGCGTGTTCAAGCACAATCGCTTCCGATTCGACCTCCGAGATCACGGGACGATCGACGCACGGAGGAAAATCACATCGGCCTGACGGGCGGGCCTTCCCGGCGGAACGCCCGCGACTCGGTACGCTGCGAACCACGGTTATATCCCGCCAGCCCGTCGACCCGCCGATTCATGCCGGACTCCGTTGCGACGTCTCCGATGCTTGAGCAGTACGAGGGGGTCAGGTCCCGGTATCCCGGCCACCTCGTGCTGTTCCGGGTCGGTGACTTTTACGAAACGTTCGGGGACGATGCACGTCTCCTCTCCCGGGAGCTCGACGTCGTCCTGACTGCTCGGGCCCCGGACACGCGCGGGGCGCGGACGCCGATGGCGGGCGTCCCGCATCACGCGGTCGACACGTACGTCGGTCGACTGATCGCAAAGGGCCACAAGGTCGTGATCTGCGACCAGGTCGAGGACCCACGCGTCGCGAAGGGGCTCGTTCGTCGCGAGGTCACCCGAATCGTCACCCCCGGCACGGTCGTGGAGGACCGGATCCTCGGGGGCCCCGACCACAGTTTCCTCGCGAGCGTCGTCCTGGGGCCCGTGGGTCCCGGGGCGTTCTGTGCCGTCGACATCACCACCGGGGAATGGTTCCGGGGGATGGCCGATGGGCTCGGCCCGGAGGGTCTCGTCTCGGCCCTCGCGCCGTTCGGCCCTCGCGAGATCTTGTGGGCCGCCTCCTCGGCAGCCGGGGACGGGCTTCGGGCATCGCTCCTTCGGGAGTTCCCGTCCGCGAGGCTCGAGCCGGCGCCACCCGCGGTACTCGAAGCCGAAGTGCCGGAACGGTTGCGTGCGGGTCTCACCGCACTGGGGTCCCCGACTCCCGATGCCGATCTCCGGCTGATTTCGTACCTGCGGGTCACGCAGCCCCGCCTCCTCCCACACCTCGAGCTTCGGGAGCGGACGGTCGGGGGTCGTCGGCTCGTCCTGGATGCGAAGACCCTGCGACATCTCGAGATCCTTCGGCCGATGAACCCGGACGATCCGAGAGGGCCGACCCTCCTCGGATGCTGGGACGAGTCCGTGACCGCGGCCGGCCGGCGGACGCTCGCGTTCTGGCTCGCGAACCCGCTCGCCGATCCCGCGTCGATCACCGAACGGCAGGACGCGGTCGCCGCGCTGGTCGATCGCGGGGCCGCGGTGGTCGAGCTCCGGACCATCCTTCACGAGGTCGCCGACCTCGCCCGGATCGCGTCACGGGTCGCGAGTCGTCGGGTCCGCCCGGCCGAGCTCGGGGTTCTGCGCACGAGCCTAGAGACGGTGGGACGCGCCCGTGCCCACCTCGCGGTGGGGCCCGGCACCGTGATGCTCGACCGGCTCAGGACCGAGCTCGAGGCCCCCGCGTCTCTCGGTGAGCTGCTCCGGGCCGCACTCCCGGACATCCCTCCATCGGCCGAGGAGTGGAGCGAGCTGTTCCGGGAAGGGCACGCGCCGGACGTGGATCGATGGAGGACGAACGAGCGGGAGGCGCTCGGGGAACTGGCGGACCTTGAGCGGACGGAGCAGGAAGCGAGCGGGATCCGCACTCTCAAGATCGGGTACAACCAGGTCTTTGGGTACTACTTCGAAGTCACGCGGCCCCACCTCGCTCGCGTCCCCCCGCATTTCCGGCGGCGACAGACGGTCGCCCAGGGGGAGCGGTTCACGTCCGACCGGCTCGAGGACCTGGAACGCCGGATTCTCGAGGCGCGCGAGCAAGCGGAGAATGCCGCTCGGGCCCGCTGGGAAGAGCTCCTCGACGTCATCGAACGGAACGTGGCCGACCTCTTCCGGTTGGGCCGGGCGGTCGGCGAGGTCGACGCACTGCTGACGTTCGCCCACCTTGCTCAGGTCCGCGGATACGTCCGGCCCGTTGTGGACGAGTCGTCGGTCCTCCTCGTTCGGGCCGGTCGCCACCCGGTCCTGGAGCGACTCCTGGGCGAGGGGTTCGTTCCCAACGACACGGAGCTCGATGTCGGGGACCACCGCTTGCTCGTGATCACCGGACCGAACATGGCCGGTAAGTCGACGTACATGCGGCAGGTCGGCCTGCTCGTGGTTCTCGCCCAGGCCGGCTCGTTTCTCCCCGCCCGATTTGCGCGGATTGGGGTGGTCGAACGCCTGTTCACCCGCATGGGGTTCACGGACGAGATCGGCCGAGGCAAGTCGAGCTTCATGGTGGAGATGAGCGAGGTCGCGGAGATCCTGCGCGGCGCGAACGAACACTCCCTCGTTCTCTTGGACGAGGTCGGTCGAGGGACGAGCACGTTCGATGGCCTCGCGATCGCCTGGGCGACCCTGAAGCACCTCCACGACCGATCGCGCCCGCGCTGCGTTCTCGCCACCCATTACCACCAGCTCACCGATCTCGTCCAAGGGCTCTCTTCCGCCCACAACGCGCATCTCGCGGTCGCCGACCGGCCCGAGGGTGTCGTCTTCCTCCACCGGCTCGTCCCCGGGGCAACCGATCGGAGCTACGGGCTCCACGTCGCTCGGTTGGCGGGGCTGCCGGACGATGTCCTCGCGGAGGCGGACCGGCTTCTCCGTCGTCTGGAGTCCGAGGGGATCCGGCTCGAACCGAAGCGCCGCGCCCGCGAGCGGGAGGCGCGGTACACCCAGGCGGTCCTTCTGCCGTCCGAGACCCCGACGATCGATCCCGTCCGGCAGGAGCTCGAGCGGATCGACGTGGACCGTCTCGCCCCCGAAGAAGCCGCGGAGAAACTCAAGGAGCTGCGTCGCCGCGCCGTCGCCTCATCCCCTCCGGGGTCGGAGCGGTGACGATGGCCAACTCTGCCGTTCGCCGTCGGCCGATCCGGCGGCTGGCTTCGGCGACGGTGGAGCGGATCGCCGCAGGCGAGGTCGTCGAGCGGCCGGCGTCGGTGGTGAAGGAGCTGGTCGAGAACGCCCTCGACGCGGGAGCCACCGCGGTCACCGTCCGGATCGAGGGAGGCGGGATCGACCGTGTCTCGGTGGCGGACGACGGGATCGGCATCCCGCCCGAGGAGCTCGATCTCGCGGTCGAGCGGCATGCGACGAGCAAGATCGAACCGGAGGGTCCGGTGGAGCGCATCGGCACGCTGGGGTTCCGGGGAGAGGCGCTGGCGGCGATCGCCGCCGTAGCGAGATTGCGGCTGATCTCCCGACCGCCCGACCACGAGGTCGCGGAGGGGATCTCGGTCATCGGCGGGGCTCTCGCGGGGCGGTTCGTCGAGGCCCGCTCGCCGGGGACGACCGTCGAGGTCTCCGACCTCTTCTTCAACACCCCGGCGCGACGTAAGTTCCTGCGGAGCCCCGCTGCCGAGCAGGTCGAGGTTGCCCAGACCCTGGAGCGAATCTACCTCGCGCACCCCCCGGTGACCCTGCGATTCGAGTCGGAGGGCCGCGAGGTCGCGACGTACCCCACATCCTCGGATCTCCGCGACGCCGCCGCGCGGGTTCTGGGCACCGAGTTCTTGACGGGGTCGTTCCCCGTCGGCGGGGAAATTCCCTCCGGGAGGATTCACGCCGTGCTGGGACGGCCGGCCCTCGCCGCCCCATCGAGCCGCTCGCTCTATCTCGGAGTGAACGGACGGGCGATCGCCTCGAGGTCTCTCCAGCAGGCGGTCCGCGTCGCGTTCGGCGACTACCTGCCCCGCAACCGGTTCCCTGTCGGCGTAGTGCACCTCGAAGTTTCTCCCACGGACCTCGACGTGAACGTTCACCCCACGAAGCGGGAGGTCCGGTTCGCCCGGGAGCGGGAGATCGCCGAGGCGGTTCGAGTGCGAGTCCGGGAGGGTTTGATTGCCGCCCCTCAGGTGGCGGAGCTCGCGAACCGCATCGTCGGTCCCTCATTGAACCCCCCTCGGACCGGGCCTCCCCCCTGGAGCTGGGACCTCCCGTCCACGCCTTCATCGCGTGCCCGAACCCCCGGGGGAGTGACTCCCCACCAACAGACCCTCGAAGGCGTGGGCCTTCGGGCACTTCCCTCCGAGGTGGCGCCCACTCCCGGGCATCCCCGGCTCCTTCTCTTGGGGTGCCTTGGGGCACTGTACTGGATCGGGGAGGGGGAAGACGGGCTCGTGCTGGTGGACCAGCATGCCGCGAGCGAACGCGTGGTCTACGAGTCATTGCGGCGGGCCCAATCGATCGGACGCCAAGCTCTCGTCGAACCGGTCCCCCTGCGCCTGTCGGGAGTCCAGCGGTCGGCGCTCGAGGCCCACTCGGTCGACGTCGCGCGCGCCGGCTTCGAGGTCGAACCGTTCGGGCCAGATGCCTACTGCGTCCGGACCGTCCCGTCGTTCTCCGGCCGGAGGGCACGCCCCGAGTCGGTCGCCCACCTCCTTGACGAGCTCGCCGCGGGGGGGCGCCCGACGGAGCCCGACGGCCTCGTGGAGCGGACCACGGCCACCCTCGCGTGCCATGCGGCGATCCGTGCGGGGGACGTCGTGACGTCCCCTGCGTTCGCGCGCGTGCTCGATGCGCTCTACGCCCTACCGGAATCCGCCTACTCGTGTCCCCATGGCCGGCCGATCGTCCTTCGGATCCCCTGGTCGCGCATCGACCGCTGGTTCCTGAGGAGCGGGCCGTGACCCATCGGAGCGCGCAACGATCTCCGGTCCCGGCCGAGGCGGAGCTCGTCAAGCTCGTCGCCCGGTTCCTCTCGGACCGGGGATATCGCGTCCTCGTAGACCCGGACGGGACCAACTACTTCGACGTGGTCGCTCAGCGGGGGGACGAGGTCGGCCTCGTGGAGGTCAAGGTCCGGGACGCTCGCGGCGTGCTCGCCCAGGCGCTCCGCCGCCGGGGATGGGGGGATTGGAGCGCGGTCGCTCTGGGCTCCGAGCGCGCAGCGACCCGGCTCGCATCTCGGACCAGCGGGACGCGGGTCTCCCCGGTGGGAATCTGGAGCGTCGGCCCGAGGACCGTTCGGGTCCATCGGGAGGCGAAACCTTGGGCCCGACCGGGCCGCGAGGATCCATTCTCCCCGCTTCGGGAACGGTTCCGACGTTGGCTCGTCCTGGTCGGCTCCGTCCACCCGACCGGATCGGTCCGATGGGAAGGGATCCCGGCGGCGGTCCGGAGGGCCTCGGGGGGCCGGGGATTCGCGGAGTGGCGGCTCGACGAAACGAGCGATCCCGATCGTTAGCGACTCGGACGAGAGGTGGCGGCGTCAATCGCCCGAACAATCTGTTCGGGCCGGTAGTAGGCCGAGTACTCGCTTCCGATCGCTGCGGTTTGGCGGACGAGCGCTGGGTCGGCGAAGAGCTCGGCCAGTGTCGACGCAAGATCGCCCGGGTCATCGGACGCCGAGTACCGGACCGCCCCCCCTGGGTCCACCGGCAGGCGGACGGACGGGACCGCGGCGACCGCGCACCCTGCGCGCATCGCGGCGATGAGCATCGGGTCGAACGGGAGCCGGACCTCCGCGAAGATCGCGACATTCGCAGCGCCCAGGGCGAGACCGAACGTGGCCGCGTCGCGCGGTGGAACCGCGAGGACGCCGGGATCGGCTCGGACGGATGTGCCGGCGGCGATCAATCGGGCGCCGGGGAAAAGCGGCCGGACGCGTTGGAACGCCTCCCGTGCGCGGTCGAGGGGTGGAGGCTTCCCTCCCCCGTCCGCAGGCGCCGGCGCTACGGCGACGGGGACGTCCCGTGGGATGTCCAGCGACGCGCGAGCCGCATCGCGCGACTCGGGATGGGGAAGGTCCGCGACCGGCGGGACCGACGTATGCAACCGCTGGGGCGAGACCCCGTACTCGCGCGCGAGCGCAGCGCCGACCTCCGGCGAGTCCGCAAAGAGCAGGTCGGCCTCGGATAGCGCGGCCTGCTCGAGCCGCCGGACGCCCCTCCGGTCCCTCCACGCATCGAACCGATCCACCCAGCGACGCGAGAGGCTGCCACGTTCCCGGTCGAAGACATGAAGCTCGACCGACCGGACGAAGGCGACGAGGGGCGGGGAGCCGGGGGTCCGGCCCCGCGGCTGGAGCGGCCCGAGACCCGAAGGGTCCCGCACGATGAGGTCGACCGCCGGGCGCACTCGATGACCCGCCGCGGTCGCGAACGCGGCCTGCTCGACGGCCGCGCCCGGGCGTCGGAGGGGGACCGCGACCTCGACGGAGACGGTGCCGGCCGGAGGGGCGGTTTCGGAGGCACCCTCCGGACGGATCACATGGACATCGTCCCCCTGGGCCGCGAACGCCCCGGCAAGGGCCCACGCGGTCGCCGACGGCTCGTACGGGTCCCGCGGCGGGGGCCCCAGCGAGATCACGTCGACCGTTCGCGATGCCATTCGCCCCGTTCCATCCGGAGGGCGCCGAAAAACGTTCCGCCAGGCTGCGCAGCTCAGGCGATGGGCGTGAGGTCCGAGAAGAAGGAGTGTCCGACCATCTCGCTTGCCCCCGGTGCCCCCATCCCGTTGAGGATGGTCGGGGTGACGTCGAGGAGGCTCAGGGCGGGAAGGGTCCGTCCCCCTTCCACTCCGTCCCCGGCACCGATAAAGATGCCTTCCATCCTGTGATTCCCGGTACCGTAGAAGTAGTTGGGCCGGTCGCGGATCAGGGACTGCGGGTAGCTGAAGTCCATCCGGGGCTCGGTCCCCATCCCGTCGACCCGGATGAACAGGGCGGGGCCGAGATCGAGTCGGCGGCCCCGGTAGATGTCTCCCGGACCGAACACCTCGATGTGCGCCTCCGGGAACGCCTCGAGGCGTTCCCGGATCTTCTGGAGGATCTCGGCCCGCCGCGCCGAAGTGAGGTCCGGGTTGTGCGGGTTCAGGTAGATTCCTTCGGGGACCGGATAGGAGAACGCGATCGTCCGCTTCCAGTCGATCTGGCCCGTCACGTCCTCGAACGACGTCCGACCGCTCAGGTACTGGGCGAGGCTCGCCCGGCGTCCGTCCCGGACGAAGCCGGCCACGCGCCGCGTGAGCCGCCGTGCGAGGCCGATCCGCTGGGCGTAGAGCATCACGCGGGAGACGAGGCGCCTCCGGGCGAGGGTCGAATTCTCCCGGAACACGAGGAACTTCTCCTCCGCGAGCCAGCGGTTGGTGAGGAACTCGGAGCGGATCCCCCCGTGCCCGTGGTCCGAGATCACGAGCGTGATGGCAGGACCCCCGTCGGAACGGAACGCCGTGTCGACCTCCTTACAGGCCCGGTCGACCGATCGCCAGAAGGCGAGGAGGTCGGGCGAGATGCTCGCGACCGGCCGGTCGAGCTCGTCCCAAAACTCGTGCTCGATCCGATCCGTCTCGCGGAACAGGGCGAACAGAAAATCCGGTCGGTGTCGTTCGGCCAGCGCCGCGGCCGCATGCCCGCGCTGCAGTACGGCGCGAGCGGCGGCCGAGACCCACTCGGCGCGATGGGATTCGCGGTAGGCCGGGAGCTCCTCAGGGTAGCCCGCTCCGATCGCGCTCTCAATCTCAGACCGGACGCTCCGGGGGTACGTGGGGGGGTCCGAACTGAACATGCCGGGAACGACGAACCCGTGCAGCGGGTAGGCGGTCCGCATCGGGAAATTGAGGACGCCGACCTTGACGCCGAACCGGGAGAGCCGGTCCCAGACCGCCTCTGCCGGTCGGAACGTTTGAACGAGTCGCGAGCGCTCCGGCCGGCCGTCCGGCTCGGTGAAGCCGAAGATCCCGAGTTCCCCCGGATCCTTGCCGGTGGCGAAGGAGTACCACGCAGGGATCGTCTTCGCCGGATACACGGAGCGAAGCGGTGCACGGACGCCGCGGTGGACCAAGGAACGAAGGAACGGGAGCTCGCCGGCTTCCATCAGGGGGTCAAGCAGGTCGAACGTCCCCCCGTCCAACCCGAGCACGAGGAACCGTCGATGAGGTGTGCGCATTAACTCTCCAAGTGAGTCAGTTAGGCGGGAACTTTGAGCCAAAAGCCGGTATAAAGTGTTTCGTCCAAGGTCTCACATCGCTCGAGGCGCGGCTCGAGGAAGATTTCTCCTTCGAACCAACTACCGCGGAGCATCGGGCGGCCGCCCATGAGCGTTCCCGATCCCCGACAAGGTCGGCCCCCCTCGGGATCGGCCCGGCCCTCTCAAAAACAGCCCCGTTATTTGACGAGCGCCCCGACCCGGGAGCGTCGGTAGGGGTACAACCGGAACATCTGTGCCGGCCGACCCACCGAGCGGGCGAAGTCGGCCAATGCGGTATTCCAATCCACGTCGTCCGCGTAGAGGACTCCATGGCCCCGGAGTCCGGCCCAGGCGATCCGAAACTCTCGGGTCATGTTCTCGTAGCTGTGATCCGAATCATGGAAGAACATTTCGATTCCGGTCGCCGCGGCCTGTTCGAGGGCAGCGGTAGACTCGGCCGGGGAGGACACCACCCTTAGATCCCATCGGGCCCGAAGGTACTCCGGAACCTCACGACCCGTGTCGGAGACCGCGTCGACCCGGGCCCGATCGAACGTGCCGTCCGCGTTCCGTCGGCCCGCGGCCGTGGTCGGGAGATCGATAGACGTCAGACGCCCAGTTCCGTTCGCGCGAAGGGCGGAAAGAATCGCGCGCGAACTCCAACCGTACCAGACACCCGTCTCTACGACCCGCTCCGGTCGAAGGGCCCGCACGACCAGGTACAGGAGCACTTCCTTTCGTTCGTGGATCCCGGTCTTGGCCAGCTCGGCCGCGAAGACGCGAGCCGAGCCAGGCGCGGCACCGGTGAGCGACTCGGCAAAGCCCGGGGCTCGAGTACGCCGGTACACCCAGTAAAGATCCCCGAACAAATCGCGAAGGCTCATGGGATTCGCCGGGCGTGCGACGCCGTCCGCTGGTCGGCATAGGCTTGGACCCAGAAGAGAGAGTCTCTCATGCCCCGGACCGGGTCAGGAACGGATTGGAGGGGGTATGGGCCACGACGTACGACTCCGAGGGGCCAGCTCGTGGGGGCGAAAAGCCGCGAGATCCGGTGAGCGCTCAACGAAAGGGTCTCCCAGCTTCCGCAGAATGAAACAGCGGTTCGATAGCGTTAACGTGCCGCTTCGACGCCAACGCGATGGGGCGTCCTTCTCTGGACCCTCGCGGCTGTATCATTTAAGCGCGAGCGACCTCTGGGCGGCCGCGGTATGCCGATCTCTTCGCGGAGCTCCTCCCTCCGCGTCGCGATGGCGACGTCGGTGTTCGCTTTGGCCGTCGTCGGTGGGGGCTGTGGCACGGTACTGGGGGGGCACGCTCCAGGAACCACCCCGCCCTCGCCGGTTTCGTCCTCGGGTGTCACCGGATATGTGTACGCTGACACCAACGGCTACGCGCCGAACGCCGGGCTCGCCGGCGCGTCGGTCTCCGTGTACGACGACTGCACTTCACTCGAAAGCATGACCTGTGCGTTCGTCGCTTCGACGACGACCAACGCCGCGGGGTTCTTCGGGCTGGACCTTACCTCGGCATCCGGCTATTACGCAGTGGTCTCCCGGGATTCGACCTCCGAGCCGTTTGCTCCCGAGGGATTCGGTGGAGCCGTGCAGGGGTTCACCGCACCGACGAGCTCGCCCCTGAACATCGACGTGTACCCGTTCGTGCCGTACGGCAATGCCAGTTTCGTGCTCCCCGGCTACGTCTGCATGTCCTCGTACCTCAACAACGTAGGGACCGACGGGCCGGGTTGCCAGAATCCAGTACTCTCGTGGACTCAGGATGGCGCCTACTACGTCAACGCGAGCGACGAGCTCGTCTTCTATTCGTTCGTCAACAACACCATCTACCCCATCGTGTCGTGGATTCCCCTGTACCAGACGTTTGCTTCCTACGCGATGATTCCGAACGAACTGTTCATCACCCAAGACGGTTCCTACGTCTACGGTTGGGGCGAGGAGAACCCCTCGACGGGAGTTCTGACCGTCGAGGCGGTCAACGTCACGATACACCGGGTCTTCCTGTACGACTTCACCGAAGTGGATGCGTCGGACGCTTCGACCAGCGGGCAGCTCTTACTGACCGGGTGGGACGGGAACGACTCGCAGGCCGTGCTGATCGTCGGAGGCACCGTCTACGACCACGACCTTTGGAGCGATTCCGAGACGGACGTCACGCAGCTTCCATTTTTCGAGGCGAACAACATCTACTGGATGCCGTACCTCAATGGTTTCATCGACGTCGAAGCGGACGGCTCTTCCGGCGACCTGGTCGCCGAGTTCCAGCTCAACGGACCCGTCAGCAGCTCGAGTGACTTCGCCCTCGAAGAGACGTACTCCGCTCCCTGGACCAACGAGGCGATCGTGGTGAACGGGGTCAACGGGGTCTCCTTCAACGTCACCAACCGCGAGCTCTCGGTTCAGGCAGAGAACAGCGGGCTCGTCTACAGCGTCCTCCCGAACGGCACGATTTCCCAGCTTCTCGAGGTCACGAATCTCGACCGGGACGGCTCGTGCGTGTGTGTCGCTCTCGGACCGACCTCTGAATCCGATCGCCCCCTGATGGTTGCCTCGGGTCCGGAGCTGAGTATGAACTACAACGGCTTCGTCAACGATTCGTGGCTGACCCTCATGACCCCGGGTCAACTCGGGTACTACTCTACGAATCAGAGCCCCTGGCCGTACAACCCGGACGCGTCGTTGGGTACGGTCTACAGCAGCCACAGCTGGTATCAGGAAGGTCAGTTCCTCAACGCTTCGTACATCATCCCCGAGGAGGCGTACGCCTGCGACTCCGCCTTTCCTGGATCGTGCCCGATCAACGGCACCCACGGGGTCGCGCGGGGAACGATCTGGTGGCTCTGGAAACTGGGCCTCCCCGAGTTCCCGTACTCCGCACTCTCCCCCGCAGCCGATGATCTGGGCCCGGCCCCGACGGACGTCACCTCCGCCAGGGTGTCCGGCTCGAACGCGACCCTCGAATGGACTCCGATCGCAAACGATGCCATCCTGAACTACACGGTCGCCTGGGGAACCTCCCCCGGGGGTCTCACGAACTTCGCCTCCGTCCCCGGCTATGAGACATCGTTCACCATCACGGGCCTCGCTCCGAACACGCGCTACTACGATTCGGTCGAGGCGTGGAACCTGCACTTCCACGGGAATGGAACCGGTATCGCGACGTTCTATTCGGCTCCCGAGGTGACCCAGCTCGAGGTCACCGGCTCGAACGAAACGAACGTATCGCTCGCGTGGACGAATCCGCCGGCGGGCAGCTTCACGAATCTCACCGTCGAATACGGAGCCTCGCCGGGCGCCCTGGTCCACCACGTATCGGTGGGTGAGGTCGCCAACTTCACGGCGACCGGCCTCGGACCGGGGTCGACGTACTTCTTCGACGTGGTCGCCTGGAACGGCACGGTCCAGGGTGTGCCGTCGAATCTCGCGCAGGCCGGCACCACGTTTGTCGGCGCGACGGACCTTTCCGTGACGGGCATCGGCGTCACAAACGTCTCGCTCGCCTGGACGAACCCCGCCAGCGGGACCTTTACGAATCTCACGGTCGAGTACGGGACCGTGCCGGATTCGCTCACCGACCATCGGTCGGTTGGGACCGTCGCGACCTATTCGGCGAACGGTCTCCTCTCCTCCACTATGTACTATTTCGAGGTGATTGCATGGAACGGGACGGTCACGGGTCGTTCCTCCAACGTCGTCAACGCGCTGACCTCCTTTACTGGGGCCACCTACCTCACGGTGACCAGCTCGACCAACCGTAGTATCTCGCTCGCCTGGACGAACCCGGCCGCCGGGACCTTCACGAACCTCACGGTGGAGTACGGTACGGCCCAGTCCGCCCTTTCGTCTCACGTGTCCGCCGGACCCGTATCTTCGTACATCGCCACGGGGCTGGCCTCCTCGACGACGTACTACTTCGAAGTCCTCGCATGGAACGGCACGAACGAGGGTCTCGGGTCGAACGAAGTGAGTGCGTCCACGGGGGTGTCGGTGCCTCCCATCAAGGTTGGGGGAGCGTCCGACCTCACCGTGACCGGCTCGACGAGCGACCGAATCTCGCTCTCGTGGACCAACCCGCCCTCGGGGACGTTCACGAACCTGACGCTCGAGTACGGGCCCAGTTCGACCTCTCTTTCCAGCCACCTCTCGGTTGGAACCGGTTCATCGTACATCGTGGCGGGATTGGCCGCCTCCACGACCTATTATTTCGAAGTGGTCGCCTGGAACGGCACGGTCGCGGGCCCGCCGTCCAACGAGGTCATCGGCTCCACAGCGTCGTCTGCGTCCAGTTCCTCGAGCTCGGGACCGAGCTGGACAGAGTTCTACGCGTTGGGAGCGGTCGTCGCGGCGCTCGCGGTGACGGTGGCCGCGCTCCTCCTCCGGCGTCGGAGAACGCGGCCTCCCGCGCCGACAGCGGGTTCGGGTTCCCCCAGCACCGGTCCGCCGCCGGGTTCGGACCCGCCGTAGGGCGCCCCGTCAACGGCAATTGTGACGTCCCGGTTCCCAGCGTGTCCAGTGCGTCCGGCCAGCGAGACGGACGCGAGGGACTGCGGTCTAGAGAACCCGGATCGCCTCGAGGTTGTACGGGGCCCTCGACTCCACATTGAACCGCTTGTGCAGGCTCGAACAGAGGTCGACGACCTTCGACTCTTCCCCGTGGTTGAGGATGACTCTCTGCGGACGGGGATCGAGCGAGGCGACGAAGTTCATCAGCTGGACCCGGTCGGAATGCCCGCTGAACCCCTCGATCGTCGCGAGGTCGATTTTCACCGGCACGGTCGCCTGGCGCGAGCCGTCGAGGAAGGTCGCCTCGGCCATCCCCCGCTGGAGGCGTCGGCCGAACGTCCCCTCCGCTTGATACCCGACGAAGAGCAGGCCGTTCTTCTCGTCCTGCGCCCACGCGCGGAAGTACTCCATCACCGGGCCGCCGCTCATCATCCCGGACGTCGCGAGGACGATGCACGGGTCCTTCGAGTCGAGGATGCCGGTCCGCATCTGGGAGGAGTCGACCCGGTGGAAGATGTCGGAAAGGAACGGGTTGTCCCCCTGCTGGAAGATCTGCGTGCGCAGCTGGCTGTTCAGGAACTCGGGGTAGGCGGTGTGGATCGCCGTCGCCTCGTAGATCATCCCGTCCAGGTGGACCGGTACCTTCGGCAGCTTCCCCTCGCGCATCTTCTCTTCCAGGACGAGCATCACTTCCTGCGAGCGGCCGACCGCGAACACCGGCACGATCAACTTTCCGCCGCGTTCGAGGATCTTGTTCGCGAGCGAGGTGAAATCCTCGGTCGCCTGCTGTCGGCTCGGCTGGACGTTGCGGTAGCCCCCGTACGTCGATTCGAGGACG
>DASPSQ010000009.1:0-93362 GCA_035623855.1 Thermoplasmata archaeon | reverse complement strand
CATATTTAGGGCCTCGGCTCGGCCGGCTTCAATACCGGCGGCCGATCGAGCGCGGAGGGGGACCCCGGAAGATCAGTGGGCCTGGCTCAGATCCTCGCGTTCGCGCTTGAGCAGCCGATCCCAGTCGGCCTGGACCTGCTTCTGGATCTTCTCAACGTCCTGCGGGGTCAGATGCTGGAATCGCCCCTGGGCCTTCAGATACTCGGAGACCGGCTTCAACTCCCCGGTCTTGCGCGTGATGTGGAGCTGGCCGTCGAGGACCTCGTAGAGCGGAAAGGTCCCGGTATCGGTCGCGAGGCGGCCGAGGGCGATCGTTTCGGCTGAATCGAACTTCCAGCCCGGCGGACACGGGGCGAAAATGTGGAAGAACCGGGGTCCCACGAGGTCGCGCGCCCGCTCGACCTTGCGGTCGAAGTCCTCGGGGAAGCTCGGGTTCACGGTCGCGGCGTAGACGGGGTGGTGCGCCAGCACGATCCCCATCATGTCCTTCTTGCCCTCGGGTTTGCCGTGCTCGCCGCCGCGGACCGGCGTCGTGGTGGTCCACGCGCCCCACGGGGTCTCCCCGCTCCGCTGGATCCCGGTATTCATGTACGCCTCGTTGTCGTACATGACGTAGATCGCGTTCGTCCGACGCTCGAGCATCCCGCTGAGCGCTTGGAGCCCGATGTCGGCGGTCCCGCCATCGCCCGCGAAGCCCACGATGTTGACATCCTTCATCCCGAGCGCGTCGGCGGCCGCCCGAAGGCCTGAGATCGAGGCTCCGGTCGCCTCGAACGGGTTGTCGAGCATGCCGACCCGAAGCGCGGTGGTGGGGTACGGAGTCCCGATCACGGTCCAGCAACAGGCGGGCATCGCGACGATCGTGCGGGGTCCGAGGCCCTTCAGGAGCAGTCGCATCGAGAGCGCGGCCCCGCAGCCCGGACACGCGGCGTGGCCTGCGAACATCAGCTCTTGAGCCGGGATCGTCAGCTTAGCCATGGACCTTCACCTCCTGCATCTCGAGATCTTCCCAATGCGTCGTCGGAGTCGCACCGGACAGCAGGGTCTCGAACATCCGGCGTACCTCGGCCGGGGTGACATCCCGTCCGCCGATCCCGGCCAGGAAGCCGGTCAGCTCGGGGTGCTTCGGGGCGGTGTAGAGGGCCGCTGCGACTTCGGTGGCCGCAGGACCCATTCGGCCGAACGTGTACGACCGATCGGCGACTCCAATCCGGTCTGCCACCACCGCGAGACGACGGACCGCGTCGTCCGGGAATGGCCGGAACATGCGGATCTTGGCCAGTCCCACCTTTCGTCCCTCGGCCCGCATCTCGTCGACCACACTTCGCGCGGTCGTGGTCGCGGTGCCCATCGTCACCAGCACGGCATCCGCGCCCTCCGTTCGGTACGTCGGGAGCATCCCCCCATGGACCCGCCCGGTCGCACGTTGGTACTCCTCTTCGACTTCCGCAAAGACGGACGGGACCTGTTCGGTCGCCTCCGCAAGCTTCTCTCGAAACTCGACGTAATGGTCAGGGCCTGTGAAGGAGCCCAAGCGGAGGGTCTCGCCGGGGACAAGGATCGCGTGGGATTCCCGGGGAGGGAGGAACGCATCGACGACCGCCTGATCCGGGACGTCCACCGGTTCCACCGTGTGGGACAGGTAGAATGCATCCTCGTTGATCATGACGGGCAATCGGACCTTCGGGTGCTCGGCGAGACGGAACGCTTGGAGAACCGTGTCGAGGACCTCCTGGTTGCTCTCGGCGTAGAACTGAATCCAGCCCGTGTCGCGCTGACTAATGGTGTCGGTGTGGTCGGCACCGATGTTCCACGGAGGAGCGATCGCCCGGTTCACGACCCCCATCACGATTGGCGCTCGCATCCCGGCGGCCCAGTGGAGGAGCTCGTGCATGAGCAGGAGCCCCTGGCTCGAGGTCGCGGTGTAGGTTCTCGCCCCCAGAGCGGAGGCGCTGATGCAGACCTGGAGCGCGCTGTGCTCGGACTCGACTTTGACGAACTGCGCAGGAAGCTCTCCCGTCGCGACGAACTCCGCGAGCTTCTCGACAATCGCGGTCTGCGGGGTGATCGGGTAGGCCGCGGCGACCTGGATTCGGGCGAGCTTGGCCGCGTACGACTGCGCGTAGCTACCGGACAGCACTTTCTGAACCATCGACCTTCCCTCCCTCAAGCGGCGGCCACCATCTCGATCGTCTTCGGCGGGCACTCCGCCGCACAGATTCCGCATCCTTTGCAGTAGTCCATCCGGATCCTCGGGAATCCCTTCTCATCAAACTCGATCGCGTCGTCCGGGCAGAACTTCCAGCAGAAGTTGCACTTCGTACATCGCTCGAGGTGGATCTTCGGCGTGAACGTTCGCCAGGTGGCGGTGTGGTTCAACTCACTGGGAAGGGAGGCGATCGGCCCCTCGGGGAATGGAATCGCGGGGCGGGGCGGGGCCGGAGTTGCCGCGACCGGCACCTGGCCGTCGTTGACAACCCGGACGTTCGTGTACCCGTCCCTCGCCGCGAGCGCATTCGCCTCCCGCCGCGCGGGGACGAACTGTTCAATCGCCCGCGTGAGAGCTTCGAGCGAGACGACGTCGGACGCCCGCGCGAGTGCGCCAAGGACGGCCGTGTTCACGATCGGCATCATCGTCGTGCCGAGCCCATGGGCGAGGGCAATATGCGTCGCGTCGATCGACCCGCGACGGACTCCAGGGCGCGCGACGATCTGCTCCGATGGAAGGGTGGTGTTCACAAGGAGGAGGCCCCCCGTCTTCAGTCCATCCGCGACGGGCGTGGTCGCGAGAAGCCCCGGGTCGAGGACGACAACGACGTCCGGGGCTCGGATCTCGGTACGCACACCGATCGGGCGGGAGTCGATTCGGGTGAACGCCGTCACGGGCGCCCCCCGCCGCTCGACCCCGAAGAAGGGGAAACTCTGTGGGGACTTCCCGTCCAAGAACGCGGCTTGAGCGAGCAGTTCGGATGCGACGACGGCTCCTTGCCCGCCTCGACCGTGGAAGCGAATCTCGATCACCGGCTCCTCCAAAGTGAACGAGTCGGCCGGGATTGATGAAGGAGGGGTCATCCCCACTTGACCACCCACTAAATCCGTCCACGTCGCATGGTTTGGACATGGTCGGTATTCGCGCCCTGAAGAAGATCTGGCTTGACGGACAGCTGGTCGATTGGGCGGATGCGAACGTTCACGTCCTGACGCATGGCCTCCATTACGGGTACGCGATTTTCGAGGGGATCCGTTCGCACGACACGCCACGAGGACCCGCTATTTTCCGCCTCCGGGAACACCTCGACCGATTCCTGAACAGCGCGAAGGTCTATCGGATGAAGATTCCGTACTCCCAGGCCGATCTCGAAAAGGCGTGCGTCAATCTCGTGGCGGCGAACGGGGAGCCGACGGTCTACATCCGGCCCATTGCATTCTCCGGATACGGGGAGATGGGACTCGACCCCACCCGATGTCCGGTCCGCGTGGCTATTGGGGAGTGGGTCTGGGGAGCGTACTTGGGCGCCGAAGGCGTGGAGAAGGGAGTCCGGGCTACGATTTCTAGCTGGGTCCGGATGGATTCTCGCTCGCTCCCGCCGCAGGCAAAATGCGCGGCGAACTACGCGAACTCCGCGCTCGCGAAGATGGAGGCGGTCGTCGGCGGCTACGATGAAGCGATTCTCCTGAACTCGGCGGGAATGGTCGCGGAGGGCCCGGGGGAGAACGTCTTCCGTGTGAAGAATGAGATCGTGAGCACACCCCCGGCAAGCTCGGGGATTTTGCGGGGGATCACCCGGGACACGGTGATCAAGTTCCTCGCCCACGAAGGACTCGCCTTCCAGCGCACCGACTTCACCCGGGAGGAGCTGTTCACCGCGGACGAGCTGTTCTACTCCGGTACGGCCGCAGGAGTCACCCCGATCCGGGAGGTCGACGGCCGACCGATCGGAAACGGGGACTACCCGATTACCCGGCGGCTCCAGAGGCGCTACGAAGACGCGATCCACGGGCGCTCACCGGCGTACGACGCGTGGCTGACGTACGTGGGCTGACGGCCTTCTGGGCTCGGCACCCCGAGGATCGGGTCATCGCACGATCTCGAACCCGTACAGATCGGGAGAGACCGGAACCTCCGCGACGCGCTCTACGGAGTGGGCGTGGCTCATTCCGCGCGGACCTCGAACGTCCTTGAGGAACGCCTCGAGGACGTCCACGGGGCCCTGGACGTCGAGGAAGACCGATCCATCCGGGCGGTTCTCCACGGCGCCGACAACGCCGTGGCGGCGAGCGGACTCCGCCACTCGGACCCGGTAGTTCACGCCCTGCACGCGGCCCACGGCGACGCAGTGCCAGTGCACGACGGCGCTCATTCCTCTGGCGTACCGGAGGGGCGCCCATGTCACTTTCCGTTCCGGTCCGGGGCCCTCCGGTCATCGTGACGCGGACGCGCGAGTCGCACGAACGCTTCGCCGGGACCGAGGTCGAGATCGCCAGTAATGCCGTGCGACCCGTGCGCGGTTCCCGCACCCCGTAGGAGAACACCAGAGCTGGGTCCGCGTACGAGCCAAGATGAAATGGGCGCACCGTGGACCTTGGCACTCCCGCAGCCGGCCTGAGCCCCTCCCGACGATCGCCGCGAAGGCCGATTCGCACAATTTCCCGGCGAGCCGAAGCACGGGATCGGACTCCGAGCTCCGCTCCTCCACCTCCCAGGCGCCGTCGCGCCAGCGAAGGGCTCGTTCCACCCGGAACCGGCGGGCCACGCGATTCATCCCTCCGAGTGCATGAGCGGGGGGAGGGGTCCGACGAGCGGCTGCGCGGAAGGTGACTCGGAGATCCCGCCGGAACGTTCTCAGACGTGAGAGCTCGCCAAGCGTGAGAGAACGAACCCGGACCTCTGGATGCGCACGGAGCCACTGATCGAACCCTTCGGACCGAGAGAGCGCGTCCCCCACCCCGCATGCATCGCACGCCACCGTGTTCGCAAAATCGATGGCGAGCGCTCCGCTCACGCGAGGGGCGGGAGTCGTACGATGGCGGGCCGGATTCGTCCGATCCACTACACAGCCTCCCCCTTGCGCACCGGGCAAAGCGGAGGGCTCAAATAAAGTAATGCGCTCAGGAGGGTGAGGTCATTAGATGTCCAACGCAACGGATCCGATTTGTGGAATGACCGTCGACACGGACCAGGCGCCGGCGAAGGGGCTGTACGACGGACGGATCGTCTACTTCTGCTCCGGGGTCTGTCAGAAGAAGTACGAGGCGCAGCGGAAGTCGAAGTAATCCGACCTGCCGGGCCGCACTGACGCATGGCGACCGACCCGGTCTGTGGGATGTACGTCGATGAGCGCACTGCTGAGCTAACCCTGGTCCGGGAAAACCGATCGTACTTCTTCTGTTCCACCCACTGCCTCCAGCAGTTTGGCGAGCCCGTACGCGAACTCGCTCGTCTCCGACACCGGTTGGCCGTCAGTTGGCCCCTGTCCATCGCGGTGGCTGCGATTACGTACGCAGTCCACTTCACGGACTGGCCCTGGGTCGCTTTCGCTCTGGCGGGCGTGGTCCAGTTCTATCCGGGCCTCGAATTCTATCGGGGGACCTACGATGCCATCCGTTCCCGGATCTGGAACATGGATATCCTGATCGCAGTCGGCACGTCCATCGCGTTCGCCTACAGTTCAGCGGCTCTCGTTCTCCGGGTTCTCCCGTCCACCTACTACTTCGACGCTTCGTCGCTGATCGTGACCTTGATTCTCACGGGAAACTATCTCGAACACCGGGTCCGGGAGGGGGCTCGAGGCGTCGTTGCGGCCCTCGCGGCGCTCGGTCCCGTGGTCGCGACAGCGATTCGGGAGGGCCGGGAGGTGGAGATCCCCGCTGCCGAAGTTCGAGTGGGGGACCTGCTCCAGGTCCGTCCTGGGGCTCGATTCCCTGCGGACGGAATCGTCCGCGATGGGCGGTCGACCGTGAACGAGGCCCTGATCACGGGAGAGTCCGCACCGGTATCGAAGAACGCCGGGAATTCCGTGATCGCAGGGACCGTCAACGGCGAGGGGTTCTTGACGGTCGTCGCGACCCGGGTCGGCTCGGATACGTGGCTCGCCGAGATCGGGCGGCTGGTGACCGAGGCCGAAACGAGCCGCGTGCCCCTCCAGCGACTCGCCGACCGCGTCGCGTCGGTCTTCGTTCCCTTGGTCCTGGCACTCGCCCTAGCGACAGCAGCCGCGTGGTTCCTCTGGGGGGGTGCCGGCTGGACGTGGGTGCTCTTGATCGTCGTGTCCGTGGTGATTACCGCCTGTCCGTGCGCGTTCGGGATTGCGACCCCGGCGGCACTCGTCGTCGGGACGGGTCGGGCGGCCGAGGAGGGAATCCTCTTCAGGGGGCGGGACTCGATCGAACAGGCAAGCCGAGTCGACCTCGTCCTGACCGACAAGACCGGCACGCTGACCCGTGGATTCCCCGTCCTGACGGACATCGTTCCAGTGGCGGGATTCTCGGAAATGGACGCATTGTCGCTCGCTGCCGGCATCGAGCAGGGCTCGGAACATCCCCTCGCGAACGCCGTCGTGGAGGCGGCAGAGAGACGGGGAGCGAATCCCGTTCGAGTCGACGAGATCACCGCCGACCCCGGCCGGGGAGTTTCCGCTCGCCTCGGGACCGAGACCGTCGCGGTGCTGGGAGCGGCCGCGGTCGAGATGTCCGGGATCGATCTAGGTCCCCTAGCGGGTCGAGCTGCGGAGCTCGGGCGCGAGGGAAAGTCCTGGTCGCTCGTCCTCCGGGGCTCGGCACCGGCCGCCATCCTCGGGTTCTCGGACGAGCTCGCTCCGGGAGTCCCCGAGGCCATCCATGCCCTGAGGACCGATGGGATCGGGGTGGCGATGCTCACGGGGGATCACGAGCAGGCCGCGCACGCTGTCGCCGAACGCGCGGGGATTTCCGAGGTGCATGCTCGGATGTCCCCCGAAGACAAGCTGCACTGGATCCAGCGACTGCAGTCTCAGGGCAGGTTGGTGGCCTACGTCGGAGACGGAATCAACGACGCGCCGGCGCTCCTGCAGGCCGATCTGGGGATCGCGATCGGCGCGGGCACCGATGTCGCCCGGGAAGCCGGTGGGGTCATTCTGGTACGCACGGATTTTCGGGGGGTTGCCCTTGCCCTGCGCATCGGTCGTCGGACCGTGCGAAAGATCCGCGGAAATCTCCTCTGGGCAACCGGATACAATGCGGTCCTTCTGCCGATCGCGATGGGGGCACTGGTTCCGTTCCTGGGACTGAGAGTCTTCCAAGTCCTTCCGTATACCGGCGCGCTCGCGATGGCACTCTCCTCGACCATCGTCGTTCTGAATTCGTACTCCCTACGCTGGATCTCGATCGGCAGCCCGGGCTGAAAGGGTCGGACTCTCGGCACGTGGGACCGACCTGAGGCCGGGGTCGTGAACCCGCCGGGAACGGTCTACCCTGTCCAATCCGCTCGAAGGAGACCGAACTCGAGTTCGTCCGCCCATCCGCGCGAGACTCGCGCGGAGAGCCGGCGCTTCCCCTCCTGGCGGA
This sequence comes from Thermoplasmata archaeon, assembly GCA_035623855.1. Classification (GTDB taxonomy): domain Archaea; phylum Thermoplasmatota; class Thermoplasmata; order Lutacidiplasmatales; family UBA184; genus Lutacidiplasma. The sequence goes on along the minus strand of DASPSQ010000009.1, from coordinate 85,820 downwards.
ACCCGGCGCCTTCGAGCGTTCGGATCGAGCGGGTGTTCCCGGCGACCACGTTCGCAACGATGCGATGCAATCGCATCGACCGGAACCCGAACCGACACACGAGATGGAGTGCCTCGCTTCCCGCTCCCCGGCCCCAGTCCCTGCGTCGGATCCAGTAACCGACCTCGGCCGATCGTTCCTCGTGGGACCAGTTTCGCAGACGAATCAGTCCGATGGCCTCGGGCGTCCCGAGCCAGCGAACCGCGAACGCGTAGCCATCCCTTCGACGATTCTCCCCCAGGACCCGAGCGGTGAACTGGACTCCGGTCTCCCGCCGAACTCGGGGCGGGAGCATGCGCTTGACCTGTGAGTCCCGAAAAATCGCGTCGAGGGCAGCGCCATCCGAGTGGCGGAGCGGTCGGAGCTCCACGCGCTCTCCGCGGAGGGTACGGTGCGGCAACGGACCTCATAGATCCAGAGGCGGTTTTTATCTCTCGTCGCCCAGACGGGCCGGTGGAACGGAGGGGAATCGGCAGGTCCGCCGTACTTTGAGAGGGCCGAGCATTCGACCTTGGACGAGCTCAGCTCTATATCCCGGAAGCCGTTTGCGCCCTTCGTGTCGACGTTTGAGACGAAGGTCGATGCGAGCACCCTTCGGATGTTACAAGGCGTTCCGATCTTTTCCGGACTGAACGATCGCCAGCTTCGGCATCTGACGCGGGACTCTCAGGGCCGTGGTTTCACCGAAGGAGAGACCGTGGTGAAGCAGGGGGAGAAGGGGCTTGGCTTCTACCTGCTCCTGGAGGGACAGGTAGAGGTACGGCGCAAGGGCCGACGGCTCGCGACTCTCGGCCCCGGAGAGTTTTTTGGCGAGATGGCCCTTTTTGACGATCAACCCCGATCCGCGGATGTCGTCGCCCTCCAGCCAACCCGTTGCCTCGTACTGACGAAGTGGGAGTTCTGGGGGTTCGCGATGAATCAGCCCCGCATGTTGCGGGGCATGCTCGCCGAGATGGCCCGCCGCCTAGCCGAGACGGACCGATCGCTTTCCGAGTAGGCGAGCCCGACCCTCCCACCATACCCCTCGCCCGCACCGGCCGTTGGCCTGCAGAATGCCGGTTTCAACACTTGTCGTGACGAAACGAGCACCGAGCCATCCGGGATTCACGTTTCCCTCCAGACTCCATCGACAGGCTTGACTCCGTCGACCGCCGTCTCCTGACTGGGGAGGCAGGAGGGGAGAGGCATGACGGGGATGATGCCGGAAGCGGCGCTCCTGAGCGCCCGCCTCGCTGAGCTCCGCTCTCTTCAGACCTACCCGAGCCGAGACCGGGCCACGCGGGTTTCGATCTACGCGGCAGCCTGTACCCCAATCGGGGCAGAGAGCGACCTTCGAGCCCCTTCATGGGATCGTTGGAGCCGGCTTCGAGCCGCGCTCCGTGCGCTGACCGCCCGGGCCCGCACCGGCCGGGCTCTCTCGGACACGGCGGAGGTTCCCTGCGCGTCCGCCGGAGCGATGGACCGCGCGAGGCCCCTCTATGCGGTGCCGGCCGCTCGACTCACTCCCTTGGGAGCGGCCTCGCGAACGGACGCAGCTCGAATCCCTCTGGCCGGGCTCCCGGTCTGCCGCGAAGAACTCCGGTAAGCGTCGGGAACGGAGTGCCCCTCGGTCGATCGTCGCCCGCCACCCGTACGGCTGCACGGACGAGCTCGCCGATCTTCCTTCGACGCGACGCGGGGCTGCCACCCCTAGGCTTTTCCGAGCCGGCTCCGTCTAGCGAGCGAGTCACGTGGACGCCATCGATTACGCGATCTATCAGCATCTTTCCCGCGATGGCCTCGCCCGTTTCTGGGCCTCCCGGCGGCTGACCGACCCGCGTGTGACAGCTCGTGAGATTGCCGGAAAGGTAGGCCTGAGTGAGGCCGGGGTCCGCTCAAGACTTCGGCGGCTCCGCGAGAACGGGCTCTTGCTGGGTAGCGAGGTCGGATTGAATCCTTCGCTCTTCGGAGCCACGACGGTGATGCTTGAAGTGCCGGTCCGAAGCCCCCAGGAGTCCGACCGGGTCTTCCACGACCTTGCTCTGGTTGACGGCATTCTCTTCGCGCGCGATATCCTCGACGAAGAAGATCGGAAGGTTCAGGTGTACTACGTCTCGGACGCTCCCCCGGCGACCACCCGACGGACTTCGCTTCTGAGGAGATTGGCCCCGTCAGGCTCCGCTCGGGGACCGACGCCGTACTGGATTCCCGGGTCCCTCCGGATCCCATCCCCGCTGGATTGGAGGCTTCTCGCGGAATTTCGCCGGGATCCCGACGCGACGATCGCGCGCTTGGCCTCGGGCGCCGGCATCAGCCTGAAGACCGTGTCGCGCCGGTTCGATCTGCTCCTGGATTCCAGGTCCTGCTGGTGGAGCCCGAACGCCGATTCTCAGGAGTGGCCGCTGGCGCTCCTCCACCTCTCGCTCCGCCCAGACTCGGAGGCGGCCCCGGTCGCGGCTGAGGTCGGCCGGACGGTCGGCCCCTGGATTCCGGTCGCGCCCGATGGACTTGGCATCGATCCCGGGGTCCAACGCCCACCCCTCGCCGGCCTGGTTCCCGCCGACCGACCCGCCGTCCTGGAGAAAATCATCCGCCGGATCTTGGAGGTCGACGGGGTTCTGGCGGTCCGAAGGACCTTCGGTCTTCGGTCTGCGACCTATCCCCAGTGGATCGACGGTCAGCTCTCGGTCATGGTCCGACCACCCGCCACGAGTCGGTAGGTGTCATTGTCTCGTTCCGGGAAGACCCCAGTGACGGGGACGCGGGGGCGGGCTCCGAGGTCGGAGGCGCAGCCTCCACCCTCCTCCAGCCGACGGTCGCGGGGAGGTTCATCTGGTGCAGCAGAGCCGCGAACCGCGGGTCCCCCCGGATCCGGTCGTAGAACTCCCATTCATAGACGGAGGAGAGCAACCGGTCTCCTTCTCGAACGTCGCGCTCGAGGAGGGCGAGGGCGCCGTCGGGATCGCCGAGGATCGCGTCGAGCCCGGCCCTCCACGCGGGCGGCAGGTACGTAGACTTCGCTTCATCGCTCCATTCGCTACGTAGCCGTCGGGCTTCCTCGCTCGACCCGAGGACGGCTAGAAGCGACGCGCGGCACAGTCGGACCCATCGCGAGGCCGGTCCGGCCGAAAGCGATGCTTCCGCCCGCGCGTCCTCCCACCGCCCGGATGCGGCGTACGCCCAGCCTAGTGCCACGTGGTACCGGTGTTCCTCCGGCGCCTCCTGCAGCCGCTGGATCGCGAGGGAGATCGCGGAATCGCACTCCCCCAGCCGGCAATGGACCTCGGCGAGCCATGCCGGGGCCCCGTAGTCCAACGGATCGAACTCGACCGAGGAACGGAGTTCCGCGCGCGACTCGTCGAACTCGAGGTCGATCGCCGACCGGAGTTCGGTCTTCGCCGCCTCGTACCGCTGAAGCGTTCGGAGGAGCATACCGTAGCAGAAATGGGCGATCGAGTTGCTCGGGTTGAGGGCGATCGCCTTCCGTAATTCCGCCTCGGCGAGCCCCCAGTCGAGGTCGAGCCACCGTGCGACATTCCCCCGGGCGGTGTGCGCGTCGGAAGAATCGGGGTCCAGCTCGAGCGCCGTGTCGGCGAGCTCCTTGGCCCGGAGATTGGCCTCCCGTGGTGGGATCCGATCCTCGACCCCACCCACCAACGTGTTCGCGAGGTACGAGTACGCGAGAGAGAACTTGGGGTCGGTCTGGATCGCGGCTTCGAAGCATTCCATCGCCTCGGTGACCCGTTGGGGGAGGGACTCCTCCGTCGAGGCCCTCAGCGCGTGAATCCCTCGCAGGTAGAGGTCATACGCCTCGACGCTCGACGTGGGCCGCCTCGAGAGGACGTCTCGGTCAGAGCTCAGGAGCTCGACCCGGAGTGCTAGCGCGGTCCGCTTCGCGACCTCCCCCTGAATCGCGAAAACATCGTCCACCTCTCGATCGTAGCTCTCCGACCAAATGTGCTCCTGGCTTGCGACATCGATGAGCTGCATCGTCACTCGAATCCGGCGTCCGGCCTTTCGAACACTCCCCTCCAGGATCGAGCTGACCCCGAGTTCCTCTCCGATCTGGGGGATCGACTCGGAGGTCGACGTGTACCGCCCGACCGACGTGCGGGCGATGACCCGGAGTCCGCGGACTTTGGAGAGAACCGAGGTGAGCTCCTCGGTGAGACCGTCCGCAAAGTAGGCGTCGTTCGGGTCCGGGCTGATGCTCGCGAGAGGCAGAACCGCGAGGCGGGGCGGGAGGGGCCCCTCCGTCGGACTCGGACGGACAAACCACGGGAGGACCACCCGGTACACCTCGACCGGGTCCCGAACCCCCTTCAACCATCTCGGACCCATCTTCTCCAGCGGGAGGGCGATCTTGTTGCGCACGTGAGCGAAGACAAGTTCCGAGAGGCACACCCCGCCGGGATCCGCGAGCGGCATGACCCGCGACGCAACGTTGACCGCGTCGCCGAGAATGTCCCCGCCCATCTCCTCCACATCCCCCACGTGGATCCCGATCCGCAGGTGGATCGGTGAATCCGAGGACTGGGAGTTCCGTTCGTGCAGGCTCCGCTGGATCTCGATGGCGCACTCCGTGGCCTTCAGGGCGCTCTCGAACTCCACGAGAAACCCATCGCCGGTGGACTTCACCTCCCGCCCGCCGTAGGGTGGGAAGAGAGCTCGAACCAGCCCTTGCTCCTCCTGGAGGCGGTGCAACGCGAGCGCTTCGTTCGACTGGGCCGAGGCTGTGAACCCGACCACGTCCGTAAACATGACAGCGGCAAGGTGCCGAGTCGAAGCCACGACTCGAAACACGGCTCGGGATAGATTAACTCGCCGACCCGCTCACGACGGGGAAGAAAACACCGACAGGGTCCGACCGTCGCATCCAACTCTCCGAGGACGCAGTACCGCTCCGTAGGGGACCTGAAGGCGTCACCTCCTTGAGCGGAAGCCAGCGATCGGGACGTGAACTCGGGAACTCCGATGCTCACGATCGGCCGGCGCCTTCGGATTTCCCCAGACCGACCGCCCCCGAAGAAGCCGAACTCACCTTGGCTACATGCCCCCCGGCCATGCAGGGTCGACCGGACGATCCTTTTCACGGGTGTCGCGCTTAAATCTCGATGCGACCCGGGCTCGGGGAGGCATTCTGCGTGGCCTACTACGTGATCGTCCGCGGGCCGCTCGGTGCCGGGAAGACCACCGTTTCCGATCGGATCGCGGACCAAATCGCCGCGAGCCACATCGCGATCGACGAGATCCTGGAGAAGTACGGTCTCGAGCGCTGGGATGAGGATTGCATTTCCGAGGGAAGTTTTCTCGATGCCAACGGAATCGCGGCGAAGCAGGCGATGGCGGACCTTCAACGGGGCGTACCGGTGGTGATCGACGGCAACTTCTATTGGAAGTCCGCCGTGAAGGACCTCGAGAAGCGCCTCCCGTTCCCGCACGTGGTCCTCACGCTCAAAGTCTCGCTCGCGGTGTGCATAGCCCGGGATGCACAGCGTGCCCCGCCCCACGGCGCGGAGGCGGCGGCAGAGGTTTACGCAAAGGCGACCTCGTTCGACTACGGAATCCCCCTCGACGCGACCGGATCCGTTGATCTAGTCGTCGGGGCGGCTCTCGATGAGCTGCGACGGGCGGGAATGGCCGGCGGTAAGCCGGAGGGGAAGCTTTGAGCCGGGAACGATTCGCGGGACTCGACCTACTCCATGTCCCCCGGTGACCCGCCGGCATCCGAGATGGACCGACTGCCCCCGATGACCCACTATACCTTGGGAGTTCTCCGTCGGCCCGTCCCGGCTCCGCGACCGCCTGCGACGGATGCCGATGCACTCCAGGAGGGGCACCTCGCGCATCTACGCCACCTTCGAGAATCCGGCGAGGTCATCACGACCGGCCCCGTCGAGGAAGGCGGAGAGCTGCGCGGATTCCTCATTTTCCGGACCGACTCCATCGCCCACGCCCGAGCACTCATGCAGACCGACCCGTTGGTCGCAGGCGGGTACCTCGTCCTGGACCTCTATCGCTGGTTCTCCCCGGCCGGCCTCGGTATCACGGACCGCTCGGTGAACGTGCCGGACTTGACGTTCGAGACCGACTGACGGCATCCACGACCAACCTGGCGTACGCGGACTCAATTCTACGTCCGCCTTCGGGAGATACCCTTGGGTGACGGTGGTCTCTTTCCCGAGGGCCATCCCCCGCCGGCAAGGAAGGAGACGAGCCGGTGTACGGCACGAGGACATTCCGCCTGGAGCCGAGGAGTCTCGGCCGACGGCCCCGCCAGTCCCTCGTCGGAGTTGTTAACTTGGGGAACCTCGATGACCGCGCGTGGCTGCCGGCGAACGACGATTGGCCGCGATCATGTTCACGGACATGGTCGGCTGGTCCGCGCTGGCTCAGCGGGAAGAGCGACTCGCGCTGACTCTGCTCGAGGAACACCGGACCATCCTCCGGCCCATCTTCACCCGGTTCGGGGGTCGGGAGGTGAAGACGGTCGGGGACGGTTTCCTCGTGGAGTTCGATAGCGCGCTGGCTGCGACCGAGTCCGGCATCGAAATCCAGAAGTCGCTCGTTCAGCGGAATTCTCGGTCCGAACCTCCCGCGATCGAACTGCGGATCGGGATTCACGTCGGTGACGTCCTGCATCGAGAAGGAGACCTGCTCGGGGATGCCGTCAATATCGCCTCCAGGATCGAACCTCTCGCGGAAGCCGGGGGCATCTGCCTGACCGGCCCGGTGGCCGACCAAGTCACGAACAAGATCCCGTATCGGCTCCTGCCCCTTGAGCACGCGTTTCTCAAGAACATCGACACCCCGATCCTGGTCTACGAGGTCGACCTTCCGTGGCACGCTCCCCCGGCGGCGCGCGTAACGCCCTGGACCGACCGAACGACGGAGCTCGGCCTGCTTCGTCGATTGCTGGGCGCGGTCACCCAGGGGGAGGGGCAGGTCATCGCGATTGGAGGCGATTCGGGCATCGGCAAGAGCCGGCTGGCCGAGGAGGTCTTCCGAAGAGCTGGCCCCACTGCGTTTCGGGTGTTGCGCGCGAGAGGATTCCAAGGCGTGGGAGACGTCCCGTATTCGGTCTGGGCCGAAACGTGCCTCGAGTACGTGCGCGAAATCCCGGATCTGCTCCTCTACAAGGTGTGCGCCAACTGTTCGGTGGAGGTCGCGCAGATCGTCCCGCAACTGGCCCAGCGCCTCGGGACCGTCCCGGTTCACCCTACGAGCGCACCGGTTCCCTCGCAACTGACACTCTTCGCAGGAATGGTCCAGTTCTTCCAGAACGTTGCCCGCGAGGGCCCCCTCGCCATCGTGATCGATGACCTCCAGTGGGCGGATCCGGGTTCGCTCCGTCTCTTGGAGTACCTTGCCCACCATCTCCAGGGCCACCGGATCGCGATCCTTCTCACCTATCGAGATACCGACCTCGCGGAAGGGGATCTCCTCGCCGAGCTCCTCTCGGAGCTGCGCCGCAGCCGCTTGGTCACCTCCCTCTCCCTGAAGCGGTTCGATTCCGAGGACGGCTCCCGCCTCGCGAGCGCGATCCTCGGGGCCACCGATCTCCCACGCGAGGTCACGGAGCCCATCCTCGAGAAGGCGGGGGGGAACCCGTTCTTCGTGGAGGAGCTCCTTCGCTCGCTTGTGGAAGAAGGCGATCTGGTGCGAACGTCCGACGGATGGCGACGGAGATCCGCGACGGAGATCGAAATCCCTGCGTCGGTGCGCGACGTCGTGCTGCGCCGCGTGCGACGAGCCGGGGACGAGACCATCGAGGTTCTCGCGATCGCCTCGGTCGTGGGAAGCACGTTCCGGTTCGACTGGCTCCGGCGGGTTTCCGGCCTGGAGTCGGAGCGTCTTCTCCTCCTGCTGGAGCGCGCCCTCCGGGCCCGTCTTCTCCGCGAGAGGGAACCCTCACCCGGCGAGGTGGTGTACGAGTTTGTGGACGAGCAGATCCGCGACGTCCTCTACGCGGGACTGTCCAAGATCCGACGGCAACGGTACCATCTCGAGGTCGCCCACGTCCTCCAGGGGATTCCGGGCGGCAATGCTCCGGAGGCTGCTTCGGAGCTCGCCCGCCACTATCGCCTGGGGGGCGATCTGGCCGAGGCGCTCAGGTGTGCGCAGACGGCCGCGGAATTTGCGGCTTCGGTCTACGACCACGAAGGCGCGGTCCGATCCCTGGACATCGCGCTCGCGGCGCAACCGACGCCGGCCCTCCGCGCCCATCTTCTAGAGCAGAGGGGGGAAGAGCTGGTCGCGCTCGGTCACCCGGAGATGGCCTCTGAGGCCTGGGAAGCCGCGATCCAGGTTTTCGACACCGCGTCCGATCGCAAGCGGGCGGCGGACCTCCACCGCCGCCTTGGATATCTCCAGAGGCAATTCTTTCAAAGGAACGAGTTGGCACTGCGCGAACTCGTTCGCGCCCGCGAGATCCTGGAGACCGAGCCCGAGGGACCGGAGCTCGCGAGCCTGTTCGGCGACCTCGCGGACCTCTACTGGTACGACGGCCAAATTTCGCAGGCTCGCGACATGTGCGAGAAGGCACTGGAGCTTGCGGGGCGGGTCAACGCCCACGAGGTCGAGGGATGGGTGTACTTGCTCCTGGCCGCCCTGGTCCCTCCAGCCGAGAAGAACCGGACGTTCGAGTACCTCGAGAAAATGCGGGACATCGGCGAGCGGTACGACCTCCCCGAGGTCTTCGTGGGCGCGCTCCACAACCTCAGCGTGGCTCATATGCAGATCCAGGGAAACTGGGAACAAGCCGTTCGAACGCTCGACGAAGGGATTGGATTCGCGCGGAAGGTCCGCAGCGTCCCGTTCGAAATGACGTTGCGAACCCGATTCCTCCCATACGTCCTTGTCCACGCAGGGCAGCTGGACCGGGCCGCGGAGCTGGCGCAGGAGATGCTCGCGTACATGGCCCGATACACCCCGACCCCGGAACCGCTGGACCTGTTCGTGCTCGGTCGCGTCGCCGCGATCCGGGGCGACCTCGCCGGGGCCGAGAGTCATCTCTCGAAGGCCCTCGAAGTCCTTGACACGTCGCCCGACTGGTCCGTCCGTCTCCTGTGCCTCGGAACACTGGCTTGGATCCGGGAAGCGCAAGGGAAGGGCGAGGAAGCGGTTCCACTCTATCGACAAGCGCGAGAGCTCGCTCAGCGGGTGGGCGAGTCTGCCCTCTTCGGACAACTCTACTCGTCGATTCTTCTCGGTCTGGTCACCACCGGACTGGAGGGGACCGAGTCGGACCGATCCCAAGCGGAGGCTCGCTCTCGCGAACTGTCGGCCCTCGCAGAAGCGATGGATGAGGACCTCATCCGGGCCTACGCTCAGCACGCAGAAGGTCGAGTCCGATCCCACGCTGGCGATCTGATCTCGGCAGCCAGGGCTTTGGAGACCTCGGCCCGACTATGGGAAAAGGTAGGGTGGCCGGTCGAATACCTGAGGGTGCTGCAGGATCTCGGCTCCGCGCACGAGGCACGAGGAAAGTACGCGCTGGCGTTGGAGACGCACACGCGGGCCCGCGAGATCGCGTCGCGCCTGGGAGCGAGCAATGACGTCCTTCGCCTCGAGGGTCAAATCCGGGACGTCAAAGCAAAGGCGCGAGGCACTGCGTAACGGTGGAGGAGTCCCCGGAGTAGCGGTCGGGGAACCGGTGGTGGACAGGGTGGTCATCCCCGGCTCGTCACGGTGAGATTGTCTGGTCTGGTCACGCCGGCCCGTTCACACCGCGCTGCGCGTCCGGGACTCCCGGCATCAACGGTCGGGATATCGAGGTCGGTAGCTGCGCCGACCGGAGGATCGCAACGAAACGCGGATCGCCTCGAATGGAGTCGAACCAGGGTGCTTGGTAGCCGGCCCATACGGTGACGTCACGCTCGAGACTCGCCTGCTCAAACAATTCGAGCGCGGTACTTCTTTCGCCCACGAGAGCGTAAAAAGCTGCCGCATTCCCCAACGAGAGGTACCCGGAGAGCCGGTGTTCTTTCCAATCTGCGAGTAGCGTTCGGGCACCTTCTCGTTGTCCGAGGAAGGCTAGGACCCCCAGCGGATTGAACCACACGTCGGGGACCTGGACGTCCTTCATCGGTTCGACCACCGCCATTGCATCGGCCGCTCGGCCAGCGAACGCATAGAGCCATGCAAGTTGGACTCGAACGGAGCCGCTGTCTCGGAAGGTCTGCGCGGCCTTCTCACAATTGGCGATCGCGGACTCCAAGTCCCCGGAGAATGCGTAGCTCCAGACCAAGTTCTCCCTGGGCAAAACCCAGAGAGGGTCCAGCTCGATCGCAATGCAGTGCTGCTTCTCGCACTCGCCAAACCGCTGCAGAAAGTGGAGCAGGTTTCCATACCAGAAATGAGCGAGCGAACTGCTCGGGTTGAGGGCGATGGCCTGCTGAAACTCCGCTTCTGCGCGGACCCAGTCGTGGTCCACTTGCATGGCGAGGTTGCCCCGCGCCGTGTGCGCTTCCGAGGAGTCCGGGTTCAGTTCGAGCGCCCGGGCCACGAGTTCTCGGATACGCGAGACCACCTCGGAAGCAGGAATGTCCTCTCCCATGAGCGCGAGGAGGTGGTTGGCGAGGTAGGCGTGGGCCGCCGAGAACTCGGGATCCTCCCGAATCGCCTCTTCGAAGTACCTCCACGCGCGTCGGCCGATCTCCTCCGTCCGGGATCCGCCCGAACCGATGCGTCGAGATTCTTCGATTCCACGCAGATAGAATTCATACGCGACGAGGTTCGAAGTCGGCCGTTCCTGGATGGCTTCCCGTTCGGGTCGTAGGAGTTCGACCTTCAATGCTTCGGCAGTTTTCTCGGCGACCTCAGCCTGGATCGCGAAGACGTTCTCGAGCTTGCGGTCGTAGGACTGCGCCCACCGATGCTCCTGGGTTCGCACATCGATCAACTGAACCGAGATCCGCAACTGGTTTCCTGCTTTTCGCACGCTGCCCTCCAAGACGCTGTCGACACCGAGCTCACTCCCGATTTGAGCGATCGATTTCGTGGCCGCTTTGTACGGCATCACCGAGGTCCGTGCAATGACCCGGAGCCCACGCGCCTGAGATAGGACCGAGATGAGCTCCTCCGTGAGGCCGTCCGCGAAATACTCGTCGCCGGGGTCCGGGCTGATATTGGCCAGCGGAAGGACCGCGAGGCGGGGATGGGTGGGCTCACTGGGTGTCGACGGCTCGGACGCCCAAGGGAGCACAATGCGATAGATGTCGATCGGTTCCCGAACTCCTTTGAGCTGTTTCGGACCGAGCTTGTCGAACCGGTAGGGGACTTTGTTCTGAACCTGGACGAATACCTGAGCTGTGAGGCATACACCCCCCGGATCGGCCAAGGGTTCCACGCGAGATGCGATATTCACCGCGTCCCCCAGGATGTCTCGCCCACGGCCTTGGACGTCACCCAGATGGATGCCCACCCGCAACCGGAGAGGCGCGGTGGCTCTCTGGGCATTTCGCTCTCGGGTGAGACGCTGGAGCTCCACGGCACTTTGGACGGCGTCCAAGGCGTCCGGGAACTCGATGAGGAGACCATCTCCCATCGATTTCACCTTGCGTCCTCGATGAGCTTCCAAGAGGGGCCGAAGCAGCCGTTCTTGTTCTCGAAGCAGTCTCAGGGCTCCGGCCTCGTCGGACTGGGTCGTCGCGGTATAGCCGGCGATATCGGTGAACATTATGGCGGCGAGACGCCGCACCATGACCGCGCGTCAAAATCGCACTCGATTAGATTAGCCCTCGGGGCCACGTCGGATTGTGCCGTGGGTCTGCCGCGTGACTCCCGCTCGGGGTGGGTTTCTCGGAGGAAATGCAGGAACGTCAACCGCGGAATGGAGGTGAACTGAGGGTTCAAATCCCTCACTCGCTGAAGCTGCTTTCCCGACTTCGGAACTTCCGTCTGGGTATCCGTTCTCATCGAACGCGGACTCAGTTTCGTCTCGGACCTCGGGAGGGAGGGCCGAGCACCAGACGAAGCGCGCGAACGAGCTGCTCACGGCTTTCCTTCGGGTCGCCCCGCAGGGCCGCGCCCATGAACGTCCCTTGGAGGAGGAGTATCACCGCGTCCACCGTGGCCTCCGGGTCCTTCATCCGTGGGATGCGTCCCTCAGCCTCGAGGTGCTTCAGGAGCTTCCGAAGTTCGATTCGGTCCCCCCGGGCGTCGGCACGCATCGCTTCCCGTACTTCGGGTTCAGTCCCGGCGCTCATCACGAGCTGGTGAAACACGGACGGGTCGAACTCGCCCGAGAGGATCCCATCGATCGAGTCGACGATTCCTTCGGCCACGTCACCGTGCTCAAGCCGTCTCTCGAGTGTTCCGATGTACTGGGCACGATACTTCGCTTGGACGGCCTCGAGGAGGCGGGCCTTCGTCGGGAAGTAGAGGTAGAGCGCCCCTTTGCTCACTCCGATCTCACGCGCGATTTCGTCCATCGTGCCGGCGGGCAAGCCCTCCCGCTTGAACACTGCAGCGGCCGCTTCCACGATCCTCGCCCGGGCCTGCTCCTTGTACTCGGGAACGACCTTTGGCATGACCGGCCGACGCCCTCGCCGTCGGAACGGAGAACCCCTTCCCAGCGTATAATCTCTTTCCTGTCGCACATTAAATGACTTAAAGATTTTATACTAACTTGTAGTCAGTTATATTCGAACGCGGTGGTACCATGACCGACCCGACTCGCTCAGGAATTCGACCGGGGAACGGCGTCAGGACGGGTCCGGCCACCACGGCCTCTCCGACACTTTCGCCCCGCGCGAGCGCGCTCGTGCTGACCGGCGTCTTCCTCGCGATCCTGATGGGTGCAATGGACGGCCTTGTCGTGTCGACCGTACTCCCCACCATCGCGAGCAGCCTGCACCAGGTCAACGGAGCCCCGTTCGTCGTCGGGGGATACCTCATCGCCTCAACCCTCGCGATTCCCATCTTCGCACGCCTTTCGGACATCTCGAGCCGCCGGAACGTGTTTCTCGTCGGTCTCGTGATCTTCATCGTCGGATCGGCGCTCGCCGGCTTGAGCCAGACGCTCGGGGAGCTGATCGCCTTCCGCAGTATGCAGGGGTTCGGTGGAGGAGCCGTATTCCCGGTGGCGATCGCGATGGTCGCGCTCCTCTACCCTCCCCAAGTGCGGGCCAAAGTGATCGGAGCGCTGACCGGCGCGGCCGGAGTGGCGATCGTAGCGGGGCCGCTCCTGGGCAGCTACATCGTGTCGGTGACCACATGGCGGTGGGTGTTCTACATTAACCTCCCCTTCGGCCTCTTCGGTTTCGTCATCATTTGGGCGGTGGTGGGTCCGCTGCGTCCCGAGTCTCGAGGCTCGTTCGATCTGCCGGGAGCCGTGCTCCTTTCGTCCTGGGTGGCCGCGCTGATGCTCCCGCTCGTCCAGATTTCGGAAGACGGCTGGACATGGACGGACCCCGCGACCCTCGCGCTACTCATCACAGCCGTGGCCCTGTTCTTCACCTTCCTCTTCTGGGAACTCCGTCATCCCCAGCCGCTCGTCCCTCTTCGAATGCTGGGGGAACGGGTCGTAGGGTCCTCGAGCGCGATCATGCTCTTCCTCGGCGTGGTCTTCAGCGGATCCCTGACGTTCCTTTCCCTGTATGTCGGGCTCGTGCTGGGGGGTTCGGCCGCGGAGATCCGCGACGTGATCTACTTCTTTGCAATCCCGATGATCGTCGGTGCGGCTCTCTCCGGACCGCTTCTCGATCGGGTCTCGTACCGCGCGATGGTCGCGCCCGGGCTGTTGGTCTCGGGCTTGGCCGCGCTCGCCCTGGGCACGGTGACGGCCTCAACGCCTCTCTGGCGGCTCGCCTACGGGTTCGTCCCCGTCGGAGGGCTGGTCCTGCCGCTGATCCCCGTCGGCTTCGGCCTCGGCCTCGCCCTTGCGGGGGCGACGGTTGCCGTCCAGAACGAGGCTCCCCCGGCGGAGATCGGCGCGGCAGTCGGTTTGACGCGGTTCTTTCAAAGCCTGGGAGGAGCGATCGGGATCTCGCTCCTCACGATCTACCAGACCGACCGGTTCCGGCAGCTGAGCTCGGGGGCGGCCATTCCTTCGGCGCTCCGGAACGCTCTTGCGGGCTCGTACGCCGACGTCTTCCTCGCCGCCGCGTTCCTCGTCCTCGCGGCCTTTTTGTCAGCCCTGTGGCTCCGTGGCCGACTGCTCCCGAAGAGGGAACCGCAGGAGTCCGGGCCCTTGGCCCCGGTCCCCGACCGACAGGCCGAACGCCCCGGACGACGACCACGGAACCCGACGACCGCCGGCTCGAGGCGAGCCGACCGCACCCGTTGACGAAGGGAGACGAGGGAAGGGCATGAAGTCCGGGTTCAGAGGCCTCGCTAGAGGCGACGCTTCGAGCGCACTTCCTCGTCCTCGAGGACGAAGGCGTCCTTCTCGCGAATCACTCCGAGAATCTTCCGAGAGTCGTCCACCACGGGAATCGCCCGAAACCGGTACTTGCGGAAGAGCTCGAGCACTTGAGTCCAGCTCGTTTGCGGGGAGACGGTGACCAGTCCTTGGGTCATGATTTCCTCGAGCGGCCGCACGGGGTCGGCTTGCAGGAGCTCATTGATGTCGACAACTCCTCGAAGGTGCCGGTCCGCATCGACCACGTAGATGTACATCGTAACGAGGCACTTCGGAGCCTCCCGACGGAACCTCGCGAACGCTTCCTCGACCGGGGTCTCCCCGGGAAACTCGAGATACGTGTGGACCGCGAGGGTGAGGGCGGGCACTTCGTGCTCCTCGACGATTGACCGCACCTTCGTGGCGACCTCTCCCTTCAGCATCCCCAGCAGCTCGCGGGCGTCGTCGTCGGGGAGGATGGTGACGATGTCGGCGATCTCCACGGGGGAAAGGTGAACGATGATCTGCCCGAGCCGGGCTGCCTCGGTGTCCGCAATGATCTCCCGCTGCACCCGGGGCTCCGTCGCTTCCAGGGCGAGGGCCGCTGCCCTGGTGTCGAGGGCGTTGAAGAGGGTGAGCCGCTCCTCGCGGCTGAGCTCCTCGAGGATATCGGCCACATCGACCGGGGGAATCCTGCCCAGAGCTTCCCGAGTGACCGTGAGTCGCACGTCGCCCGCGGTGCTCGTGAGTTCGGGGCCGATGGGCTGAACGTACTTCCAAGGAATCCGCTCCTCGGGGACGTGGCCCTCGGATACGGAAGCGGCGACCTTTCCCCAGAGACCCAGGCGACGCCGCCGGGCCTCCGGACCCGTCACCGCCGCCACGATGAAGAGCTGGTTGCCCGCCCTTAGCAATTGGATGTCGTAGACCACGTCAATCCCCAAGCCTCGGGTATCGAGAATGCGTTTGTCGAGAATCCGGTCGCGCAGGAGCAACAGCTCGCCGGTATCTTCGATGCTCTCGTACTCGGTCCCCTCGGCGAGATCCCTCGCGACCGTCTCCGAAGGGTCCATGCGGAGAACCTGGGACCATGGCACCTTCAACGGTGGTCGGCCGAACGCCCGGCGAACCACCAAGTGGGTCACTTCGGCGTACTTCGGGTCATCGGTAAAGATGAAATCCTGGAGCCGCCCGAGCGTCGCGCCGGCCTCCGTTCGGACCTTGCGATCCACGAGCTCGCTCACCTCGAGATACTGGGCCTCCTCGATCTCTCGGATGCGGGCCGCCGAACTTGCCGGACTACCCCCATTCGCCCCCCTTGGGGGCGCGGTCTTCCTCTCGGGATCGTTGGACGAAATCATTTTCCACGCGACCTCCGGCGCGCCACCCTCGCCCCCCTCCCTAGACCCCGGCACGGGTGAGCAAGGAATAGAGGAGCAAGCTCACCAGAGTGAGCAGATAGATCCGAAGGAGGATCAGGACGGCCTTCGTCCCGGCGGTCATGCGAATTCGAGGGACGGCATAGGTCCGGTTGATCTCGCGTAGCTTCTCGGCTGCGTCGTGGAACACCGTCATGCTTCGTCAGCCTCCAAACAGCTTCGGTAAGATGGTCCCGACCGCATAGAGCGTCGAGAGGGCTAGAAGGGCGCCAACGATGGTCCCGGCCATGATGTTCTGGGCTCGCGTGTTCTTGTAGCTTCCCACCAGCTCCTCTTGGTTCAGGAGCACGATCAAGAAGACCAACGCGGCCGGCAGCAAGGTCACGGCGATGACCTGGACGAAGAGGGTGATCAACCCGAGCGGGGCCCCGGGAATCAGAACGATGCTACCGGCGATGCACATGATGCTCAGACGGAACACGTTGAACCACTTCGCCTGCCCTAGGCGGTCGTTGAGTGAGTGGGACCATCCGAAGACTTCGCCCACGGCCCAGGAGCTGGCCAACGAGACGGACAATGCTCCGATGAGGCCGGCGTCAAACAGCCCGATGGCCAGGATCGTGCCCACCCAGGGGTGAATCGCCATCAGCAGGCCCGCCGCCTGCCCAGCGGAGGTGAGGCTCATGTCCCCTCCAAAGAAGAGCGTCGCGATGATGATGAGCGCGACCGCGGTGATGACCGTGAACGTCGATCCGATCGCGGTGTCCCAACGGGCGTACGGAACGTCCCGCTTCTTGAGCCCCTTATCGACCACGGAGCTCTGCTGGAAGAAGATCATCCAGGGCGCAATCGTGGTTCCGATCGTCGCCATGAGGAGGAAGATGACCGGCCCGCCAAGCCCCTCGGGGAAGCCGGGGACGACCCCCGTGCGGAAGATGTCGCTGACGTTGGGATGGATGAAGAAGACCACCGGGACGTAGATCATGTTCACGGCGCAGATGGCGAGGACGATCTTTTCCCAGGTCCAGTACCGGCCGTTGATCAGCATGAGCATGATGAACGTGATCACGACGATCTCGGTGAAAAGGGGAGGGATTCCGAACACGGCCATGGCCATCGTCATTCCGATGAACTCGGTCGTGATGGTGAGGCAATCGGTGAGCGTGAGGTCGCTCAGCGAGAACCATCCCCAGAACGGGCCGAACGCCTCGAAAATCGCTTGGGCGTGACCGCGTTTGGTCATGACCCCCAGTCGGACGGTCATCTCCTGGCAGACGTACGCGACCGGCCCGAGCAACAAGACGATCCAAATGAAACTGTACCGATAGTACGCGCCAGAGAGCATGTACGTCGTGATCCCGCCGGCGTCGTTATCGGCCACCATCACGATGACACCGGGGCCGATCACCGCGGCAAGAATCGCAAGATGCTTCGAGAACCGCCGGTACCGGAAGTAAATCCGCGAGACGAACCCCATCCGGCCAGACCGCGCGAGCGCGTTCGTGACGCTCCTCTGAACCGCTGCGATCTGCCCCCGGCCACCGGACGGATTCGCCGTCGCACTACGGACCGTGCTCCCCGCAGGATCTGTCGAATCTGACACGGAGGCCAGTCCCTACCCCCCGGGGGGGGATAGGGGACCATGGGGGCGGGGATTTATAAGCCCTCCGGCGGAGCGGTGCTTTGAGGGGAAGGATTAATGCTACCGGATGGGATGGCGTGGTGGAATGCCGGAGTCACCGCAGGTTGCCGTCCGGGAACGTCTCGTGTCGGCCAAGGGCCATATCGACGGAATCATCAGGATGGTCGATGATGGCAAGGATGATACCCAGGTCCTCCGCCAGATCCTGGCGGTGCACGCCCAGCTCGAGAAGGCCTCCGTGATGGTCCTAGAGGGAATGCTGGAGGCGTTCATGGACGCGCCCAAGACCCGTCGGCAGGAGGTCCTTACTCAGATTCGTGAGAGCCTCCGCGATCTGACCTGACCTTGAAGGTCCATTCCTTCTCCCTGGCACTCGGCCGGCTAAACGCGTGGAGCGAAACGGGGAAGGTCGCGCGCGGGAGGGATTTGAGTTGCGAGTCCCAAGCCGTGAGAAACGCGTGCCGACGGACCCGGGCAGCCGAGGTTCGCTCTACTACCATACATGCACGGAAATCGGGTGCTTTTTCCTGATGGCGGTCTATCCGAGGCTACCGAGCGACCGTGCAGATCCGTCCTTACCGCCCGAACGACTTCCCCTTCGTGGCTCGATCCTGCGTGAGCTATGCACGCGAGGCGGCACGCCTCGACCCTCAACTGCGGCACCGCCCGGCCTCGGGTTTTGGCGGCACCTACGCTCGGTCGCTGCTTCGCCAAACTCGAATACGACGGGGCCTTTTCCTGCTCGCGGAGGCCGGTCGTGGACGACCCGCCGGGTTCGTCGTGGGCTTGCCGGCACCTCTTTCGCCCGCCGAACGCATGGTGGTCGTTCGAGGGGCCCGCCCTTGCATCATCTACGAACTCTATGTTTCGCCGGGGTTCCGGAGACACGGGGTCGGAAGTCGACTCCTCGAGGAAGTGGAGCGCCGGTTCCAACAGCGAGGATACAACTGGATCCGGCTAGAGGTTCAGCCGAGGAACCGGCCCGCGATCAGGCTGTACCGATCGATGCGGTACGTTGATCGCGCATGGATCCTAGGTCGACCGATCAGAGCCCAGCGGTCCACGAAGAACAGGCGGCCTCCCTAAACACCCCGTCACGTGAAAATCTCCCCCGACCCTTCGGGGGTTGAAGAATCCCAGCGATCGACCCGGGCTACGTCAACTCGAGGTTCGGGCGCCGGACTTATGCTGGCCTTCGGTGCTCCGGGCAACGAAACCGTCTCGATTCTTCGAGGAGGGGGTCCGATGGCGAGTCGACCGAACCGTCAGTGGCTGCTCGTGAGCCGACCCGAAGGTATGTTCGGCGAACAGAACTTCAAGTGGGTAGAGACCTCGATCCCGCCGCCGAAGGACGGAGAGATTCTCCTCAGGACCCTATGGCTCTCCTGCGACCCCACGCAAATGGGATGGATGAAAGTGGACACTTACGTTCCAAAGGTTCCGATCGGCGGGGTGATGCGCGCATCCGGGATCGGCCAGGTGGTCGAGTCGCGGAGCGCAGGCTTCAAGGTCGGCGAGCTGGTGAGGGGCTTGACCGGTTGGCAAGACTACGTCGTCGTCGGCGGGAGCGACCTGAACACGGTCCAGAGAGTTCCTCCCCGTATCCCTCCCGAGTTGGCGCTGAGCCTCTTCGGCATCACCGGGATGACCGCCTACTTCGGAGTCGTCGATATCGCGAGGGTTCAAGCGGGGGAGACGTTCGTGGTCTCGAGCGCCGCGGGCGCCGTCGGGTCGATCGCGGGACAGATCGCCAAGATCCGTGGAGCGCGGGTCGTCGGTATCGCCGGAGGTCCCGCGAAGTGCGATTGGCTTCGGAAGGAAGCCGGATTCGATGCCGCTATCGATTATCGCGCGGAGAAAGTCGGCCCCCGACTTTCTGAGACGTGCCCGCAGGGAATCGATGTCTACTTCGACAACGTCGGCGGCGAGATCCTCGACGAGGTGCTGGGCCGGATCAACCTGCACGCCCGGATCGTGATGTGCGGAGCGATATCCGACTACGTGAGTCGGGAGTTCCGGCCGCTGAGGAACTATCCTCTCCTGATCACGAAGCGGGGCCGGATGGAGGGGTTCATCATACTCGATTACGCGGCACGGTTTGCGGAAGCGGCGCCGGTCCTCGCCGGCTGGCATGCCGAAGGACGCCTCAAGCAGAAAGTGGACATCGCGGTCGGGCTCGAGAAAGCGCCGAAGACCCTCGCGCGGCTGTTCAGCGGCGAGAATTTCGGTAAGCAACTCCTGAAGGTCGCAGACCCACCCCTTTCGGTTCCGCCCTGACCTACAGGACTTTCCGCTTCCACTCTTCCGGATGGAGCCTGCCATTCCCCCAGAGGGCGACTGACTTCGCTCCCACCCTCTGCGGAGGGGTAACTTCTCGGCCTAGCTCGGGGTCTCCTCGCAGTGATGGGTGAAAGCAACCGAACTTGACCCAAGCTGGCCTGTGGGCCGAGGAAGATTCCAGCCGCGGGAGGGACTCACACCGTGGTTCGAATCCCTAGGGGCCTAGCCCTCGTAGATGACCCCAGGTGATGTTCTGCCCGTACCAAATCGTGGCGACCCCGGCGAGCACGACCACGATGAGGAAGAGGAAGATGAGCACGGCCCACATCCGCGGGAACGCGGGCGTCGGGCCCGAAGCGAGGGGACCGACGCTCGGGTTCTGCGGCCCGATCACGAACCAGTCCACAAACAGCGTCGCGCCGTAGGATGCGATGGACACTGTGCCCCAAACCAGGAACAGGAGGTACGTCTCGAGGTGGTCTAGCGTGAGGCTGTTTTGGTACCCCAAGTACCCGTAGTAAATCACTCCGCCGCCGCTCACGATGCCCATCACCCCGATGAAATGCGTGGGGAGCTTGGCCCACACCGCGACTCCGAATCCGACAAGCAGAACGGCTAGCAAGAGCAACGGGTCGAAGAAGAAGACATTGTAAACGGTCAGCGCGCCCCCGGGGGTTTGGATCGTGAGGGGCCAAACGAACTCACCCCAGATGGCGAACAATCCGATGAGACCACCCAGGAGCGCCAGGATGAACCCTCCGCCTCGGAGGTGCGTGTAAGCTCGGGCCGGATCCTTTCGGTAGAGCGTGTGAAACCACACGAGGAACCCCGTGTAGAAGAGCACTACCGCAACCAGCACCAGCAGATCGACGACCACGCTCAGATCGTCGATGAACCCCATCTTTCTACCTTCCAATCCGCGGGTGGACTGCGCCGTGAGTAAGCTCCCTCCTGATAGATGTTTCGGAAGCATCCGGGAGATCATGGCCGGGGAGTACGGGTCCGTCCCAATCACACCCCCTTTGGCGCGGAGTCTCGTCGTTAACTCGGCTGATCTGCTAGCGCCAGGCCCCTGATGAAATCCCACTGTCGAGGAACCGCTGGGGGTCCACCGTGGGCCAGCTTACGAGAGAATATCAGCCGCGGGAGGAGTTTGAACTGGGGGTTCAAATCCATGAGAAGACGCCGGCGATCCGTCACGGTGGACCGAGTACCCCCCGCCCGGATGGCGGTGAAAATCGAGCCTCGCTCCCTCATCGACGTGCTCGGGGCGGAGGCTCACCCGGATGACAGAAGCGTTCGCTCGGACCCGACGAAAACTTCCCCAACGTCAATCGAGAAATTGGATAAGCCCTCCTCCTCGCGACGGCCGGTCCTCAGAGACCTGCGTTCCCGCCCAGTTCCCGTACGAAGAACCCGAGCAGAGTTCGCCAGAGCTGGAGTTGTCGACCTACACCCTGAACGCCGTGACGCTCACCGGGATAGAGCATCAGGTCGAAGAGCGTTCCCTGGGCCTGGAGGGCCGCCATCACCGCGATAGAATTCCCGAGTGGAACGTTGTCGTCGGCCATCCCATGAATGAGGAGCAGGCGGCCGGACAAGGCACCAAGGCGCGGGATGACTGCTGAGTGGTCGTACGCGGCGGCGTTGACCGTGGGGTCTCCCAAGTAGCGCTCCGTGTAATGGGTGTCGTACTGACGCCAGTCGGTGACCGGGGCGCCGGCCACGCCGGCCGCGAGATGGGCCCGCGGGTCGGTGAGCATGCGCAGCGCCATGAATCCCCCGTAGGACCAGCCGCAGACACCGATCTTGTCGGCGCGCACGAAGGGCAGCGATTTGAGCCAGTCCAACCCGACGATCTGGTCATCAACCTCCACCGACCCTAGTCGGCCGGCAATCGCCCCCTCGAAAGTGGAGTCGCGATTGGCCGACCCGCGATTGTCGAGCCAGAAGACAAGGAAGCCGGCCTCGAGGAAGAGCTTCTCCCTCACATCCGGCCAGGCACGCGTCACAAACTGCGCGGCGGGCCCTCCGTAGACTCTAACGATCACCGGATATCGGCGGGACGGATCGAAGTTGACGGGCTTTTGTAGGACGTAGTAAAGGTCCTGGCCATCCGAAGATTTCAGAGTGCCAAACTCCGGCAGCGGATAGCGCGCGGCGTAGG
Source organism: Thermoplasmata archaeon (assembly GCA_035623855.1). Classification (GTDB taxonomy): domain Archaea; phylum Thermoplasmatota; class Thermoplasmata; order Lutacidiplasmatales; family UBA184; genus Lutacidiplasma. The sequence continues at coordinate 63,990 of DASPSQ010000009.1, read as the reverse complement.
GGGCGTACGGGTGGTGGGCGTCGAGGGCGTTCTGTTCGACCCACCGCAACCGCTGGCCGTCGGCGCGGAGTAGGGCGGTCTGCGGTGGCGTTACTGGGTCGGAGTAGTAGCCCACGAACACGGTCGCAGACTGGGGCATCACTGCGGTCCACCACCCGTGACCTTGGGTGACGGCCACGGGTTCTGCCGGGGCGCGGTAGGAGACCGAATAGAGTTGGCGCTCGATCGGGGTCTCGCGAGAGGCCATGAAGTAGAGAACCCCCTCTTCCTCGTCGACACCCACTAAGCCCGGCGCCTCGGCGCCGGCGCCGAGGGCGCCACGCACCACCGGGGCGTTGCCGGCAGTAATGGACCGCACCAGGGTTCCGTCGCCATGGTAGAGATACAACTGATTGGAACCGGAGCGCTCGGACGCCCAAATGAAATCACCATCCTTCAAGGCACGAAAATCGTGGGTGAGCATGACCCAAGGTGATCGAGTTTCGCTGAGGATTACGACGGAGTCTCCGGTGGCGGGGTCGACTCGAAGCAGGTCGAGCCTCTTCTGATCACGGCTCTCGCGTTCCACATAGAGATCGCGCCCGTCGGCCGACCAGTGAACTCGCGCTAGATAGACGTCGGTAGCGGTGCCCAAGTCGACGAGCACCGGCGACCCGTCGTCCGTCATCCGCCGCACGTACAGGCTGACCAGGGCGTTGGCCGTGCCGGCGCGGGGATACCGTTGGGATGAGACCCGGGCGCCCTCCACGGCAACCTCGAGCCGCGGGACAATCTCAACCGGGCTCTCGTCAATCCTTGCGTACGCGATGGCGTCGTCGTTCGGCGCCCACCAATAGCCGGTGTAGCGGCCCATCTCTTCCTGGGCGACAAACTCGGCGACACCGAAGCTGATCGGCCCCTGCCCCTCCGTCGTCAGTGCTCGCTCCCGGCCATCGTCGAAGTCGATCACATAGAGGTTCTGGTCACGCACATAGCTCACGTAACGGCCCAACGGAGAGATTCGAGCGTCGGTGGCACCGGGGCCGCCGGTGTTGAGCCTCGCCACACGGCCGGTCCGGGCGTCAGCGGTGTAGAGTTCGCCGCCGGCGGGAATCAGCAGCATCCTGGACTGTTCGTCCCAGTGATAGGTCAACACGCCGGAGACCGCCGCCAGTCGCATCCGTTCTCGTCGGCTCTTCTCGGCCTCGTTTAGGCTCTGGTCAGATGGTTCGACGGCCTCACCAGAGACCAGGAGACGAGCTTCGCCGCCATCCGCCGGCGCAATCCACAGATCGAGCTTGAACTGATTCGTCGGCTCGGGAGCCAGGAAGGTGACGTAGCGACCGTCCGGCGAGACCTCAACGCCCCGAGCCACCGGCCCCGACAACGCGGGGCTGCCGAACACCCGTTCTGGGGTGAGGGGCGGCGACGCCACGGCTTGGGATGATGAGCCGGCCCTAATTACTCCGCCAGTCGCGATAGCTCAAGCCGTTGGCACGGCGAAGTCAATACGAGGGCGCATCCCGTACGAGATTTTCCGGGCGGGGGAGGAGTTTGAACTGAGGGTTCACAGCGATGCGGGTGCCCCTGCCCGCGCTGGCCTGGGCCAAGATTCGCTGCCGGCCTTGACCCGTGTTACACCGTCCGCCGTACGAGCACGTTGGATGCACCGTAGGGCGCCACGATTTCGAATCCTTCCTTCCGGAACATGGACCAGGTGCCCATCCAGTCGGCCGGGAATCCCTTTACTTTGGCTGGATACGCTTCGACAAGTCCTCCGCCCTTTCTTTTGATCGATTCGAGGATTGCACCCAAGGCTGTGCTTGCAACCCCCCGATTGCGATGCTTCCGGTCGACCCAGAAGCATGTAATCCTCCAAAGTCGCTGGCGATCGTGGTCGATTGCGAGCTTCCTGTAGAGCGTCCCCGCATCGATTCGAGGTAGCTCTTCCTTCGGGCCGTATTGGCACCACCCGACCGGTTCTGTGTTCGCGTAGACCAGGATGCCGTGGGAGGCACCCTTCCACACCAAGGTTCGCTTCTCTTTGCGGCACCTGGCGACTCGGGCCGGGGTCATCCCTCCCTTTTCGGTCTTCGGAAGTCGACCGAGATGATGAAAGATCATGCACCAGCAACCTCCACCTTCGCTTTTCCTCAGAAAGAGGCTCTCAAAGTCTCGCCAAGATTGGGGGGACAGCTCCTTTGTCGAGTATCGCGGAAGTCCTGAGAGCCTCGTGATCGCTCGATTGGTTCTTAGCATACCGAATTCTGGGCTCGGTACCGCCCAAGTCCACGAAAGGGTTTCTTCTCGGCCCATGTTGGGGACGTGCAAAGTTTGGCCTCGGGGAAGCCTTCCAAGTTCCGAGATATCCTGAAGGCTGAAGGAAATTCCAGCTGTGGGAGGGACCGACATCTTGGTTCACGTCCCTTCGGAGCAGATCGGTTCCCGCGAGAACCTCAGGGTGCGCGTGTGATCAACTTGGACTGCCTCCGATGCACTTGCGACTGCCGCGAGGCAATCGCTCGGGCCGACACCGCTTGGGGCAATAGAGACAAGAGGAAGGGACATCATCTCCTTCCGGATCAAGAAAGAGGGCTCGATGGTCCCTACCGCGCCACCCCAAGGATTGTTTGAGCCGCGCACCTCCGTGATTATCTGTGGCAGTGGTCGCTCCTTGCTCAACTGGGTCGCCTATGGCCTGGTGTTCGGGCATCCGGGCGGTTTCCTTTGGGGGCATGTCCAGCTGGAGGGCGAAGTGCTCGAAGATACAGATCTGCTGAAGACCTCGCTCATTCCGCAGGATAGGCTCATTGTCGTCGCTCCGAAAGTACTCGAGAGGAACGAACCTGTCGGCAATGTCGCGCTCGGTTACCTCATACGGTCGGATGAGGGGGACGAGTCCGTCCGTTCTTTTGCCGAGTTCCTCCGCCTCCCGCAGCAGACTCAGGATATGCTCTCCCGACTTCCGCGCGAAGGACCGAGGCCGATTCTGGTTCTGTCGGGGGCGCATCGCCTACACACCTTGTATCCGGCAGATGTTGTGGGCCCCACGATCCGTTCCATCGTAGAGGCCGGAGGACCTGTGCTCATGTTGTGGGCGGATGCCCCGAACGCAAACCGGTTTGGGTATGAGCACATTCTGCATCTTCGGGGGGCGGAACCGTCGACCTGGAGAGAAGCGTTCCTCACGGTAGAGAGGGGATGGGATCAGGGTCCCCTCCAGACGGGAGCTAAGGTTAGACTTCGTGACCTGCCCTCGGTCGCCGAAGTCCTCCAGAAGACCTGGTAGGACCTCACCTTCGTACGGTCGAGGAGATCCCCGACTTTCGAACCGACGGGCTTTGACCCGCGTCTGGAGCGGCGATGGGGTTCGGCCCCCCAAGCCGCGGCCCGTCCATGCCGAGGACAGGCTACGTTCCCCCGAGGAAGAGGGGGGATCCGGCGACACCCTCGAAAATCGATTCTTGGCCACCTGCCCGCAAACCGAGGATTCCGGGCATGTCCCAGCGGCCACCACGGATCGGTACTTCCCGAACGGCTGAGCTCGTCTCTGGAGGTTGCCCTCTCGAAAGGAGTTTTCGGGGGGGAACACAGCCGCGGGAGGGGATTGAACGAAGGGTTCAAATCCGCCCCGAAAGGGCTGGAGTCGAGATTACCTTCCGCAACCGTTTCAGTTTGTCGTAGAACTCGGGCAGTCGGAATCCGAAAGCGATGAAGATCAGGGACCTGCCGCGCCGAAAGTAGACCCCTCTCCAGAGATTCCGGACGTGGAGCGAGAACAGCCCTTGTGGTGCGACACGCTGGCGTTGTCGCAGCTCCTCCGTGTACCACCCGGGTCCCCGGGCGAGCGGAGTATCGCTGGCAGCCAGCTCTCGAAACGCCGCGATGAACACTTCTCGAACATCGGGAGGAAGGGCGAGAAACTCGGTGTCCGCCTCCTCGACGCTCTCGAGGCGGAACGGCACGGTTCCCTCAGTAGGGCTGTTCTCGGCTGCGAGCGATGAGCTCCTCGATAGGATGCGGCTTCCCCTCTCGAATCCGCCGGGCCAACTCCGCCAGCGTGAGTTGAGTGGGATGGGCGATGATCAGGCCGCGAATCACGTCGTCGTAGGTGGCACCGCCGGTCTTCAGACCCTCCAACAGCTTTCGAGTCTCCTGAGAAACGGTGATGGTCGTTGCCGCCATGGTATGATTCAATTGCTGTTATGGATATCCTACAATTAAAGTTTCTGAGAAGTGTGGATTGTGGCACTGGAAAGTCCGTCTGCCTGAGGCCGGGGGAGGACCTTCCCTTTTGGTTCGAATCCCTTCCCGGGCTCGAATGATCCTCCGGAGAGAATCGACACCGATTTCTCGTGCAACGAGCACGGAAACCTAGGCCTGGTCTCGCGGCTCGACTTGGTGGCACGTCGATGGAGACGAGCCGGCGACGAGCCTCACTCCCCCGGGGAAAGGCGACCGGCGGCGCGCAAGACCGACAGAGCGTCTGCGGTCACCCATTCGTTCATCGTGTTACGTCCCAGGCGCCCCCAACGGACCCGATCGGTTCCCCTTCGGGGTCGCTCGCCCGGGAGGTCGTAGTAGCGGCGATCGGCCCGCCAACCGCCGCCGGGCAGCTCCTTGGACTCGAGCAGATTCAACCCGTCGTCACATCGAGGGTCATCCAACTGTGCCATCGGACCAAGGACTTTCAGCGCGCCGAGGACATCGTAGTGCCAGTAGAGCGGGTAGTGGAGTTCGGCAAACTCCCAATGGATGACGTGGCCGTCAGAGACTCGCTTATAGAGACGGCGGCGCAGGAATACTTCGCTGGCCCGACGCGCCGCTTGAATAGCGACCGTCTTTCGGCGGGCCGTTCCGTAGGCAAAGAGACCCAACATCGGCGTGAGCGTCTCACCAAAGGACGATGTGTCGGCGTTGGGATTTCGGTCGCAGTTCCAGCCCCCGTCGGGCCACTGCCAGTGCATCAGTCGCTCCGCCAGCTGGTCGCACGCGTCGGGTGCCAAGCCAAGCGTGGTGCAGTAGAACAGTGCGTTGCCCTGTTGCGATGCACATCGTCGATAACGTCCCGCCAACCTCGGGACCGCGTCATGCCGACGAGTGGCTTCCTCTTCCGTGGAAGCGTCAAACTCGCGAAAGTAAGCTGGCTGAAGCCACAGGTCCAAGGCTTGCCGAGCCAGCGGCTCGAGTGATTCATCTCCCGAAGGATACCCGACGTCTGCGAGCTGGGCCAGAGCCCAATGCGTTCCCAGCCACTTGTGATAGATTCCGACGGGGGCTCGACGCCCGGGCCTTCTCCGCGTCGCCAGTAACGCTCTGGTCCGAGGCGAGACCCGAATCTGCTCGCGGAGTTCGCGGATTGGCCTCGAGTCGGGTTCTTCTCCGAGCACCCGAACCCGTGCCTTCCAGCGGACAGATGGCTCTCGCGATTTAAGGAGACGAGAAACGGTCCGACCCCGGTTCACGAAGAACGGAAGGGATCGCCCCCAAATTAGCATGTGAGCTGAGTGAAATTCCAGCCGCGGGAGGGGTTTGAACCCTCGACCTGCTCCTTACCAAGGAGCCGCTCTACCAGCTGAGCCACCGCGGCGCTCAGCCCCGACCCGACGCTCCGGCCTTCTTCCGTTTTCCGCCCGGGTCCGCACGTTCCGCTGATCCCCAGGGAAAGCCGCCCGAAACCGTGGCCCAGTCGGCTCGCGAGAACTCGGGGAGCGCCCGTTTCTCCAGGAACGCCCGCATGCCTTCCTTCTGGCCGGGGGTACCGAACAGCCGGGCCCACAGGTCAAGCTCGTAGGCGAGACCCGTGTCGATCTGGGGATCGATCGCGTTCAGAATCGCGTACTTCGCCGCCGCGAGCGCGACCGGAGGCTTGCGGGCCAACTCTTCGGCCAGACGAAGCGAGGCCGGAAGAAGTTCTCCTCGGGGCACCACCTGATAGATGAGCCCATCCGAGAACGCTTCCGACGCCGGAACGGAGCGTCCGGTGAGGATCCAATCGCGGGCTCTCGACGCCCCGATCCGACGTGGCAGCCGCCGACTTCCCCCCCATCCGGGCATCACACCCAGATTGATTTCGGGTTGACCGAAGGTGGCATCCTCACTCGCCACGACGAAATCGCAGGCAAGCGCGATCTCGCATCCTCCACCGAGGCAGACCCCATGAACCGCTGCGATGACCGGGAGAGGTAACCGTTCGATCTGTCGGGTCACTCCCTGCCCGCGGCCTCCATGCTCCCGCGCGGCCGATGGACCCATCGGGGCCATCTCATGAATGTCGGCGCCGGCCGCGAACGCTCGTTGCGCCGCGCTCGCGAGGATTACGACCCGTACCTCGGGATCGTGCTCGACTTCGACCAGCCGGTTCGCCAAGGCCCTGAGAACGGGTTCGGAGAGGACGTTCACCGGCGGATGATCGAGGGTCAGGAGAGCCACGCGCCCCTGGCGTTCACTGCGCACGGGCTCCCCGTGAGGAGGTTCGGCCATGAGGCGGAGCACGCTAGGCCGGACTATTTATCTCGCGCACCCTCCCGCGCACCGTGGGACTCGATCGGTGCGCCAGGAAAAAGAGAGGAGTTCGGTCGTCATCGACCCGAGCGTCGAGACTGACTTCCCTGGAGTAGGGGCCATGGATCGATCCGTGGTGACCGTGTGGTACGGGACGTTCCTCGTGGAGGACCGCTCGGTCGTTCGGTCGGTCCGAGCCCCGCTCGACCCGGACGCGCTCGCAGCTCGCGCTCAGGCCCGTCGGGAAGGTCGACTGACCCCCGAGGAAGAGACGTTGTTGAACGAACGCGGAGGAGAGGAGTGGTCCACTCGGGATCGGAGGCTGGCGGTGCACGGTTTGCGATGGGATCCTCGGGCCCCCGGCCCGAGCGATGAGCTCTGCGGAGGGAGCGAGGGAGCTCCCTTGCGTGCGGCGCTCCTGCTCGACGCCGACCGGTCGCTTCAGTCCGCATGGGATCCGTCGATTCACCTCCAGGAAGCCGTCCGTGCGATGGCGGACCTCGATCGGATCCGGAACCTCCTTGGGGAGCGACTCGGGAGCTGGGTCGCGCGGGACCTCCCCGAGATCGACCCAGGGGACCACCATCGGGTGGTCGAAGCCGCCCTCCAGACCTCAGAGGCCCGACGACTCGGTCCGACCGACCCATCGCTCCGGGAGGCCCGAAAGAAGCTTGCCGAGCTCTATGGATCGATCGAGACGACCCATTCCGCTCTCGAGAAGGCGGTAAGCATCTCCGTGCCCTCCGGAACGCCCAACCTGGTCAGTCTGCTCGGACCGGAGCTGACGGCGCGCTTGCTCGCTCAGGCCGGCGGACTCGAGCGACTCGCCCGGTTGCCCGCGAGCACGATCCAGGTCCTCGGGGCGGAGAGGGCATTCTTTGAGCACCTCCGAGGGCACGGCCCCCCACCGCGCCACGGCCTCCTGTTCCTCCACCCTGCCATCCAATCTGCCAGCCGATTCGAGCGCGGCAAACTCGCCCGGGCGCTGGCCGGCAAAGTGGCGATCGCGGCGCGTCTCGACCGCTCCGGGGCCCCAGTGAATCCCTCTCTCGAGCGCTCGTTCACTCTTCGCCGCGAGGCGTTGCGGGCGCGCCGAACCCCGCGGCCGCGTGCCCGGACCCGGCGAGGGGGTTCACGTGCGCCACTTGACCGTGCACCCGAGAACCGGTAGCTCCGACGGCTGGACCGGTGCACCCGCCAGGGCCTGGTCGAGCGCATGCTCCAAGTACCGCTCGGTCACCCGCTCGGGGTGCTGGTGATCGTCGTCGATGCGTCCCTGGAACAACAGACGCCGCTTCGAATCGAACAGCATCGGGTGGGGAGTGACCAGCGCACCGTAGGCCCGGGCGACCTCCTGGGACTCGTCCTGAAGGTAGGGGAATGGGTACCGCCGCTCCTGAGCCCGACGTGCCATCGACTGGAAGTTGTCCTCCGGGTAGGCGCGAGCGTCGTTCGAATTGATGAGGGCGACTCGGACCCCGCGCGGCTGGTACCGCCGGCCGATGTCAATCATCCGGCCCTCCCACGCTTGGACGTACGGGCAGTGATTGCACCAGAATACGACGAGGACGAATGGGTCCTTCGAGTAGTCCGCGAGGCGGTAGGTTTTTCCGTCGACCCCGGGGAGCGAGAACGGAGGGGCGGGATCGCCGGGGTGCAGACGAAACGTTTCCAATTCGGCCATGGCGTGACTACCCGGGCGACCTTGATAACGTATCGAGGGGGTCCCCATGAACTCCCCAACGGATTCCTTCGACGATGTCGGCTCCTGAATCGCTCCCGGCCATCCCCGAGGGAGCGTTCCTCACGCTCGAACTGGGGATCGGCTGCGCCAACGACGTGCAGGCGGATGAGGATCTTCTCCGGGAGGGGTTCCCCGCGATCCGCGTGGCCACGCTGGGCGATCGCGCGCTCTCCGTCGGGGCCGCGGTCCCCATGTCGGCCGAGTACCTGGACCGTGCGCGGACCGAGGGGTGTACCATCGTCCGGCGGGCTTCGGGTGGAACGGCCGTGCTTCATGCGCCGGGGGATCTCGCGTGGACGCTTGTCATTCCCCGCACCGATCCCCGATTCGGGAACGACTACGTCCGACGGTACGACCGTTTTGGAGGGGGGGTGGCCCGTTATCTGAGGTCCGAGGGCATTTCCGCTCATTGGGTGGACCCCCCGGGGTTACCGACCGACTACTGTCTACTCGGATCCCGGGGTTCGGTCCTTGAGGCCCGGGGCAAGATCCTCGGCGGTGCCGCGCAGCACCTCACGGCTCGCGCGTTGCTTCACCACGGTGCGATTGCCCGGACGCTGGACCGGCGCACCCTCGAGCGTCTCTTTGGGCTCCCGGTTCGGCCCGGGCTCGATCGGCTGACATCCCTTGAGGAACTGGGTCTCCGCGAACCCTCGGAGGTCCTCGCCGAACGGCTCGCGCAGGCGCTCGTCGAAGAGTGGAACGAGACCGGACGGTCCTAGTCCCTCACGAGGGTCGCGCCGACCAGAGAGCATCGGCCGCGGCTTCCGCCTCCGAACGAATCGCACTCCAGTCGGCACGGACCAGCGCGCGCTCGCGCACCACCGGCACGCCATCGACAAAGACCGAGTCGATCGCCTCCTCCGAGGCGGAATAGGCGAGATGCGAGACGATCGCCTCGGGCCGTGCGGGCACCAGCGTCGGGTGGTCCAGGCGAACGAGGGAGAAGTCCGCACGCTGACCGACCTCGAGCGTACCGAGGTCGCTCCGGCCGAGGATCTGGGCCCCGCCCACCGTCGCGAGGTCCAGGAGCTCCTGCGCGGAAAGGACCGAGGCGTCCCACCGCTGATTCTTCTGGACGAGGCCCGCAATGTGCATCTCCCTCAGCATCGACAGCGAATTATTGCTCGCGACCGAGTCGGTGCCGAGCCCGACCACCGCCCCCGCGCTGCGGAGCTCGACGACCGGGGCGACACCCCCCGAGGCCAGCTTCAGGTTGGAGCTCGGACAGTGCGCGATGCCGACATGATGGCGGGCGAGAAGGTCGATCTCCTGCCCGGTCAGCCAGACCGCGTGGGCCGCCACCGACCTCGAGCCGAAGAATCCGATCTTGTCGAGCCAGACGACCGGGCGATCGCCCGTCTTCGCCTGGTGCTCGTGGACCTCCCGCCGGGTCTCGGACAGGTGGAAGTGGCAGAGAGTACCGGTCGACTGGGCAAGCTCCTTCGCGGCGATCCACGTCTCCGAATTGCAGACGTACACTCCTTGCGGCGCGACCAGCGGCGAGATGCGCGCGTTCCCCTTCCAACGTTCGATGAACCCCCGGGCATTGTCGATGGGCCGGCCCTTCTGAGTGGTCAGCTCCGGGTCGAGGACGGCCCACCCGAGGAACCCCCGGATCCCGAGGGACTCCACCGCCCTCGCGATGGAGTCCTCGAAGTAGTAGAGGTCGAGGAACGACGTCGTACCCGAGAGCAGCATCTCGGCGATCCCAGCGCGTGCTCCGGCCTCCACATCCCGCTCGCTCCGACGCGCGTCGACCGCGAAGAGCGTCTCCAAAAAGCCCGAGAGCTCCCGATCGTCCGCAATCCCCCGCAGGGGAGCCATGGCGACGTGGGTGTGCGCGTTGATGAATCCGGGGACCGCGGCGAACGGGCGACCCTCGAGGACCTCGGCGCCTTCCCGGGGCGCCCGGGGGCCCACATGGGTAAACCGACCCTCCTCGATTCGAAGGTCCCCTCGTAGGACGCGTCGACCCGCGTCCTGGGTCACCAGGAGTGCGTCCGAGACCACGATCGGACCGGACCGGGGAGGCATCGGGCGGACCAGCCGGTCCGGCGTAAAAGCCTCGCGTGGGCCCCCGCGGACCGCGGTTGGGGTCGAACTAGATGTCGAGATTCGTTACCTCAACGGCGTGGTTCTGGATGTAGAGTCGGCGCGGCTCGACCTCTTCGCCCATCAGGACCCGGCAGAGCTCGTTGGCCCGGCTCGCGTCCTCGATGGTCACCTTGAGCAGCGTACGGGCCCCGGGCCGCATGGTCGTCTCGGCCAGCTGTTCGGCGTTCATCTCGCCGAGTCCCTTGTACCGCTGGATCGTCACGCCCTTCGGCCCGCCCATCTCCGTGAGCTGCTTATCGCGCTCGTCGTCGGTATATGCGTAGCTGACGCGCTGGCCCTTCTGGAGCCGGTAGAGAGGCGCCTGGGCGATGTAGACGCGACCGTCGGTGATGAGCTGGGGCATCTTGCGATAGAAGAGCGTGAGCAACAACGTACGGATGTGGGAACCATCGACATCCGCATCCGTCATCAGGATGATCTTGTGGTAGCGCAGGCGGCTCACGTCCTGCTCGTCCCCGATCCCGACACCGACCGCAGTGATCAGCGCGCGGATCGCGTCGTTCTGGAGCATCTTGTCCAGCCGCGCCTTCTCGACGTTCAGGATCTTCCCGCGGAGGGGGAGGATCGCCTGGAACTCCCGGTCCCTCCCCTGCTTCGCGGTCCCTCCGGCGCTGTCTCCTTCGACCAGGAACAGCTCGCACTCTGCCGGGTCCCGCGAGTGGCAATCCGCAAGCTTTCCCGGTAGTCCCCCTCCCTCGAGGAGGCCCTTCCGCCGGGTCAGCTCCCGGGCCTTCCGGGCGGCCTCCCGGGCTTGGGCCGCCTGCACCGCCTTCGTGACGAGACTCTGGGCGACGTTCGGGTGCTCCTCGAAGAACTCGGACAGCTTCTCGTTGACCGCGCTTTCCACTTGCCCCTTCACTTCGGAGTTGCCGAGCTTCGCCTTCGTCTGGCCCTCGAACTGCGGCTCGAGGACCTTGACGGAAAGGACGCTCGTGAGACCCTCTCGGACGTCCTCTCCCGTTAGCCCCTCCCGATCCCCCTTGATGAAGCCGCGATTGCGGGCGTAATCGTTCAGCGTTCGCGTCAGCGCCGCCCGGAATCCAATCACGTGCGTCCCGCCGTCGACGGTGTTGATGTTGTTGACAAAGGCGAGCGAGGTTTCGTTGTAGCCGTCATTGTACTGGAGCGCGACCTCGATGTCGGTCGTGTCGCGCTTCGCGTGCAACGAGATCGGGGGCTGGAACAGGACGTTGGATGCTTGGTTCAGGTCCGCGACGAACTCGGAGATCCCCCCGGCGTGATGGTACGTCTCACGGAAGTCGGACCGCTCGTCGGCGAACTGGATGGTCACTCCCGGATTGAGGAACGAGAGCTCCTTCAGCCGACGTCCGATCGCCTCCCGGTCGAACGCGATGGTCTCGAGAACGGTGCCATCCGGCCGGAACCGAATGTCGGTCCCGGTCTCCTCGGCGTCCCCGACGACCGCGAGGGGCGCGACCGGCGCTCCCCGCTCGTACCGTTGGAAGTACTCGTGCCCGTTCCGGCGGACCCGCACTTCGAACCACTCGGAGAGCGCGTTGACCACGTGGACGCCAACCCCGTGAAGTCCGCCCGAGACCTTGTAGGTGTTCCGGTCGAACTTGGAGCCGGCGTGGAGGATCGTCATGACAATCTCGAGCGCGGGGCGGTTGTACTTCGGGTGATTCTCGACGGGGATCCCCCGGCCGTTGTCGCGGACCGAGCACGACCCGTCCGGGTGGATCGTCACTCCGATTTCGGTGCACGCCCCGGCGAGAACCTCGTCGATCGAGTTGTCCACGACCTCGTAGACCAGATGATGAAGCCCCCGAGAATCCGTCGAGCCGATGTACATTCCGGGACGGCGACGGACCGCGGAAAGCCCCTCCAGCACCTGGATGGAACTCGCGTCGTAGGCAGGTGCGTCGACCGTCTGTTGAGCCATGCGAGGCCGCCGGTGCTATCGGCGTAGAATAGCGAGCGGGGGACGCATTATAACGCTTGGCTTGGGCTGGAAAATCGAGCAGTGTTCGGAGGTCCAAACGACCCCGCGGGACCTCCCCGCGTTGACCCCCTTCGGCCGACGATCTGTCCAGAAAAACGCCCCGTGCGGCAACCACAAATACCGGGCGCCGCACTCCGCGAACACAACCCAATGACCGACGGAGAACCCGAGCCTTCCGGGAAGGCCGATGAACCTTCCACAAATCAGGAGGAGCCGACCCCGGCCGCCCCGGTGACTGCCACGGCCGAGGACTGGGCCACCCGGTTCAAGTACCTCTTCGCCGACTTCGAGAACTACCGGCGCCGGACGGAACGGGAACGACAGACGATGACCCGCCAGGTCCGCGCCGGCATGCTGCGGGAGTTGCTGCCGATCCTCGAAGGGTTCCAGACCGCCGAGGAGGCGCTCGATCACCTTCCTCCCTCCGACCCGGTCCGCAAAGGCCTCGAAATCCTGGACCGCGAGTGGATGACGTTCCTGAAACACGAAGGGGTGGAACCCGTCGCCGCGGTCGGTCAGCCATTCCGCGCCGAAGATGCCGAAGCGGTGGGCGAGACGGCGGCGTCGTCCGACCACCCGGCCGGGACGATCGCCGAGGTCGTCCAACAAGGATATCGATTCTATGGGGGCCTTCTACGGCCCGCGAAGGTGGTGGTCGCGCGAGATCGATCCGGTCCGTCGACGGCCAGCCCATCGGTCGCTCCCGAGCGGAGCTCCGAGGAGTCCTAGCTCGATGACGCGGTCCTCGGAAGTGCCGGGATTCTACCGCCGGAGCCTGGCGGATCGCCGAGCGTTCCTCAAGGAGTGGGCCGGACTGACCGACGAGGAGCTCCGTGCGTACGACTTCCCTCCCGGAGTCGAGCCGGGAACCGTCGAGCGGATGATCGAGAACGTGGTCGGGACGATGGCGATCCCGCTCGGAATTGCGACGAACTTCCGAATCAACGGCAAGGAGTATCTCATCCCGATGGCGATCGAGGAGCCGAGCGTCGTTGCGGCCGCATCGAACGCGGCCAAGGTCGCCCGGGCGTCCGACGGGTTCTGGGCTCAGACCACGGAACCCGTGATGATCGGCCAGGTGCAGGTGCTCAACGTCTCCGACCCCGCCGCCGCCCGCCTGCGCATCCTGGACCGAAGATCCGAGCTCCTCGTGTCCGCGAACGACAAGGACCCGATGCTCGTCAAGTTCGGGGGCGGCGCGCGAGACCTCGAGGTGCGGATCGTCGAATCTCCCCGCGGGACGATGCTCGTCGTCCACCTGCTCGTGGACGCTCGGGACGCCGGAGGGATGAACGCGGTCAATACGATGTGCGAGGCGCTTGCCCCCGAGATCGCCCGGCTCACCGGGGGAAAGGTCGTGCTGCGCATCATCTCGAACCTCGCGGTCCATCGACTCGCCCGGGCCCGCGCGACGTTCCGCGCGGACCTCCTGCGGACCGAGAACGCGTCCGGGCCCGAAGTCGTCGATGCGATCCTGGACGCCTATGCGCTCGCGGTCGCCGACCCGTTCCGCTGCGCGACGCACAACAAGGGGATCATGAACGGCGTCTCGAGCGTGGTCCTCGCGACGGGCAACGACTTCCGCGCGATTGAGAGCGGCGCCCACACGTACGCTGCGTGGCTGGCAGCGGGAACGGGCCGCGTGGTGCGTCCCCTCACGACCTACGAGAAGGACCGGGATGGGAACCTCGTCGGTTCTATCGAGCTCCCCGTCGCGGTCGGCCTGATCGGGGGAGCGACGGCCGTTCACCCGACGGCCAAGACGAACGTGAAGGTCTTGGGGGTCAAGAGTGCGCGCGAGCTGGGGGAGGTCCTCGCCGCCGTGGGGCTCGCGCAGAACTTCGCGGCGCTTCGGGCGCTCGCGACCGAAGGGATCCAGCGGGGCCACATGGAGCTGCACGCTCGCAACTTTGCGGCGAGCGCGGGAGCTCGCCCGGACGAGATCGACCGGGTGGCCGAACGCCTCGTGAGCGAGCGCCAGATCCGGCTCGACCGGGCGAAGGCCATCCTCGAGGAGATCCGGCGCGGTAGCGGATGAAGGTCGGTGTCCTCGCGCTCCAGGGAGACGTTCCGGAGCACTTACAGGCGCTCGCCAAAGTTGTACCCAACACCCGGCTCGTTCCCGTACGAACGGCGGACGATCTTCGAAAAGTCGACTCGCTTTTTCTTCCCGGTGGGGAATCCACGACGATCGCCCGCCTCCTCGAGGAGGCCGGGCTCTGGCGCCCGCTCGCCGAACAGTTGCATGCCGGCTTCCCCGTACTCGCGACCTGCGCCGGGTTGATTCTTCTCGCTCGAGAAGTCGTACCGAGCGGGACCGGGCGGGACCCTCCGACGTTCGGCGTCGTCGACGTCAAGCTCCGGCGGAACGACTACGGGGCCCAACGGGAGTCGTTCGAGGGCCCGGTGACCGTTCAGGGGCTCAAAGGCGGACCGTTTCCCGGAGTCTTCATCCGGGCGCCCAGGATTCTTGGAGTGGGACCCGGAGCGCGCCCGATCGCCTGGCGGGGCGACGAGGTCGTGGGAGTGGCGCAAGGGGCGATCTGGGGGCTGACCTTCCATCCGGAGCTCGGAACGGACCCCCGACTCCATCGGAAATTTCTCGAAGCACACTCTCGGTCCCGTTAGCGCACGACGAGCCACAGCCAGCCGAGTACGAAGAGCACGAGGAGACCCGCACCGACCAGAGCGAGGATCCAGCGAGCGCGCGCGGAGAGGTTCCGCCAACTCCCGAAGAGAATCGGGACGGGACCAATGAGGACGACACCCCCGCTCGCCGCCCCTGCATCCGTCGCGATCCTCTCCGGCGGTGGTGGAACGACCGACGTCGGGGGCCCTGCAAGGCTCCAGGGAAGCGAAACGAGCCCGCCCGCCAGAAGTACGACCCCGAGAAGGAACTCCGCCGAACTCCCCGAGACGACCGGGATGAACACGACCAGCGAGACGAGGGCGCGGCCTTCGGCCACCGCATCCACGATGAGCGCAGCTCCAGCAACGATCGCTGCGAGTGCGACGTACCCCCCGGCACGCATGCCGAACGGTACCTCGGAAGGGTCACTTCGTCATTTGGGTCCGCCGGACCTCCGGGACCGGACGGGGGACCGGCGGCCCGGTTCAATGGTAGGTGTCGAACCGGTAGGGCTGGAGCGGCAGATCGCCGACGGCCATGAGGAACTCGGGCGGTGTGAGCACCGGCTTCGGATAGTTCGGGCTGTCGTCGAGCGCGATCCGGGGACACGCGGTGTTGACGTAGGCGTCGAAGGCTCGGCCCTCGAGGTCCCGGGAGTCGAGCCGGTCGAAGACGAGGATCTCCGCCTCCCGGCCCCGTGCGCGTGCCCTTTCCTGGAGGGTACTGGCCATCGGCATCCGAGACTGACCGGCAAAGGTCGAGGCGAGGATCCCCCAGCGGCGCGCATCCCGGACCGAAGCGACGAGGAGCTGGCGTCGACGCACGAGGGAGGCCCGATCGATCGCGGGCTCGAGGAGGTTCTGAAGAGGGTCGATCGACCAGACCGGCCGCGCCACGGCGAGCGCGAGACCGAGGGGGTGGAAACGGCCGGTGCCGACGAAGAGGAACGCGTCCACTTCGGCTTCGACCGCCTCCGCGCTCGTGTAGTTGCATCCGAGGGCCTGGGCCGCGTACGCCAATCGATGGTCGCCCCGTCCGATGCGAGGGTCGTACCCGCGGCGCACGAGCGCCTCCTTGAGTGGCTCGAGAAGGTCGAGATGCTGGACCGAGACCACGAGGCCCAGCCGCTTCGGCACCTCTCCCGCCTCGATGGTCGCGACGATCGCTTCGGGATCCCCTCCGGCCTCGCGCATCTCCACGAAGAACGTCGTTCGAACGAGCGGCACATTCGGGATCGGGGCGTGACCGAGCACGACCGCGACGTCCTCTCGAGGGGCCTCATCGCGGGACGGAAAATCGCATGCGCCGAAGCACGGCCGGGCGGAGAGCGCCACGGGCACCCCCACTTCCTCGCGCAGCCGGGACGAGAGCTCGTGGGCGTTCCGAACGAGTCCCGCGGGCACCTGGAGAATGATCCGGTGCGGCCGAGCCTCTCGAAGGGCCGCAATCAACTGCGGGCCAATCGACGGGAAGACGAACGCCGGGGCCCCCGGCGTCGGGGCGCTCTGGGGGGGTTCGGTCGATGGAGGGGCCATGAGGGTTCCCCGAGCAGCCCCTGGGGACTAATCGTTTCGGGTCGACGATCCGAGGAGCGAGACCAACCGGTCCACGGCGGCACGGTTATCCTCATAGTGAAGACGGCGCCGGGCTTCCTCGGGCGAGACCCACTCGGCTCGGTCGTGCTCCCCGCTCAGGGCCGGGACAAAGCGGCGCTCGCACTCGACGGCATACGCGTGGAGCCTCCACGTCTCTCCATTCTCCATCGGGAACGGAACGTGCCAGTCCATGGGGAGGACCCGTCGCGGCATCGAGAGCCCCGTCTCCTCCACGAGCTCCCGTCGGACGGCGGCCTCGAAATCCGCGTCCGAAGGCTCCACCTTGCCGCTGACCGGGACCCAGATCCCGCCCCGCGGGGGCGGACGACGGAAGATCAAGATCTCGAGCGGGGGCGACGCAAAGAGGTACGCCTCGACGCACTCCTGGGCGATCTCGCCCGCGACGATCATGCGGAGCGACCGCGAGAAAGGATGAGGAGGATCGCCTCGGCGGGAGCCCCACGCGCCTGGAACAGCGCCTCGATGGCCTCCTCCCGCGACACGTTCGCCTGCTCCATCACGAGACGGACGTCCTCCTCGGGGGGTCCCGACGGAGCCGACGTGGCGGCGGCCGTTGCCACGGCCGGTGGGGCCGCTCCCTTCGGGCGAATCTCGGGGGCGCCGACGACCTGGTAGGTTCGGACTCCTTGAACGGTCAAGATCGTCACCTCCGGCGCGCGGAAGACGTGCTCGTTCGTCCGGGTCCGGACGATGACCTCCTCGACGTCCGGGACCTCCTCGGTCTTCATCCCGAGGCGGCGCATCATCAGTTCCATCTGGCGGGCGTTCCGTGGGTTCCCGGGCAGCATCTCCGTCCTCCGGTCGAGCTCCTCGCTCACTCCTCTTCCGCGTCGCCTCCGGTGGCGACCCGGATCCGCTCCTCGAGGTCCGGATCGACCGACGGGGCATCCTCCATCTCGCCCCGTCTCGCGCGGGGGCGGGGCGCGCGTCGCGCCTCGCGGATCCGGCGCGTCTGCCCCGCGAGATCCTCGAGCAGCCCCGAGACCCCCGCGAGGAGGTTCCAGCCGGTGTGCGACGCGTAGAAGATCCCGTGATCGGTGTGAATCCGTGCATCGACCGTGAGGTCGTTCGTTCGATGCGTCGCGTGCGGGGCGAAGTGGAGCGTCAGGAGCGTCGGCTGCACGTACCGGGCGACGCGCCGCAGCCCCCGGGCGACGACGCTGTCAATCTCCGCGAGAAGCGCCGGGTCTCCCGAGCCACGGAGTCCGGTGATCTCTACGTACACGTCCTCGAGACGGGACTTCGCCGTGGGCCGCCGGGTACGCCCGAGGACGAGCCCCAGTAGGTCGGTCTGGCCGAGCACGCGAACGGGCCGGCCGGACTCGACGACAAACACGCTGGAGACTTTCTCCCGGCTCATCTCGCGCGCCGCGTCCATTGCGGAGGTTCCGACCTTGACGGTCAGCGCGGGCGAACGCATGATCGATCCAACCTTCACCTCGAGTGCGGAGCGGCCGGCCCGGGCGTCGCGCTTTCCACCGACGACCGGTCGCCAGAGCACTCCCCCGAGGTCCGCGATCCCGACGGCTCCAACAAGCCGGCCCTTCCGGTCCACGACCGGGAGGGGGTGTTCCTCGAGGAGGCGGATCCGGCTCAGGAGGCGGCGGCACATCTCATCCTCGCGAACGATCTCGGCCGCAGGGCCCGCGACCGCTTCGACCGTCGGCGCATTCGGCCCCGCCAGCTGGGGAAGGTTCGGCAGCGCCCGAACGAGATCGGTCCGGCTGACGATGCCGACGAGCTCGCCCCGTCGGCCGACCACGGGGGCGGCCCGAAGGCCCGTCGAGAGCAATTGCTCGGCGATCTCGGGGAGCGGAGTGGTCATCGTGATGAGCGGAGGCAGGATCAAGAGATGCTCGATCTTCGTCGCGAGCGACCGACTGGATCGACGGGCGATCGACTCGAACGTGATCAGTCCCACGAGCCGGGATCTTCGCAGCACCGGGATCTCGTGGAAGCCCCGGGTGTGCATCAGGCCAAGGGCCCGTGAGATCGGCGCATCGGCCGGAAGGGTCACGGGGTGTGCCGTCATCAGGTCGACGGCCGTGGGCCAGGCAGAAGGCATGTCGATGGGACCCAGCATCAAGAACTTAGAGACTGCGGTGCGCCGGCACCTTGCCTAGGGGGGTTCCCGGGCCATCTGATACCCGTTCTCCCCGTCGGAGTAGTACGCACGCAGTAGGTCGATCACGGAGAACTGGTAGCGGGCATAGAACCGAATCGCGGTCGCGTTCGACACACGCACCTCGAGCGTGACCCTCCGGAAGCCGCGGGCACGGCATCGGCCCAGGAACTGGGTCATCAGGAGCGTCCCAATCCCCTGCATGCGGAAATGTCGGTCGACGGCGAACATCAGGATCCGGGCCTCGTGTTCGACCTGGCTTACCCCGAGAAGGAACCCGATCGGGACGTCGCGGCTGTCCGCGGCCACGAGGAACCCGTCCGCCCAATCGTGGCTCAGAGAGCCATAGAGCGAGGGGTCGTAATGTTCCTGGAGCGCCTCCGCGACGATCGCGGCGACGAACGGCACATCGGAGAATCGGAACCCGCGGAGGGTCACGGGGGGAGGAGACTCGGGGAGGACCGTCGGCGCGGGCCCGGGAGCCGTGTCAGCGATACATCTCACCCGGACCTTCGGGCTCTGCGGCCCGCATGCTGGACATCGATTCCCGGGTCTGTTGAAGCGTCTTTCGGACCTCGGCCTCGATCTCCCGGGCCTTGTCCCGGAGCGGCTTCGTGTCCAGCACGAGGAGAGGGACGAGAGGATTGATCGTTTCGATCACCTTCGCCGCGGCGCGGGCGTCGGGGTAGTCCTTGTGGGCCTGAGCCACGAGACAGAGCACCGGCGTTCCCCGGCCGATGGCACCGAGAAGGAGGCCCCCCGCGAGTCCGGTGACGACCCCGTTCGCCGTCTCGAACCGGTACTTCTCCAGCAGCGGCGCAGCCGCGCGGTTCGCCATCGCGACCACCCGCGCGTCCCCCCGGATCTCGCTCTCGAGCGGCTGGCCCTCGACCGCGACGACGAGCGCGACCCCCTTCGCCTCCGCCCAATCGAGAAGCACGCGGCCGAGCTGATTCAGCGTGGAGACGGGTGGCTGGATGTCCGCGATCACGACCACCAGTTGGTCGCACGAACGATCGACTCCACACACGAGGCGGCTCGCGTAGAACCGGACCGGCGCGCTGACCACGCCCTCTTCCATGATCACCGTCGGCGGAAAGTCCTCGCTGATCATGTACGCGATCAGGGTCATGTCCAGGGAGTGCACGAGGTACGAGGACGCCACCGACCCGACGAGCCCGTGCGTCGGGAAGCCCACTACCATCATGGCCCCCTTGAGGGGCTCGTCGCGGGTATCGATGATGCGGACTTCGGCCGGCTGCATCGAAGGTGGGAAACTCTGCCTAGGGGTCAATGGGGCAAATCTTATGCCCCTTTGGAACGAAGTTCCTCCTCCGAGAGTGGGGACGGCCCAACCTATAAAAACCCGTCCGCCGCCACGGAGGGCACGGAGAGTCGATGAAGGTCCTGATCACGGGGATCGACGGATATTCCGGCTGGCCGCTCGCCCTCCATCTGCTCGGCCGCGGTCACGAAGTGGTTGGTGTCGACAACTTCGTGACGCGCCGACGGGTGCGGGAGGTCGGAAGCTGGTCGGCGACGCCGATCCCGACCTTCCCGAGACGCCAGGCAGCCGTCCGGGAGATCCTGGGCAAGGAGATCGGCTTTCACCGAGGAGATCTCTCGAACTACGAGTTCGTTCACCGAGTGCTCGACCAAGAGCGCCCGGATGCCATCGTCCATCTGGCCGAGCAGCGGAGCGCACCATACTCGATGATCGACGTGCATCATGCGGTCGAGACCCAGGTCGACAATCTGACGGGCACCCTCCACCTCCTGTACGCGATACGCGAGTGCTCCCCCGAGACCCACCTCGTGAAGATGGGAACGATGGGCGAGTACGGAACGCCGAACATCGATATCGCGGAAGGATTCTTCGACGTCGAGTTTCGGGGACGCAAGGACCGGCTTCCATTCCCCCGGTCGGCGGGGTCCTGGTACCACTGGAGCAAGGTCTTCGATTCGGGCGATGTGATGTTCGCGACGAGGATCTGGGGCGTCCGGGCCACGGACGTGATGCAGGGCGTCATCTACGGCATCCGTACCCCGGAGATCACCGACGACCGACTCCTCACCCGATTCGATTTTGACGAGACCTGGGGAACGGCCCTGAACCGGTTCATCGCTCAGTCCGTCGTGGGTCTTCCGATCACTCCGTACGGCCGGGGGGAGCAGCGACGCGGGTTCATCGCGCTCGAGGACTCGATGCAGTCGCTCCGGATCGCGGTCGAACACCCTCCGAAGACGGGGGAGTACCGGGTGTTCAACCAATTCGATGCGGCGTACTCGGTCAACGAGCTCGCCGAGGTCACGCACCGGGTGGCGAGCGAACTCGGACTGCACCCGACGATCGATCACCCTCCCGATCCGCGCGTCGAGGCAGAGCAACACTACTACCATCCCCTTCACGACAATCTCCTCGCGCTCGGGTACAAGAGGACCCGGGACCTCGAGGAGGTCATCCGAGAGATCTTCCACGATCTGCTGCGGTTCCGACGCCGCCTCGAGGCGCGTCGTCACGTCATCCAGCCGACCGTGCAGTGGAGGGCCGCGGACAGCCGCCCGGAGCTCGCAGCACGGCATCCGTCGGCCCCCTCGACTCCGCCGGCACGGCCCACCGAACCTGCGTCCGTGCGTCCGACGGCGTAACCGTGCATGCTCGGGGTTGTCACCCTTGCCGGGGAAGGAACCCGGATGCTCCCGTGGTCCCGGGGGCTCCGGAAGGAGTTCCTTCCGCTGTACGACCGGAGCGCAAACGGCCAACCGATCCTAAAGCCAGTCGCTCACCTCGTCGTGGAGACCCTGATCCGTGCAGGGTGCGACCGGATCACGCTGGTCGTCCAGCCCAAGGACGCAGTGTTCGTCCGGAACTACTTCACGGTCGATCCGGCGTTCCTCGAGCGACATCAGGACCACGCCGAACGCCTCACCGAAACCCGACGGTTCTACTCGGCGATCCGAACGGTCCACCTCACCTTCGCGGTCCAGCCCACCCCGGCGGGATTTGGGGACGCGGTCCTGCGCGCCCGTCGATCCGTCGGGAACGGACCGTTCCTCCTCCATGCGGGGGATGCCGTCCTCCTCGAAGACCGCCGTGGGTCCCTCCTGGAGACGATGGCGGAATGTCGAGAGAGCGAGGATGCGGACGCGGTCCTCCTCGTCCGACGTGTCGCTGAGCCCCGGCGGTACGGGGTCGTGGAGGGGCGAGCCACCCGGTCCTTCCGCGGACTTCGACGACTCGATGTCACCGGAATGGTCGAGAAGCCCGAACACCCCCGCTCGCACTGGGCCGCGACGGCGGTGTACGCCTTCGGCCCGGCGCTGATCCCGGCCCTCGGGGCCCACCGGCGGGCGCAGCACCCCTCGGAGCTCGAGGTCACTGACGGGATTCGCCAGTTGATCGACGACGGAGCACGGGTCGTGGCGCTCGTTCTCGATCCGAAGCTGGGAGCCTGGCAATCGGTGGGCTCGCCGGACGGATACTCCCGGGCCCTGGTCCGCACTCGGTCGGCCGTCCGACGTTCGAGCCTCGACCCGAACGATTAAGGGTCGCCGGGGCGTACGGCGAGAAGTTCGGGGATCGACCCGACCGGACACCGGGCCGTACGAGGGTTTGCACTCGATGAAGCGACAGATGGTGGACATGCTCGCCGAGTTGATCAAGATCTCGAGCGATCCGTTCTCGGACAAGCAAGAGGTCCTCGACTACGTCCAGACTTTCACCGACCAGATCCATATGCGAAACACCCTCTTTGGAGACTCGCAGGCCCCCGCGCTTCTCGCGGAGTATGGCCAGGGCGGGGTGGTCCTGTCCGGACATCTCGACACCCCTCCGGTCGGTGACTACTGGAGCTTTTCCCAGAGCCAGCTCGCCAGCGGACGGATGTACGGCCGCGGTGCGGCCGACATGAAGGGGACGATCATCGCGATGCTCGAGGCGGCGCAAGATCTCGTGGCCCGGAAGGTCCCCGTGGTCCTCGCCTTCACGACCGATGAAGAGACGAGCATGCAGGGCGCGATGGCGCTATCGAAGACGCTCCCCCTCCGACGGGCGAAGGCCGTCGTCGTCGGCGAGCCCACGGGATTGAGGGTGGCGTACGCCGAGAAGGGCGTCCTCGACCTGGCGATCGAGACCCGCGGGAAGGCCGCACACGGCGCGATGCCTCACCTCGGCGAGAACGCGATCGGGAAGATGATGCGGATCTTGCGGGGCCTCGAGTCGTTCAAGGGGCGGATCGCCCACCCCGAGCTGGGTTCGGTCACGCTGAACATCGGGACGTTCAACGGCGGCACGCGGCTCAACGTCGTGCCGAACCGCGCGACCTCCGAGGTCGACATCCGGTTCCCGCCGCCGTACACCCCCGACCAGCTGTACCACGAGATCGAGGAGCACCTGCGGCGGATCAAGACGCCGTTTACCCTCCGGCGGATCCTCACGATGCCCGCGGTGCAGATCGACCCCAACGCCGAGCATGTCAGGCTCCTCCGGGAGGTCGCGCAGGCCGAGGCGACCGTCCTCGTCCACGCTTCCGAGGCGGTCCACTACACCCAGGTGAACCCGCACGTTGTCATCTTCGGTTCCGGCGAGGAGGAGCTGTCCCACCAGGCCAACGAGTACGTCAAGATCGAGTCGGTGGCCCGGGCGACCGAGGTCTACAAGAAGTATGCGCTGCGACTCGCGACGATGCGTTCGTTGTCCTAGGCGGTGCCCGTCAGTACCGCGGCCTGCGGCGGAACCGTGCTCTCGACACTTGCCGGACGACCTCGGGAGATCTGCCTCCGCCCCCGATGGACCTCCCCACGACCCCTCGGTGTGGGTGGCCCCGTACCGCGGAATGTGACCACGTCATCAAGTAAGCGAAACGATACCGCCCCTCTGTGAAGGTCGCTCAACTCACCACACGGTATCCCCCCGGTCCGGGAGGTGTCGAGCGCCATGTCGCCGAGATCGCTCCCCGCCTGGCGACCCGGGGGCATCGTGTCGATGTCTACACGAGCGAGCTCTATCGCGAGTATCCCCTCGAACGACTCCCCGCGAACGTTCCGCGCGAGGAACACGTCTCGTTCGGGGAGATCCACCGACTACCGGTGTGGTCGTTCCCAGGGGAGCTCCACTACCTATTTTTCCGGGGCCTCGAGGCGGCCCTGGACCGGGACCGACCCGACCTTGTCCATGCTCACACGTACGGAACGAACCAGGTCGCGGTCGCCCGCCGGAATCGCCGACGTCATGGAACTCCGTTCGTCCTCACCGCCCACTTCCATCCGATCTGGTCGATCGAGGGCGGGTGGGTCCGTCATCGCCTCCGGGGCTTCTACGACCGCTACCTCGCGGGTCCCGTCGTTCGCGACGCGTCCGCGCTCATTGTTCAGACCCGGGAGGAGGAGCGGCTCGTGCGCTCGCTCGGCATCCCCCTTCCCCGCGTCGTCGTCGTCCCGCCGGGATACGGGGTTCGATCCTCCCCCCCAGCGGCACGGGATGTCTTCCGGGATCGGTTCGGGATCTCCGACCCGTACGTGCTCTTCGTAGGTCGCCTCGCCTCCAACAAGGGGCTCCTGGACCTCGTGGACGCGTTCGTACAAGTGGCGGCGAATGATCCCGCCGCGCGTCTCGTCCTGATCGGCGAGGACGGAGGGATGCGCGAGGCGATCCTCGCACGGGCCCGTGCGCGCGGTCTCGAGCGACGGATCGATCTCCTGGGCTACATTGAGAATCCCGCGGTCGTCGACGCGGCGTACCGGGACGCACGACTCTTCGTTCTGCCGAGCGAATACGAGGCGTTCGGACTCGTGCTCCTGGAGGCACTGGCCCAGGGGACTCCGGTGGTCGCGACCCACGTGGGCGGAATCCCCGAGGTCGTCGAGGATGGACGGGCGGGACTCCTTGTGCCGCCGCGCTCGCCGGAGGCTCTCGCCAAGGCGATCCTTCGCCTCTGGAACGACCGCGGGCTCGCGCGAGCGCTCGGGGAGTACGGCCGCGAGACGATCGTCCCGCGGTTCAGCTGGGATGCGCTCGCCGACCGACTCGATGCACTCTACCGGGAGGTCCAACCCCATTGAAGATCGTGCACGTCACGCTCCGCTTCGACGCGCCGGGGGGGGTCGAGACGAATGTTCGCGAACTTTCCCGGAGGCTCCGGGCCGCCGGAGACGACGTGGAGGTGTTCGCAAGCGACCTCTACGACGAGGCGGGCTGGGACCGACGATCGAACTTCCCTGCGGAGGTCGACGGCGTGCCGGTCCGGCGGTTCCCGGTCCGGAAGAGGCTCGTGCCGGTCCTCACGATGCCGATGATGGTCGGCCTGATCGACGCACTCGCGAATTCCGGGGCCGACGTGATCCACGCCCACTCGCACCGGTACGGCCACGTCCTTCAAGCCACGGCGGTCGCCCGGCGTCTTCACATCCCGCTGGTGGTCTCCACTTCGTACCACCCGGCGGATCGGCGCGAGTCCAGCCGCAATCGTGCGCTCCTTCGTCTCAACGACGTGGGCTTCGGGATGACGGCCTACCGAGTCGCCGATGCGATCGTCGTCCAGTCCGAGTTCGAAGCCCGTCTTGTACGAGAGTTCGCACCTGCGGACCGAATCCGGATCATCCCCCCCGGGGTCGACCTCGCCGAGTGGGCCGACCCCGGGGGGGATCGAGCCGACGAGCTCGAGCTCCCGCCCGAGTACTTCGTGTTCGCCGGGCGGATCGCCTCCAACAAGGGGCTGCCGAGCCTCGTCGAGGCGATCGCGGAGACCCCTGAACCGTACCGTCGACCTCTCGTCCTGCTGGGCTCGGACTGGGGGGAGCGGGCGTCCCTGGAGGATCTCGCACGCCGTCGGGGGGTGCACGGGATGCTCCGGTGGATCGGCTACGTCCCGGAACGTCGCGCGTACCGGGCGGTGATCCGACGAGCCCGGGCGCTCGTCCTGCCCTCCGAATGGGAGGCCTACGGATTCGTCCTGCTCGAAGCCATGGCCGCTCGGACCCCGATCGTCGCGACCCGGGTCGGGGCGATCCCCGAGGTGCTGGAACAAGGGGCGGCGGGACTCTTGGTACCCTACGGCGACCCTCGTGCGCTCGCGGGGGCGATGCAGTCGGTTCTCACGGATCCCGAGGGCGCCCACCGTCGCGTGGAAGTCGGTTGGACGAAAGCCCAGCAACTCGACTGGTCCCGCTCCGCGGAGCGGTTCCGAGCCCTCTACCGAGAGGTCCTCGCGGGCGGAACCGGTCCACGCTCCAGCCGGATTAGCTCCGCCCCGACGTGATCCAGATCCCGCCCCGCGTCTCCCGGGGTGAATCGCGCCACGACTCGAAAGACGTACCCTACCAGGCGGGCTAGCACGATCCACTCCGCCGGGCTTCCCGTCGGGCATCCAAAGACGCCCACGGTTCTACCGCACCGATCCTCGTCCGGCTCACCACCCTTGCCGACCGTAAACGGGTGGGCAGTAGATGGCCCTTTTCGTCCCCTTCTCCTCGAGCCGTAGGAAATTCTGCAGCCCCGGACCCGGGTCAAGATCGGGAGTCTCGATCCTGGAAGACCTCGAGGTCGTCGTCGGGGTTCGCGGGTGCCGCGCCATTCCAGGTCGCCGGCGTCCGCCTGCGCCAATGGTAATGAGGGAGCCGAAGCCTGCGGGATTCCCCGGGTTGGGGGATGTCCACGTTCGCGGTTCCGTCCTCCACCGCTCCCGAGAGAACGGCGAGATTCCACGGGATGCGATCGCCAGCGCGGGGGGATTGCGATCGGTGAAGATCGTCCACGTGACCCTGCGGTTCGACGCCCCCGGGGGTGTCGAAACCACCGTTCGTGAGGTGACGCGTCGACTGAAGAGCCAGGGAGTCGACGTGGAGGTCTTCGCGAGCGACCTTCTGGACGAGTCCGGATGGGTTCGGGGAACGGAGTTCCGCTCGGAGGTCGACGGCGTCCCTGTGCGGAGGTTCCCGGTGCTGAAGCGACCGTTCCCGCGGGCCGAGGCGCCGCTCGCGGCCGGTCGTTCGGGCGCGATTTCCCTCCCCCTCATGGTCGGGCTGGTCGACGCGCTCCGGGAAAGCGGAGCCGATGTGATCCATGTCCACTCCCATCGCTACGGCCATGTGCTCCAAGCGGCCGCGGTGTCCAGACGAACCGGGACCCCTCTCGTAGCCTCGACGCACTATCACCCGGCGGACCGACGGGAGTCCGCGATCAAGAGAGGCCTCCTCCGGTGCGAGGACGTAGCGTTCGGGTGGACTGCCTACCGGATTGCCCGGGCTCTGGTTGCAGAATCGGAACTCGAGGCCCGCCTCGTGCGAGGGTTCGCCCCGCGGGATCGAATCCGGGTCATCCCTCCCGGCATCGATCTCGACGCATGGGCGAACCCCGCGACCGACCGGACCGACGATCTTGCGCTGCCGGAACGCTACCTCGTGTACGCCGGCCGGATCGCGTCCAACAAAGGACTTTCAGTACTTCTGGACGCGCTCGCCCACCTCCCGGCATCCGAGCGGATCCCGCTGGTGATGATGGGTCCGGATTGGGGGGAACGCTCCGCTCTCGAAGCGAGGGCCCGGTCCCTTGGGATCGATCGGGACGTCCGTTGGCTGGGGATGGTTCTTGATCCCGCCAAGTACCGGGGCGTCATCCGTCACGCCCGGGCCCTCGTACTCCCGTCGGAGTGGGAGGCGTACGGGCTGGTCCTGTTGGACGCCTTGGCGGCGGGAACCCCCGTCGTGGCGACCGCGGCCGGAGGTATTCCCGAGGTGATCGACCAGGGCCGGGCCGGCCGCCTCGTTCCGTACGGGGACCCCGCGGCACTTTCGACCGCACTGCGTGCGACCTGGCAGGATCCCGAGGGCACTCACGCCCTCGTACGTCACGGGTCCGATTGGGTTCGAGCCCACGATTGGTCGATGACCGTTCGCCGTCACCTCGAACTCTACCGGGAGCTCGTCGCTCACTGAACACTTGGCCCGAAGAATCTCCCGGACCACGGGTCTCCGAGAGGCTGCGGTTATCGGTGCGCCGGCAGTCCGGCGTTCTTGCCGTAGTCACGGATGATCTCGATCCCCCGGCGGAGGGCGTCTCGAGAGGCCGCAAACGAGAGGCGCAGGTGGGACGCTCCGAGCGAGCCAAACGCGTCGCCAGGGGTCGTGATCACTCCGCGAGAGAGAAGATCCGTGGCGACCTCGAAGGCCGTTCGGGGCCAAGTGAACGACGGGAAGACGTAGAACGCCCCGGCCGGTCGCACGAGGGTAAGTCCGGGCACCCGCTCCAGCAGTCGGCAGACGAGCTCGCGCCGGGCACGGAACTCCCGAACCATCGCGCGCGTCGCCTCGTCCCCGGCTTCGAGACCTGCAAGCACCGCGGACTGGAGCGGCGTCGACGGGCACGCCATGATGTGGTAGTGGATCTTGTTGAGATCGGGCGCCAGCCGTCGCGAGGCGAGGAGGAAGCCCATCCTCCACCCCGTCATCGCGAGGGTCTTCGAGAATGAGTTGACGATCACCGCCCGGTCGGTGCGGCCCCAGAACGACGGAGCGACCCCGTCATACACGATCTGCTCGTACACCTCGTCCGAGATGATGGCGAGGTCGTGGCGATCCGCGAACTCGACGAGCTGGTCGATCACCGGGGCGGGGATCACTCCGCCGGTCGGGTTCGACGGGCTGTTGACGACGATCGCCCGCGCACGCTTGGTCACGATCCGCTCGAGCTCGTTGAGGTCCGGCACGAACCTGCGGGATGCCCGGAGACTGTACGGGACGGGAACAGCCCCGACGAGCCGCGCATGGGCCGGGTACAGCACGAACCCCGGGTTCGGAACCAGGATCTCGTCCCCGGGATCGTACAATGCCAACGCGACCGTCATGAGGGCTTCCGACCCTCCCGAGGTGACGATGACGTTCTCCCGCGTGGTTTTCGGATCCTTCGTCGAATACCGCTCGGCGATCTTGTCCCGAAGGGGAAGGAGGCCGGCGGAAGGGCCGTAGTGGTTCATGCCACTACGAGTCGCTTCCGCAAGGGCGTCGATCACCACCTTCGGCGGATTGAAGTCGGGCTCTCCTAGGCCAAGATTGATCGCGTTGGGGGGGGCCGCCTCGAACATCTTCCGGATGCCCGAAATCTCGATAGAGCTCACGCGGCGCGCGACCACGGTCGCAGCACCGGGGAGGGATTCATTATCGTTGTGCCGTGCGAGGGTGCGTCACGCCGCGGACGCGCACGACGTGCGCCAGCACAAGCGACATCTATCTGGCGTCGCTCTCGAGGTTGGGAGTCGAGTCCCATGTCCGTGCGTGTGGTCGTCGGGGCCCAATTCGGAGACGAGGCGAAGGGAAAGATTACCGACTTCCTCGCCGCGGACGCCCGGTACGTCGTGCGCACCGGCGGGGGTCCGAACGCCGGGCATACGATCCATCTCCCCGAGGGCGCGGTCGTCCTCCACCAGCTGGCCTGCGGAGTCCTGCGTCGGGGGGTCGCGGGCGTCAGCGGCCCCGGGATGGTGATTCAACCCCTCCGACTCGAGGAGGAGATGCGCGAGCTCGAGCAACGGGGGCTCCTCCGTGGCTCGGTCGTCATCTCCGACCGCGCTCACGCGCTCCTCCCGGTGCACGAGATTGAGGACGCATGGGAGGATGACCTCCGGGCGAAGAAGGACCCTCATGCGTCTCTCGGCACCACACGGCGCGGGATCGGACCGGCCTACGCGGACCGAGCGGGCCGCTGGGGATTGCGGGTCTCCGACCTGACCCATCCGGCGGTGCTGCGCGACCGGCTCGAGCTCCTGTATGCGACCAAGGCTCAGATCCCCGGGCTTCCACCTCGCGAGGAGCTCACGGCGCAGCTCGCGGAGGTCGGGACCCGGCTCGCCCCGCTCATCCGACCCACCGAGCCCCTCCTGTGGGATGCAGCCGCCCGGGGCGAGGGCATCCTTCTGGAAGGCGCGCAGAGCGCCCTTCTCGACATCGATTTCGGTACCTACCCTTTCGTCACCAGCTCGCACCCGACGAGCGCGGGGGCCCTGATCGGGAGCGGAATCCCTCCCACGGAGGTTGACGAGGTGATCGGAGTCTCGAAGGCGTACGCGACCCGCGTCGGAGCCGGTCCGTTCCCGACGGAGGACACGGGGGAAGCCGGAGAATTCCTTCGCCGGGTCGGAGGGGAACGCGGGGCGACCACCGGTCGCGCGCGCCGCTGCGGCTGGCTTGACCTCGCGCTCCTGCGCTACGTCACGCGACTCAACGGGTTCACCTCGCTCGCGATCACGAAGGTCGACGTGCTCGGGGGGCTCGAGGAAGTGCCGATCAGCGTCCAGTATCTGATGCCGGACGGCACCACCGTGCGGGACATGCTTCCGTCCCAGGCGGACGACCTCGCCCGGGCGCAACCGGTCTACGAGCACATGCCCGGATGGCCCGAGTTCCACGAGCGACTGAAGGAGCGGATTCGCCGCGAGGGCGCCCGCGCGCTGCCGGCGACCCTGCGCCGGTACCTCCGACGGATCACGGAGGAGACCGGGGTCGCCGTCGAATACGTCGGCTTCGGCCCAGGCCGGGACGAGACCGTCCGCCTCGATGTCGGGAGCGTCCGGAGGGACCGATCGGGGATCCCGGCCTGGTCGGGCTGACGCGTTCGTGGCGTTCGACCCCTTCCTCTACGTCGCGCTCGGAGCGGGCATTGCGGCGGGCCGGATCGTTCGATGGCGCAGCCCGTGGGTGGGCCGTGCCACTCGACTCACGATCGTCGTTCTGGTGGCTTTCCTCGGCACCCTGCTGGATGGGGTCCCGTTCGCCTCGCTCCTGATCTCGGTTCCCGTCGCGCTCGCGCTGGCCGTTTCTCTCCTGGGCGCGACGGCTGGGGTCTACCTCCTTCTCGCCCGCCGGGAGGCGGGACCAACCCCATCGGCGAGGCCTGTCGGGACGCGAGAGCGGGTTCCATTCGGCATCGTCCTCATCGCGACTCTGCTCGCAGGGTTCGCGCTGGGCCACTTCGCGACCCTCCCAAGCAGTCTCGGCATCACAGGGGCCCTCTATGTCCTGCTCGCGCTGGTCGGATTCGACCTCAAGTTGCAGTGGATCGGCCTTCGTCAGCTCGCGGCTCCGCTGACCTCCGCGGTGGCGGCCGCCGCAGGATGCGCGATCGCCTTCGCCCTCGTCTCGGGCACAGCGTGGTCGGTGTCGTTCGCAACGACGTTCGCCTTCGGCTGGTATACCCTCGCGGGACCTCTGGTCGCGGCCCGAGCGGGTACCCTCCTCGGCATTCTGGCATTCCTGACGAACTTCTTCCGCGAGAACCTTACGATGGTCGCGAGCCCCTACGTGGGCCGACGACTCCGGGGCCCCGGTCTCGCCGCGCTCGGTGGAGCGACCTCGATGGACACGACGCTCTACTTCGTCACGCGATACGGGGACGCTGACGCGGGGAGTCTTTCGCTCGCGAGCGGCCTCGTCCTCACCCTCGCGGCCGGCCTCCTCCTCCCGGCGCTCCTTGCCCTGCCATTGTAGAAGACTTATGCCCCTAGGAGGCTCGCCCCGGAATGTCGGGCTCGTGGTCCAGCGGTTACGACGTCGCTCTCACACAGCGAAGGTCGCCGGTTCGAATCCGGCCGAGCCCATCCGGCATCGGGGGTAGTACCAATCACCTCGGAAGTGACCCCGCCCTCTGTTCGGTCTACGCCCGGCTGAGCCCTCTTCGACCGGGCGATCTCCTCATCTGGAGCGGTTCCGTCTTTGGGAATCATCACGGGAGGACACGATACTCGGATTGTACGAACCCGCTCGGAAACGTTCGCGTCCAGACGTGTTGCAATCGGACATCCCGGAACAAGGAGCCGAAGAGCGGGACGCCCGCGCCGAGGAGAACGGGGCACCGGTTGATGGTGAGATCGTGAACGAGACCGTCCCTCAGGAACCTCTGGATCGTCAACCCGCCGTCGACGTACACATGGCGTGCCCCACGATGGTCGAGCTGAGAAAGAACCTCGGTAGGAGTACGGTTCATGATTTCGCATCGGGATCCTTCAGGTCCCCGGGCATCGTGAAGGGTCGTGCTCATCACGACGACGGGCCGATCTCCATACGGCCATTCCGGATATGCGAGAACCGTCTCGTACGTCTTCCGGCCGAGGATCACCGCGTCCACGGATTTCAGGAATGCCTGGTAGCCGTAGTCCTCGTCCGTCGCCAATTCGAGGAAGTCAAGGCTCCCGTTCTCTCGAGCGATGAACCCATCCAGGCTCGTGCCGACGAAGACCGAGACCCGCATACGACGCGAAGGGCGGAGAATGCGTTCAGTGTTTCGGGCTCCTTCGACGAGATTTCCAGGCCCGGGATCTCAGGATTGGGGATGGTTCTGTTCGGCCGCTCGATCCGGGACCGGCTCGTCGATTCCCATTCCTGACCGAGCCCCGAAACGAGCGAGAGGTTATCCGCCTTAGGGCCGGTCGACCCGCACTGTGAGTGAGACCGGCTCCCTTCTTACAAAGCTCGAGTGTCGTGCCTGCTGCTCGGAGTTCGATCCCGCCGGAATCGTTGGGACGTGCCCGACGTGCGGGCACGCCCTCCTCGCCGTATACGATCTCCGTCGCCTCGATCTTCGTCGCTGGAGAGACCAGGTCTCGACGCGGGCGAGGTCGCTCTGGAGGTACCGGGAGCTACTTCCCGTGGGTCGAGTCGAATCGATCGCCACTCTTGGTGAAGGTGGGTCGTCGATCCTGCCGTTGACCCCGGTGGCGGGCGCGCCGGAGGTGGACATCGTTGTCAAAGATGATGGCGGGCTACCCACCGGTTCGTTCAAGGCTCGGGGGATGGCCGTCGCGGTTTCCCGTGCGAGGGAACTCGGGTTGCAGGACCTCTTCGTCCCTAGCGCCGGGAATGCGGGGGTGGCGCTGGCTGCATATTCCGCACGGGCGGGACTCCGGGCTCGAATCTACCTTCCGGAACGGACTCCGAGTGCGATGCAAATCGCCTGTACAGCGTACGGCGCGGAGGTGACCGAGGTCCCGGGAACCATCCGGGAGGCCGGCGAAGAGGCTCGTCGCGCGGAGAAGGAGCGCGGATCGTTCGACATGTCCACGCTCCGGGAGCCGTACCGCGTCGAAGGGAAGAAGACGATGGGCCTCGAGATCTTCGAGGAGACGTACCCGGATCGATTCCCCGACGCGATCGTCTACCCGACCGGCGGTGGGACAGGGCTGGTGGGGATGGCCAAAGCGTTCTCCGAACTCCGGACCCTTGGCGCTCTCGACCACGTACCTCGCCTGTACGCGGTCCAACCTCGAGGGTGTGCCCCGGTCGTCCGCGCACTCGCGGATGGGGCCGCGAAGGTCACTCCGTGGCCCGAGCCCTCCACGATCGCTCCGGGGCTCTTGGTACCGGCGCCGTTCGCGTCGGAGCGGGTCCTAGAAGCCGTGCGGGTCACGAGGGGCGGGGGCGTGACGGTTACGGACCGCGAGATCGTGGAGGCGATGCGGATGCTCGCGCGGCATCACGGAGTGTCGGCGTCGCCGGAGGGGGCGGCAACCTATGCCGCACTTCCCCGACTCCTCGGGGAGCGGGCGATCCGGACCGGAGAGAGAGTGCTCCTGTACAACACCGGGACCGGAATCGGTTTCTCCGCGGACGAGCTCGCTCGGCAAGTCTTGGACTGAGCCGCGCCCGAGAGGGACGGGCGGACGTCCGATCTATTTTCGGAGGAGCTTGAAGCCGATGTCCCAGTTCCCGAGGCGCGTCGCGGACTTTACCCACAAAATGCACAGAGCTTCGAGCTCGCGGGATCCCTCGATCCCGCCGATGTCGATCACGGTCGACCAGCCAAATTCGTGAAGGATCCCTTCGACGGTTCGTTTGGCTGCGTCATCGTTCCCACAGATGAACATGTCCGGTGGGCCGCCGGGAAACGTCGGGTGGAACATGTGGGCGTTGCCGATGATGTTGAACGCCTTGACGACGCGAGCCTTCGGGAGCAGGGCCTGAACCGCCTCGCCGTTCGAACCCGCGGCGACTGGAGCCAGATGGGGAGTTCCATCGGGACCCGGTGCGAGCGGATTCGTTGCGTCGATGACCACTTTCCCGTCGAACGGGAGGAGTCCGGCGGCACGGATCGCCTCCGGAGTGGAGACCCCCTGCGTGGCGAGAACGACCACCTCACCAAAGGTCGCGGCATCGGTGAAGGAGCCGACCGATCCCTTCGGTCCCGCCTTCGCCGTCCACTCGACCAGTTGCGGCTGATTCGGATGGCGAGTGCCGAGCTTGACGTCATGTCCCGCCGCCATGAACGATGTGCCGAGCCGAAGGGCCACCTCTCCACTTCCGAGAATCCCGACCTTCATCGGTGAACCTCGGATCCCGAGCACCGTCGGGGGAGATGAAGGTGCGGTGAACGATGGTTACGCGTCCAAAGACCGCGGGGTGGAACGCTGTGCGCGGAGGAACTCCGCGGTCTTCAAGCGGTGACACGCTCGGCAGACCGTTTGCAGGTTCGAGTACTCGAGTGCGGCACCCCCGCGTGCGATCTCGACGATGTGATCGACATCGAGCTCACGGGCCCGTTTGCGTCGTCCGCAGATCTGGCACGTATACCGGTCGCGCAACATCGTGTAGGACCGTGCGGAATCCCAGAAGTAATGGCCGTGGAACCTCCACTGGCACCGTCGGGAACAGTAGGGGGACCGATGGCTCGCGAGCGGAGACCCGCACTCCACGCATCGCCCCGCGCGACGTGCGTCCCTTCGACGCCGTTCGCCGTCGGAGAACCAGGCGCTTGACAACGCGAGGACCCGCCCATTGGCGCTGACCTCTACCGAAGCGGCGGACGCTTCGCCGGAGCGCATTGCCTGATACGGCGCGAAACTCACTTTTGAGGATTCGCTTGCACGGGCGACCGGTCGAGACGTTGGGACGGACCGCCGCGACGGGGGGGAACTCCTAAACCATTCGGGCTTGACGGGCTCATGCGATTCCCTCTCGCGGACTGGATCGACGACCACTCGGAGTGTCGCCATCGACTCGGTTCGAGCGGGATGGAGGGGGCGGTCCGGCACCCGCTTCCCACCCGTCGGCAGGTCCGAGAGGCTTCCGAGGACTCCTTGCGAGCTCTTCTCGCTCGGGATCATCGAGTCGATCCGCGACGTATCTTTCTCACCCCAGGGGCGACGGAGGCGAACGCGAGCATCCTCCTATTTCTCGCCCGTCACCGACTCGGCGGGTCTCGTCGATGTCGAGTCCGGTATCCAGAGTACCCACCCATTTTCGACACCGCTCGATCCCTCGGTTGGGTGCCGACCGAAAAGGCGGGCGGCGTCACGATCGCGATCACCAGTCTGCCGCGCAATCCCGAGGGTGATCTCTGGCCGCGGTCCGAGCTCGAGGATTGGATCGAGGGAGCGAAGGACTGGGTGGTAGACGAGACGTTCCGGGAATTCTCGGCGCAACCTTCCCTTTCGGTCCGCAATCGACCGGGGTGCTGGGTCTCCGGTACGTTCACGAAGTTCTACGCGGCGGACGATCTTCGTGTCGGCTGGGTGGTTGCCCCGGAGGACGAGCGGGAGAAGTTCAGCCGTTTTCACGGGCTACTCTACGACTCGCTCCCTCGGTATTCGGTTGCGGGCGCCCTAGAGTGCCTGGGTGCTCGAGCGACGATCCGCCGAGAAGTGACGGCGATCGTCCGGTCCAACCTGGCCGCGCTCCGGACCGGGCTTCCCGATGCGCATTCGCCCGTCGGACCGACCTACTTCGACCGGGTGCCGAACGTGGACGGAGACACCCTCGCCCGAAGGTGCCTCGCGGCCTCGGTCCTTGTCTGCCCGGGTTCACTCTTCGGCGACCCAACCGGGGTGCGTATTTGCCTGACGCAGAGGAGCTTTCCGAAGGATTTCGCCGCCTATCTCGCCGTCCGAAGACGGCTCGCGCCCCAGTGAACTAGATCGATCCCGGGGATTTCGGGGATGCCGAGGGCTCTACGGCGCCTCGCGGGAATCGGCCGAGCACCAACCGTGCTCGGCTGGGCCGGGGCTCGGCCTCCGCTCGGGCGACCGGGTGCCGGCCGGACTGCTCCCGGAGAAACGTCTCGGCAAACCGGACCGCGGCCTCGGGGTTCGTCTCATGGACGAGAAGAAACCCCCGGGCGAGCTCGGTCAGCACGGCGCGGGCCGGGACGATCTCGTGAATCTGCTCGGCCTCGCGTTCGTCGAGACCTGCGGGTCCCGGTCGGGATTCCATGTCCGCACCTCGACCCGGCGATTGCGGCATAAAAGGAGTCGTTCCATTGGACGCGGAAAGGGACGGGCTCGCGGTGAACGCTTTTACGTTTCCGCCGCACTCGGGAATTCGGTGAGTTCATGAGCGAGCCCGCTCCCTCCACGGTTGCCCCACATCCCGATGAGCTGCACGAACCGGCCCGCCGAGGGGTAATCCTCCGCACGCCGATCCCGGGTCCGAATGCCCAACGGATCGTCGGGCTGGACCGACAGTATCTCATGACGACCACCAAGACTTCACCGGTCGTCGCGGCGTCGGGCAGCGGGGTCTGGATTACCGACGTGGACGGAAACCGGCTCCTCGACTTCGCCTCCGGGGTCGCGGTGCAATCTGTGGGATATGCGCATCCGGACGTCGTTCGGGCGATTCGAGACCAGGCGGGCCGGTTGACCCACTTTGCCGGGACGGATTTCTACTACGAGAATCAGATCCGGCTCGCTGAACGACTCACCAAGCTGGCCCCGGGGGAGTTTCCAAAGAAGGTCTTCTTCACGAACAGCGGCACCGAGAGCGCCGAGGCGGCGCTGAAGCTCGCTCGGTGGAACCGCCAGCGGCCGATCGTCATCGGCCTCCTCGGCGCGTTCCACGGCCGCACGATGGGCTCGCTTTCGTTGACGGCGTCCAAGCCCATTCAGCGAGCCCGATACGCTCCCTTCGTCGGTGGGGGAATGCACATCCCTGCACCCTACTGCTTCCGATGCCCGTACAAGCTCGAGTTCCCAAGTTGCGATCTGTACTGCGCGAAGATCCTGAAAGAGCTCTACTTCCAGACCTCGATTCCGCCGGAGGACGTCGCGGCGTTCCTCGCGGAGCCCGTCATGGGCGAGGGAGGGTACGTCGTCCCGCCTCCGGGATGGCACCGGGCGATCAAGTCGATCCTCGATGAGTACGGAATCCTTCTCATCGACGATGAGGTCCAGGCCGGAATGGGCCGGACGGGCAAGTGGTTCGCCATCGAACACCACGGCGTCGTGCCGGAGATCATCACGATGGCGAAGGCTCTCGGGGGAGGGCTTCCGATGGGCGCGGTCATCCTTCCCTACGCGATGGATTACACGGTCCAAGGGTCGCATTCGAACACGTTTGGTGGGAACCTCCTTGCCGTCGCGGCGTCCATGGCAACCCTCGACGTGATCGAGAAGGAGCGCCTCCTCGACAACGCCCGGGTGCAGGGGGACTACCTCCTCTCCCGGCTGCGCGAGCTCGCTCGCCAGCACCCCGAGATCGGCGACGTCCGGGGCCTCGGACTCATGACCGCCACCGAGTTCGTGAAGGACCGACGCACGAAGGAGCCGGCGGTCCAGTTCCGGGACCGGGTCATCGAGGAGACGTACCGTCGCGGGCTCATCCTCCTCCCGTGCGGCAAGTCGTCCATCCGGTACGTCCCGCCTCTGATCGTTCGGCGGGAAGAGATCGACGAGGCGATCGAGATCGTCGACGCCGCAATTGGGGCCGCGCGCGCCCGCGAATGAAGTTCGGCCGACTCGCGACCGGCGGCTCCGTCGAGCTCGAGGACCGGCCCGCGCCTGTAGCCGGTCCCGGTGAGGTAACGGTCTCGCTCGCCGAGTGCGGCGTCTGCGGCACCGATCTCGAAAAGGCCCGCGGGAACTACCGGACCGCGGGCATCCTCGGCCACGAACCGGTGGGACGGATCGCCTCCGTCGGGACGGGTGTGGACGGGCTCACGGTCGGGGACCGTGTCTTCGTTCATCATCACGTTCCGTGCTACGCATGCGAAGTGTGCGCGCGGGGGGATCTCACGTTCTGCCCCAATTATTCGAAGACCAACCTCGATCCGGGCGGGTTTGCCGAGACGTTCCGGGTCCCGAAGGAGAACGTGGATCGGCATGCCGTCCTTCCCCTCGCCCCCAACGTCGACTGGGACGCCGGCGCACTTCTCGAGCCGGCGGGTTGTGCCCTGACTGCGATCCATCGAGTGGGGCTGGCCGACCGTGCGACCGTCTTCGTCCTCGGATTGGGTCCGGTCGGCCTGCTCTATGCTCGACTTGTGCGGTCGCTGGGCGCCGCGTGGGTCGGTGGGACGGAGGTTTCCCCTCGTCGACGGGAAGCGGCCGAGCGCGGTGGGATCGACGTTGCCCTCGATCCACGGGAGACCGAGGCCGTGCGCCGGGCGGTGGATCGTGCGACATCTGGGCGTGGAGTCGATCTCGCGGTCGTCGCGACGGGCCAGCCGGCGGTCGTTCGATCGGCGACGGAGTTGGTCCGACGGGGCGGCACGGTGAACCTCTTCGGCCTGCCCGAGGCCGGAAGCCGGCTGGACGCGGACCTTCAGACCCTCTATCTCCGTGGGATCCGGATCGTGCCGACGTACGCCACCACCGAGCCCGAAATCGCCGAGGTGCACCGCCGGGTCGCCTCCGGTTCCCTCGCCCTGTCCGACCTCGTCTCCCACCGGATCCCCCTCGATCAGATCGCCGAGGCGTTTCGACTGGCCGGTCGGCCGGACGAATCCGTGAAGGTCGTCGTGACAGGCCCCTCGGCGTGAGGGGTCAGACCTCTCCAGCCTCTCCGACGACTTGACCGGAAATCCGATGGCCCGCGCCGACCCGAACCCTCGGGCCCAGGATACACCCGGCCACGAAGGCGCCGTCCTCGACCACGGCACCATCCATCACGATGGAGTTCTCGATGTGCGCGCCGGAGCCGACCGAGACGCCCACAGCGAGCGTCACGTACGGTCCGAAAGACGCGCTCCGGGCCCGGACCCCTTCGGCGACCGCGATGGGGCCCCGGCCCAAGGCACCGGGCGGAAGACCGCTGCGAGTCGCTCGGCCGTCATCGAAGAGGAGCCGCTGCGATCGAAGGAGCCGATCGGGTGTGCCGGCATCGTCCCAGTAATCGGTGAGCCGGAACCCGTAGACTCCGTCCCCCAAGAGGCCGGGCAGAATCTCCTGTTCGAAGCTCACGGGCTTTCCGGGCGGGATTCGGTCGAGGACGTCCCGACGCCACACGGCGAGGCCGGCGTTGATCCAGCGCGATGGGGCATCTTCGGGAGCCGGCTTCTCGACGAAACGGATGATGCGATCCTCCGGTCCGAGCGCGGCGACCCCGTACGGACGAGTGTCCTCCACTTCTGCCAGGGTCATGACCCCGAGACCGCCTCGCCGGTGGTGGAGCGCCGCGATCGCCGGAAGATCGGCCTTAGCGATCACGTCCGAGTTCAGAAGGTAGAACGGATCCGACATTCCGGCGCTCGCGTTCCTCATCCCGCCTCCGGTCAGGAGCGGCTCGGTCTCCGGCACGTTGCGGATCGGCCATCGTGCGGGATGTGCTCGGACATACGCATCGATCTGGTCGGACTTGTACCCCGTGGCGAGGACGACCTCCTCGACGTCCGGTGGGAGAAGGTCGAGGACGTGGTACAACATCGACTTCCCCGCGATCGGGATCAGCTGTTTCGGGACGGTGTAGGTGAGGGGGCGGAGTCGGGTCCCGAACCCGCCGATGAGCACGAGCGCCTTCATCCGCGGAGGGAGAGAGCGGGCCCCATATCCCCCTTGGGGCCGCTCGGAGCATCGAAACCCCGCGCCGGGCCCCAACGCCTATCAACCGGGAACTATTGCACATCCCTCGTGGCGTTCGCATCGATCCTGGTCGCGTACGACGGTACCCAATCGTCCATGGCAGCCCTTGACCAGGCGACGGAGGTCGCCGCCCGCAACAATGCGAAACTGACTCTCGCGTGTGTCATCCCGGTCATGGCCGCGGCGTACGGGATCGAGATGCCTCCGGGCGCATCGGTCGTCGAAACGATCGAGGGAGCTCGCCGGATGCTGGCCGATGCGAAGACGAGGGTTTCGGAGAAGGGGGTCTCGAACGTCGAGACCGTGCTCCTCGAGGGGGATCCCGTCGATCGCATCCTCGAGTACTCCGAGAAGCATCCGCCGGACCTCATCGTCGCCGGCTCCCGCGGACTCTCGGATGCGGGACGGTTCTTCCTGGGAAGCGTCTCCGACGGGATCCTGCACCATGCTCGTTGCTCGGTTCTCGTGGTGAAGTCCGGGGCCATTCCCCGAACGCCGCGCGCCTCTCGGGCGATGTGACCCGTCGTCCTCGCGCGGGTTCAAGGCGGCCCCTACCTTCCCTCGACCGCACGGATCGGGTCTCCCAGAGTGGGCCAACAGGCGTGGGCCCTCCCAAGGTCGACCGGGGTCGATTTCTCAGCACCAACTTGGGTATCCCTAATAATTAGGGTATGGTTTATATTCGTCAGATGGCCTCTGTCCTCCGTGGAGACGCTCCAGAAACTCACCCGACGCCAGCTCGAGACCCTACAGGTCATCCGAGTTCGCGAGACCCCGGATCGGGGGGTCTCCCTCAAAGAGATCGCCTCGAAGCTCAGGCTCTCCCCCCCTTCCGCACTTGGCCACGTGACCCCTCTCGAGGAGCTCGGCCTGGTTGCGCGATACCGCGGCAAGAGCCGCCTTACCTTCAAGGGCCACCAGACCCTCAGTGAGTACCAGCGCCACCACCGCGTTGCCGAGACCCTATTCGGGAGTCTCGGCCTTCCTCCTGACGAAAGTTGCGCGGCGGCGAAGGAAATCGATCTCGCCATTTCGCATCGGACGGTCGAGGAGGTCTGCCGAGCCCAGCAGCATCCAAGCTCGTGCCCTCATGGGGCACCGATCGCCCCTTGCCGCTCTTCACCGCCGTCCAAGGGAAACTAGGCGGACCGCGAACGAAGGAATCTACGGATGAGATCGTGGAGAGCGCTCTCGAGGACCCCTGGGCGAACCGATCTGCAGTGGACGCACTACGCACCGGAGGGCCGGTTCGAGGACGTGGGACGCGCCCTGGACGAAACCTGACGGAGGGAACGAGGATTGCAGAAGTGGACGAAGATCGCCATCACCGTGGTCGCGGTGGTCGCTGTCGCCAGCGCGGGAACGTACGAGGTGCTGACCTCGGCATCCCCCTCGAACCCCTGCGCCGGAACGACCGTCCCCGCGCCATCGCTGACCTCGCCCCTCCCGGAGATCACGCCCGGGTTCGATCCCAATGTCACGAGCGCCCCGTCGGGCCTATCGCCCGGGAGCACCGGTAGCGCCCATGTGGCTCCCGGGAGCTTGATCCAGGTTGTTGCCGGCGAGAATTTCTGGGGGAGCCTAGTCTCCCAGCTGGGAGGTAACCGCACGTCGGTGATCAGCATCGTGGACGACCCCAACACGGATCCCCACGAGTACGAGGCGAACACGACGGATGCCGAGGAGATCTCTTCCGCGCAGTTCGTGATCGTCAATGGGGTCGGGTACGACGACTGGGCCCTCCAGCTCATCGCCGCAGCCGACAGCTCGAACCAGATCGTCCTGAACGTCGGGGACCTGAACGGGGTCAACGTGAATGGGGGGATTGTCACCGGCAATCCCCACCAGTGGTACAACCCCTACTACGTCATCCGGACTGTGGCGGCGATGTACATGGATCTGGTCTCGATCCAGCCATCCTCGACGAGCTACTTCCAGGCGAACTACGCGGCGCTCAACGCCTCGCTCGACCGTCTTTACGCCCAGGCCAACTGGATCCGGAACGACCGGTCCGGCACGGTGGTCGCGTCGACCGAGAGCATCTTCGTCTATCTGGCGAACTACACGAACCTCGACCTCGCGTCTCCGCCCACCTTCATGGAGGCGATCGCCGAGGGGAACGACCCGACGACGCAGAACATCGTCACGTTCCAGTGCCAGCTCGAGAGCGGGAAGGTGGGGATCCTCGTCTACAACGAGCAGACCGTGAGCCCGATCACCTCGAACATGAAGTCGATCGCGGCGCAGCATAATGTGACGGTGATCGGCGTCACCGAGACGATCCAACCCCCGGATGTCTCGTTCCAAAATTGGATGGGAGGCGAGTACGACTACCTCGCGAACGCGCTGAACGCGACCGTGCTCGGGGAATAGCGGACGGTCAGATCCCGTGCAGAAAGGTAACCTGGATTTGGGCGACCCAGAGTTCGCCATCCGGGCCTCGCGCGTCGAGGTGGCGTACGGAAAGCAATCCGTTTGGCACGACGCGACGTTCGATGTCCGGCGCGGAGAGTTCGTCGCGTTGATCGGCCCCAACGGGGCGGGAAAGACGACCCTGTTCCGACTGCTCCTGGGGCTGCAGCGCCCGGTGGCCGGCGCGCTGACCGTCTTCGGGGCGACGCCGAGGCGCGGGAACGACCGGATCGGTTACGTGCCGCAGCGGCACTCGATCGACAACGACACGTTCGTCGCCGCCCAGGCATTGGTCCGCCTTGGGATCGACGGGACGAAGTGGGGGCCGGTCTCCTCGGGCCGCGCGCATCGGGACGCCACTCGCGAGGCGCTTGAGGCGGTGGGCGCGACCGAGCTCGGGCACGTGTCGCTCGGGCAGATGTCCGGCGG
Source organism: Thermoplasmata archaeon (assembly GCA_035623855.1). Classification (GTDB taxonomy): domain Archaea; phylum Thermoplasmatota; class Thermoplasmata; order Lutacidiplasmatales; family UBA184; genus Lutacidiplasma. The sequence goes on along the minus strand of DASPSQ010000009.1, from coordinate 21,703 downwards.
CGAGCTCCAGCGGATCTTCCTCGCCGAGGCCCTCGTGGGAAGGCCCGACATGCTCCTCCTGGACGAACCTCTCTCCAACCTGGACCTCCGTCGGACGCGGGAGCTCGTCGAGGTCGTCCATGGGCTCGTCCGCTCCCGCGGAGTGACGACCCTCCTGGTCGCCCACGACATCAACCCCCTCATCGAGTGCCTCGACAAGGTCATCTACATCGCGAATGGGCGTGTCGCTTCCGGGTCGCCGGACGCGGTCCTCACGTCCTCGTCGCTCTCGGAGCTTTACGGAGTGCCGGTCGAGGTCCTCCGCGACTCCCGAGGCAACATCGTCATCGTCGGGGGGGAGAACCCGCACGAGAAGGCGGTCGCATGAGCTTCAGCTGGAACATCGTCACGGACCTGCGCGCGATGTGGCAGTGGGCGTTCATCCGGAACGCCTTCGAAGCGGGGGGGATCGCGTCGGTCATGGCCGGGATCGTAGGGTACCTCGTGGTGCTTCGCCGCTCCGCGTTCGCGACCCACGCCCTTGGCCACGGAGGGTTCTCCGGTGCTGCGGGCGCAGTCCTGTTCGGCGTGAATCCGCTCTACGGGTTGCTGATCGCCACTTCCTCGGGGGGCGTCGGCATGGCGCTGGCCGGTAAGCGGGCCACGACCCGGGACGTGGAGATCGGGACGATCCTCGCGTTCATGCTGGCCCTCGGGCTCGTCTTCCTGAGCCTCTACAAGGGGTACGCCAGCGAGGCGTACACGATCCTCTTCGGCGAGATCCTGGGGATCAGCACCGCCGAGGTCCTCCTCATGCTCGAGGTGAGCGTCGGCGTGGTGGTGGTCATGGCGCTCGTCTACCGGCCCCTATTGTTCTCCTCGCTCGACCCGGACGTCGCCGAGGCGAAGGGTCTTCCGATGATGGCACTCGGGCTGATCTTCATGCTTCTCGTGGCGGTCGCAATCTCGTTCTCCGTGACGGTGGTCGGAGTGCTGCTGATCTTCGCGCTGATGGTGACCCCCGCGGCGACCGCCGTCCGTCTGACCCAGCGACCGATCTATGCCGTGACGGCTTCGGTCCTTCTCGCCGTGGCCTCGACGTGGCTCGGGCTGACCCTTGCCTGGTTCGCTTCGTCGTACTGGCCGTACCCGGTGAGCGCCTTCCCGGCGAGCTTCTTCATCGTGACGATCGCGTTCTGCATCTACGTCGCCGTGCGCCTCGGCGTGTGGGTTGCTCGCGTCTGGGTCCGCCCGCTGCCGGCAAAATCGTCGGGGGACGTGGAGCCCATCTCCGAGGGAGTCTAGTCCGGTCGGACATCGGGGGATCCGCGACCTTCCCGGCCGGTACGTTCTCGAGGCGGGGGCTGAACCCGTCCTGCACGGGTGTCGAAGTCCACCGGTCAGAAGAACACGTTCATCTCTCCCCGGTGCTGGAGCTCCGTGTCCCCAAGGTTCCAGATGATCGTTCGCAGGTTGGCCCTGGTCTCGAACGGGAGACCGTCCTCCCCGATCCCGCGAAGTACGACCCTCCCGGCCTCGAGGTCACGCAATCCGAGCCCGTCGAAATCGGACGGATCTCCGGCAAGGTCCTCTCAAGCCCGGGAGTGAGCCGGATGACCGAGCGAGCAGACGTTGTGGTACTCGGCGGGGGGATCGTGGGCTCCGCGATCTCCTACCATCTCGCCCGGTGCCGCTGCGGTCCGGTCGTCACGATCGATCTCGCGCCCTCGGGACCCAGAGACGGTGCCACATCGGCGAGCGCCGGTATCCTCAGCTATCCGGGGTGGGACGCCTGGGACCTCGCCATCGTCCAGGAGACCTACGCAGAGTACCGAACGCTCTCGGAAATGTTGGGCCTCGGAGGATTCCGAACGAACGGGGGGGTCCGGGTCACTGCCTGCGAAGAGGGCGTTCGATGGTTCGAGCTCATCTCCCAGGTCCTCGGACACCATGGGATCGAGAGTGAAGGGGTCGGTCCCGATCGGTTGGGGGAGCTCCTTCCTGGGGGGGTCCCCGAGGGGGCGAGGGCCGGTCTGTACACGCCAGGGGACGCGACCGTTTCGGCGCCCGAGTTGGCCTCGGCCTACCTCCGCCTGGCCCGTGGATCGGGGGGAGATTTCGTGCAGACCCCCATCCCGCCTCGGATCGACTCCTCGGAAGGCCGATGGCGGGTGGAGCTGGCCGACCGAGTGGTCGAGACCCGTTCCCTTGCGCTCGCCACCGGGGCCTGGACGAAGCGTCTCCTCGAAGGACTGGGCCACCCCCTCCCGTTGGCCCCGTTCCGGACCCAGGCCTGCCGACTTCGACCCCGACCCCTCGCGCGGGAGTTTCCCACCCTTCACGACATCGACCAGAACCACTACGTGGCTCCCACGGACCAGGGACGGTTGGTGGCCGGGGACGGAACGGAAAGGATCGAAACCGGTCCCGACCGCGCCGATCGAGCTGCGGACTCCGCATTCCTCGAACGGATGTCCGAGTGTGTTCGGGCCGGCTTTCCCGAGTTCGAGTCGGTCCAGGTCGAGATGGGTTGGGCCGGGGTGTGCGTGGCCTCGCCCGATCGCTACCCGCTCGTCGGCCGTGTGCCGGGGACATCCGGACTGTTCGTCGCCACGGGATTCAACGGATTCGGTGTCATGAGGGCGGCGGGCCTGGCCCGCCGCCTCGTCGTCGGGATCCTAGAGGACCGGTGGGAGGGCCTAGGGCCGGCCGATCCCGGGCGGTTCCCGACTCCCGATTCTCCTTTCGACCCCCGCCCGGCATTTCCACTCGATACGACCGCCGACGCGGAAGGGGCCGCCCGCCGGCTGGAGTATCGTGTACCGGCCCCGCAGGAAATCCCCGCACTCTCTGAGGAGGTCTTGTACGGATCGGTGGGGTCTGCGGTCGAGGTGGATCGACTCCGGCTCCCGGAGATTTCCGAGTGGTTCGGACCGTTCCTCCCCCTCTTCATGAAAGAGGCGCTCCGAACGCATGGACGGGTCGTGTACGCAGAGATAAACGGCGAGGTCCGGGGAATTCAACTCCAGGGATCGGTCGAGAGCGTCGGGTCCTTCTTCACCCGGACACGGCCGATCGCGGAACACTTCCTCTCGCAAATGGGTCCGCACGGTGCGTACAGCGAACGTTCGTGGCTCCCCGGCGGTACACCGATCGACGTCCTGGCAGCGGACCTCCGGGACTGGCCGGGCGCGGGGACGATTCGCAATGTCGTTCGAATCGCCCAACTCGAGGACCTTCCCGCGCTCCGGACCCTGGTGCGCGAAGTCTCCGGCCCCGGCGAGGACTCCTGGTTCGATACGCTGCCCCGCCCGGAGGAGACGGTGTTCCTCTGCGAGATCGATCACCGGGTCGTGGGCATGAGCGGCCTCACTCGGGTGGGCCCCTATGCGCGCGGTCATTCGTTCCTGGTGCACCCTCGATACCGTGGGCTCGGCATCGGGACCGACCTCCTCCTGAGCCGCATGATGTGGCTCGCCCGCACCGGCGGACGGTTCGTGGTCTCCGAGATCTATGACGGGAACACCGCCTCCCACCTCGCGGCCTCGAAGGCGGGAATGGCGGTCGTCGGCCGGATGTATCAGTATCGGCCGAACCAACCCCGGTAGGCGGCCGCCTCACGTCCGGGGCGCACCGCAATTCGGACAGTTCGTCGCGGTGGAATCGATCAACGTACCGCAGTACCGGCATGGCACTTTGACCGTTTCCCGGATCACCACTTGCTGAACCGGCGGCTGGTCCCGCGGGATGAGGTTGACCGGGGGTGGGGGTGCGTAGCTGGGCAGCGTCCCCGGTATCGCCCAAGACGGGTGCCGGGGCAGGCGGGCCCGGGACCGGCGACGGCTCCAAGCGGCCACCAGCACGAGGACGACCACGATCGCGATCACGACCACGATGATCGCCACGAGGAGGAGTGAAATTCCACCGGGGGACGTCGAAGAGACCGAGGAGGCCGGCGGAGTCGCGGAGGTCAGTTCGAATGTCACGGCCCTGTCGGCGAGCGAATCGGTGTAGGTGAACCCGTCCCCGGCCCCGTTCGAGTCCTTCTCGGTGTAGACGTAGCCGAGAATGTACCCGGTTCCGGGATCGAAGTACGTCTTCCACTGGTACGACGCGTCGAACAGTCCGTAACTGTCGTCGCGCTCGTAGGTCCCATTGCCTTCCGCGAAGATCGTCGCTGCGTAGCCGGTGCGAAGGAATGGGACCGGGAACGGGACGTCGGTCGATACGACGGTCATCGGGGTGTTCAGGAGCTCGAAGGTCGATCCGTTCGAGAGCGAGTTGTTCATGTAGAACCAGACGTACGGGTGGACGTACCCGGTCTGATTGTCGGTCCCTTGCACATAGAGGAACGTCGCGGCCGAGAAGGTGAACGATCCACTTTCCGACCATGCCTCGCTCTGACCCGCGCTGTTGCTCCACGTGCCCGCGCTGAGGTAATCGGCGGACTCCGTGTAGTTGGGGAGGACGCCGGTCACGGCGATCGAGCCCGTGTAGTTGCCATTCTCGGTATAGCCGGAGTAGTTTCCCACCCCATTCGTGATCGTGATCGTCTCGTGGTAGGCGAACCGGTCCCCCGCGATCGGGACGTAGTGGGAGCTCGCGGCCGCCCGGACCCCGCCGGGCAGGAACACTACGACGAGCACTAGGAGGGCGGCGACGGCGATCTCCGCTCGCCGGGTCATCCCCCGAACCCTCCAAACCCTCCTCCACCCCAGGCGTGTACATGGCCGGGGTGGACCCCTCCGATGCCACTGAACGTGGAGTAGTACGCGCCGTGGGTCACGTACACTCCCGCCCAGAAGATCGGGGGTCGGCTGCCGTAGGAAAAGTCCGGAACCGGGGGAGGTTTCGCCTGGGTCGGGTCGATCTCGTCGACGCTCTTGACGTTCACGCCGTGGATCATCCGCACCGCAAGGCAGATGAGCTCGGCCTGGGACATGGGCCCCGTGCGCTGGCCGAGGATTTCGTAGGCCTTCTCGAGGAGATTCAGCGTCTCGTTCGCCTCGAGAACCGGTATCGATGCGAGGATGGCGGAGGCAACGAGAGGGTACTGGAGATACCCCGCCATCCCCCGAGCCAGGATCGCGACCTTGGTGCTGACGCTCTCCAGGGGAACCTCGGAGGCAGCGAGGTAGGCGGAGGAGAGCTCGGTGTCCTCCGACGTGGAGTATCCCCAGGACTGATAGAGGGACCGAATCGCGTTGAATCTCGAGGAGAGCTCGTCCACCGGCCGGTTGACCACCGCGAGAAGGGCCGCTGACTCGTACGAGAGGGTCCGGGTGAGGAACTGGCGCAGTGGCTCGCTCGCATACGTTCCGTCGGCCCGCCGCCCGAGGAGAAGGATCGATGCGACGCCCAGGGCGGCTTCGTCCGGAACCCCGAAGCCCTTCGCTCCTTGAATGAGCGGGGGCAACGCCTCGAGCGAGGCATTCACTGGGGCGGAAAGCACGGAGAGGATCTCGGCGGACATGAGTCGATTCTCGACGTTGGGGGAGAGCGAGGTAACGCCCTGGTACGCGTCGAGGAAAGCTTGGACGCGCTGCTGGGGGTCGCCGGGTTCCTTCACCATCCCGATCGAGACGGCCCACAGATAGGAGGGATCGACTCCGGAAAGCGACTGGGAAAGCGGAACGTGGACGACGGCCGCACCATTCGCGATCGCGCCCAGACTCTGGTCGATGGATTTCGCTTGGTTCCAGTAGACCGAGAACTCCGCGTCGCCGACCCGGTAGAGAGCGACGTTCAGGTCCCGGAGCGCGATTCGGCCGTTCGTCGTGATGGCGATGTACTCGGAGTCGTACGGCGTCGCCATGTCGAGGAGAGACTTCTTCACGAGCAACTGGGCGAAATCCTGTTGACGCTTTGCGAGGTCGGCATCCATCGTCTTCAACGCCTCCTGCTCCTGATCGAGACGTTCCAGCGTCGCGTGCTCGCGGTCGACCCCTTCCATGTGGAAGAGGATTGAGTGGGTCGTGCGGGTGTCGTCGATCATCCGTGCAGCCTCGGCAGCACGCTCCGCGGTCCCCTGAGCGAGGGCGGCTTGGCTCTGCTGGAGCTGCGCGACCTCCTGTTGGAGTTGGAGGAATTCGGGGGACGGAAGGATCGCGATCAGCCCGAGCTGCTGGAGGCCGTCGAGGTCAGCGGGTAGCAGCCGTTCCTGAACGCTTCGGGCGCTCGCCTGCTGAAGGAATGTGGCAACCTGAGTGCAGCTCGTCACGCTACCGGTCGACCAGAGGGAACGTCGTATAAAGGCCCTCGTCGCCGAGCGCGTTGCGGATCTCTATCCCGACGCCGCGACCGGACTCTCGGGCCCGAACGAACGGGTCTCCCGCAAGGGCCTCGGTCAGGAGTTCGACGAATTGGGCCTTCCGGGGACGCCCGGCCCCGAATCGGCGGACGCGCTCCTGTTCGAGCTGCTCGTACGCGAAGAGGAATTCGTAGAGGGACCGAAAGACTTGGTCTTCCAGCTTCTCCCGCAGCCGCTCGGGGTCCGTGGTCTCCTCCTCGATCCCCTCGAGGTCGACGAAATACACCGATCCGTTCGGTGCGAGAACCGCATCCTTATCGAGCCACACATCGTGGAAGTCGAGTCCGGAGTAGCGCTGCCGGACCGGGTCGTACTGCAACGTCCGTGCGTAAAGGGTGAGCAGTGCGATCGCTGAACGAACGAACTGCGTCTCGAACTGGAGAGCCTCGGCGCTCGATCGGATGCCGAACAGTTCGAAGACGTGTCGCGGATCGCTTCCGATCGTGTTCTTGGCGTGGAAGTAGATGCGGACGTTCGACGGGACCAGGCGAATCTCCTGGACGATCGGTCCCTCGAATCGGCGGTACCAGTGAAGGGTCCGGAGACGTTCCTCAAGCTGTGGCGGGAAGAAGGCGATCTTCACCACCGGAGCGATCAGGAATCCACGGAGGGAGGTGAGATCGGCTCGTTCGGAGACGCGCAACGCGATCTCCGCGTGCTCGAGTCCCTGACCGCCGTACGGGGACCCGCGCAGCCAGCGTTCCCCCGTGATCACGCGGTCGGGCTCGCCGGCGGGACGGGCCATCGCCGGATGGGCGAGCCGTTCCCGTACTCCGGGATCGTCCGTCAACAGCGAGGCCGTTGGAACGTTGAGGGGACGGGAGGAATAGGGATCGGTGGTCGAACCCACGCCTTTGATCGAAACGTGGAACCCTAGCCCGTCGAGGGTCGCGATCGGCTCGGGTGAGACGGCACCCCGGTTGTCATCCTCGACGAAGGTCACTCGGGACAGCGGCGGCTCGTCCAGAAGCCCGGTGAGCCCCGGGGGTAGGTGGATCCTGTCCAGAACCGCGAGGTCGAACTTGCGAAACTGCGAGTTCGTCCGAGTCGAGGCCGCAAAGGTCGCGAGGGTGAGTGGCAGGCCCTCGAGCTTCACGGAATCGCTTCCCCAACCGAGCGAACGGAGCGGTGGATCATCGATGGATCCTGCGCTCCCAAGATCGAACCGGGGGACATCGGGTCGAACCGTTCACCTTCGGGTCGCGGCGCGCCTCCACTCAGTCACTGGTCCAGTCCTCATGACCCCCCCCTTCCAGGGCAATCTCACCCCGGATCGGGACGCAGAATGAGGAGGGTCGAGGTCGCATGGGAATACAGTTTCTTCTCGCGATCGAATAGACGAGCCTCGGTAGTGGCGACCCGGGATCCGGAATGAACCACGTGGCCTTCGGCCCTCAGCGTCCCCGAGCTTGACGTAACGGGGCGGAGGAAGTTGACCTTCAGCTCGAGGGTCGTGTAGCCCACCCCGGCCGGCAACGTCGTGTGGAAGGAACAGCCCATCGCGGTGTCGAGCAGAACGGTGACAATTCCACCGTGGACGTTCCCCAAGGGACTGTACATGAACTCGGCCGGCTCGAACTCGAATGCGACAGAACCGGCCTCCACGGACACGATTCGAATGCCGAGAAGTTCCATGAACGGCGGCGGTGGCAGCTTGCCCGAGAGAAACGCGCGCATGAATTCGAGGCCGCTCAAGGTTCGAATCGGTTCGGCGAAGCGAGCCGGATCCGGCCACTGGAATTCTCGGGCGCGAGGCTTGCCGGACTTTACCATGGAAAAGTGGGGAGGCGATGCCGAAGCACAACACCGCGACGATAAGCCTTTCCTCGCTTCCCGCATCGATCCGTGGATGGGACGGGACTCAGGTGCGTGAGGGAGACAAAGCTCCGTCGGTTCTACCCGTTGGTCGAGCCATGACGGATGGGCGGGCGGGAGGTCGACCCCGACCCGAGACTTCGGTCCCATTCCCCGAGTCGCTGTGCCATCGATGTGCGGCACCGCCGAAGTACGTGAGAACCTCGACCAGCGTCTTCATCTGGTGCCCTCTCGTCTCAGAGCGATACCCGCGCCAGCCGGTTCTGAAATGCGACTTTTTTCGTCCTCGGCCACAGGATCTCGACGCGACCCCATGATGACGGATTCGAACATCGCTGAGCGTTCCTCGGGATTCGTCATGACGCGATTCCAGCTTGACCCCGGCGCATGGTTGGGGAGCTGGGCACGGAGCGACGGGGCCTCCTTCCTTGAATGAGACCATCATTCCGCCGACTCGGTCGCGCGGACTCGAATGGGCGGATGCGCCAGGAGTCACTGGAGCGCGATCCTCGAACCGAGGAGTGCCGAGGTGCCGCGCCCCAGGGTCGAGACGGCGCACTGCTCGGCGGACTGCGGATCACCCCGGACAGAGGAGGCGTGAGAGGCCCGCGGAAGGCGGTCAGATCGGCTCGATCGTCGATCGACTGTGATACGCGACAGTATTCCCGCGCCAGCTTGGAGTGATCTCCGCACGTAGAAGGAACGCGTGTCCAAGCAGACGCGAGAACAGGGTCCGGCTCGGGCGCAGGGACCGGTAGAGATGGATGTACCGGACGGGAATCCTTCGGCCGGATTTGGTGACAAGTGAGTAGCGTCCCTCCGAGCTCAAGCTCTCCCGGCCCGAGACGTGGATCGTTTCCCGTAGCGGACCGACGCGGACGACGTTGGGCACCCGGTACTCTCCGATCGCCGTGAGGTCGGATCGGATCACGCCCGAATCGACCACCGCTCTCTCGCTGATGCTCACGTTGCCCAGCCGGCCCACCTGGGTCGAGCGAATCGAGACAAACTCGGACCCGAGCAGATCCAGCGGTCCGTAGAATCGACCGCGACTCACCGGCCGAGCGCCGAGAAAGCACTTGCCCGTCGAGCAGAGCGTACAATCCGGTCCGACGGCCAAGCCGGCGGGTCGAGGGTCATAGACGATATCGCCTGTTTTCGTTCCTTGCACGTTGTCGACCGTGAGCGACCCGTGCGCGCCGTACAGCCGACCGTTCAGAAGTCCCGTGACGGAGAGCTCCACCTTCCGAAGCTCGGTCACGCCGCTTGGTAGCTCAAGGCTCTATTTGGCCTCCGTGGCTCGCCGGTGGCTTCGGCGAAGGGGGGCCGGGGCTCAGTTAATCTAAGAGATGCGATATACGCTGCGTGACTCCGGCTCGCCGGCTTGCCGCGATAATGTTCACCGACATGGTCGGGTTTACCGCCGCGGCCCAAGACGACGAGGCCGCCGCGCTCAGGCTCCTTCACGAACAAGAAGAAATCGTCCGCCCGCTCTTCAGCGCGCACCACGGCCGGGAGATCAAGGAGATCGGCGACGGATTCCTGGTCGAGTTCGAGAGCGCCCTGCGCGCCGCGCAGTGCGCGATCGATATCCATCAGCACCTCGAGGAGCGGAACTCGCGTCCGGGGAGCTCGCCGATCCGGCTTCGGATTGGGATCCACCTGGGAGATGTCGAAGAGCTCGGCGGCGACATCTTCGGTGACGCCGTGAACATCGCATCCCGGATTCAGCCGCTCGCGGGACCCGGGGGGATCTGCATCTCGGGTCCCGTCTACGACCAGATCCGGAACAAGCTGCCCGCCCGCTTCGAGAAACTGGAACCTACGGCCCTCAAGAACGTCCGTGTCCCGACGGACATCTATCGAGTTCCACTGCCGTGGGAGACCCCGGTACCCTCGACCTCGCCCGTCACTGCAGCGCGCCTCGCGGTCCTTCCGCTTGCGAACATCAGTCCGGACCCGAAGGACGAGTACTTCGCGGACGGGCTCACCGAGGAGCTGATCAGCGCGTTCTGCAAGATCCATGGGCTTCGAGTGATCGCGCGCACCTCGGTCAACCAGTACAAAGGCACCACGAAGTCCCTGACGCAAATCGGCGGCGAGCTCGATGTCGGCTCGGTGCTTGAGGGCAGCGTGCGGAAGGCGGGGAATCGGCTCCGGATCACTCTCCAGCTCATCGAAGTGAACTCCCAGGAACACGTGTGGGCCCAGAGCTATGATCGGGAACTGGACGACGTCTTTGCGGTCCAGACGGAGATCGCCGAGAAGACCGCGGCCGCGCTCCGCCTGGAGCTCCTCGGCACCGCGCGGGAATCGATCCGGAAACGGCCGACGGACGACCTGGTGGCCTACAATTCGTACTTGAGGGGGATCCACGCGCTCCGTCAATCCACCGAGGAGGGCTACGTCCGCTCGGTCCGCTTCTTCGAGGAGGCGATCCAGCGGGACCCGAACTTCTCGCTAGCGTGCTCCTACCTCGCGAACACGCTCATTCTCCTCGCCGGTGACACGCTGGCCCCCCGAGAAACGTTCCCACGGGCGAAGGCGCTGGTCGAGAAGGCGCTCGACCTCGACCCGGACTCCTCCGACGCCCACACGGCGTGCGGCAACCTCGCGCTGCAGTCGGATCAGAATTGGGAGCTCGCGGAGATCGAATTCCAGCGGGCCATCTCGCTCAATCCGAGCAACGCGGACGCGCACTTCTGGTACGCGATGCTCCTACGGGTCGTCCAGCGGTTCGACGAGGCTGTCGAAGAACTGCGCACGACGATCGAGCTCGACCCGCTCTGGTGGCTCCCGAGGGACTGGCTGATCGTAGTGGACTTCGCCTGCGGCGACTTCGAAACCGCCATCGCCTTGGCCGAGGAGGAGAGGGACCGGTCTCCCGGAAACCCCGGAATCCACATCGAACTTGGATCGATCTTCGCCCGAGCCGGCCGAATGGACGAGGCCCGTCGGGAGGCCGAGCTCTCCTCGGGCCCCGTGAACAACCACGACCGGTGGAACCGTGCGGTCCTGCGGGGGATCCTCGGCGATTCCTCGGAAGCCCGAACGCTTCTCGAAGAGTGGAGGGAAGCGTCGCGGACTCGATTCGTCAACCTCGCTCTCCTCGCGGGGCTCCATGTGGTCCTGGGGGAGACCGAGAAGGCATTCGAGTGCCTCGATCGCGATTTCGAGCTGGGGGACCGCTGCCTCTGGTCCGACTACCAGTGGCTCGCCTTCGATTCGATCCGCGACCATCCAAGGTTCCAATCGAAGCTCACGCGACTGGGAATTCCGGTGCGCGAGACGCCGGTACTGTAGATCTTGCGAGATCACGGTGGGTCCGGCGGTCCTTCGAGCCGTCTTCTCCCGAACCCACTTTACGACCTGCCCACAGGGTCCGTGGGAGCAGTCCTCCTTGTCTAGACCAAGAGGACCTCGCATCGAATACCGGAATCGTTTCCTCCGGCAGGTCCGGCCGTTGAGTGCGTGTTTCAAATTCCGAGCACTCCACGTGGTTCGCCGAACCTCGACTTGAACCCGAACGTGGCGAGCTCTGCTTGTCGATCCGAATATGATCCTTCCGCCCGCGCCGGATCTTTCGCTCGACGCTCGGGAATATCCGAGTGAGCGGCGCGTTTTGATAACGACAATCGAGCGGCCTACCGCTTCGGAGAGGGGGAAGATCGGGACCCGGAATTCGGGCGTGCACGCCGAGGAAGAGATTCGAGCTCAGGGCTCGCTGCCGTCCTTGTAGGCGTGACCGAAGCGCGGGTACCGGACCCGCTCGGCTCATGCCCTCGCAGGGGCGCAGCTCGCCGGAACTAAGTAGGAACTGGCCCATCCGGGGCATCGTGCCGTCCGACCCGGTCTTGACGTGGCTACTCGAGCCGAGTCAACCGTCCATTCGCTATCTCACGTTGACCCAAGTGATGGGACGGCGAGAGTCGGACCCGGAGGTCCGCGCTGCTCGGGCAGAGATCCCCCACGACCCATGGGTCCGGGAGATCCTCTCCCGAAGGAACCCGGCGGGATGGTGGGTCCGCGACGGGGGCCGGATGGAGCCCCGATTCCTCGGGACCCACTGGAACATGCTCGCCCTCGCAGACCTCGGCGCGACCCTCGAGATCCCCGAGGTTCGGGCGTCGTGCGAGTACTGGATGGCGAAGTCCCCTCTCGTCGGTGGTGGTGTTGGAGGCCTCGGGAAGGGCAAGGGGCACCATTGCTTCACGGCCAACATGGCCCGGGCGCTGATCCGGCTCGGGTTCGGCGACGACGCTCGAGTCCGCCACACGATGGAGTGGCTGGTCAAGACTGCGCATCCGAAGGGCGGCTGGACGTGCCGATTCTCTTCCGACGGCCCGGCGACAAGCCGGACGCTCGACGCGTGGGAGGGGCTGGGGGCATTCGCCGTGTACCCGCGTGAGAAGTGGTCAAGCGGGATGCGGTCCGTGGTCGAGAGGACCGCGGAGTACTACCTCGAACGAGAGCTCCACCAGCAGGGCGACCGGTACGAGCCGTGGTACCGCTTTCACTGGCCCACGCACTACTACTACGATCTGCTTGTCGGGCTCGACTGCCTGACCGCGCTCGGCTATGGGAACGATCGACGCCTCGGCTATGCGCTCGATCTGCTCCGCTCGAAGCAACGGAAAGACGGGAAGTGGAACCTCGACGCGACTCAGACGGATCCCGACTCCGAGTCCGCTCGCTGGTTCGCCCAGCACCCGGAAAAACGCCCCGTCCCCCTCACGTTCGAGGAACCGGGCCAACCGAGCAAGATGATCACCCTACGGGCGCGAACCGTACTATCACGGGTGGGTTAGGGGGGAGCCCTGCCTCTCCCAACCCGATCGATATAGAGGCTCTGGAAAACAAGTGTGGCCCTTCGATCTCGGATCCCCCTCGCCCTGTCTCGGAGCCTGCGTTCGAGCCGATCCCTGTACAAATCGTGAGTCGGAAGAGTCAGCGGTCGACACGAGGGCTGCCATCACCCCGACACGCGAGACGCACCCTCCAAGTGTGCCTCGAACCGACCGACCGGGATTACTGGCGGATCGAGGTCTCGGCATCGGTTGAGCGAGAATTGGAGATCCACGTTCCGGCGAACCCAGGCCCCGGACTTCAAGGCGGAACCAAGGGCCCACGCGACAATCGAGAGCCGAGGGAGGGAAGAGAGCTCAGGGTTCGATTCCGCGCCGTGCGTCGCGGAGTGGGCCAGGAGCAACACTATCCCTGTGTGACTTCGTGAATCTCGTCTGCGAGGAGGCCGTGGGCTTCCTTGTGAACTCGAGCGGCGGCCTCGGCGCTGGGAGCATTAACCAAGCATTGTATCGTCCCGTTTTTCTCGTCCACCCAGTAGTGGAGATACTCGACCCCGTGCCTTCCTTGGACCTTGACGTCCTTTGCATGCGCCTCGGCGACCGCGGCCGGCGTCACGCCCTTCATGTTCCGGTGCGTATCCATGTAGAGCGGCATCGAACCTCTCCGACCAGCGACCCACTATAAGGACTCTATCGCAACCGTTTGGGTCGCTCCAAGCGACCCGGCAGGTCGGCCTCGCGCACCGCGCAGCCCGCGAACGCCCTGGGGGTTCGGCGGTTGTTGGCACGCTTTCCAACGCCGAGGGAGGGAAGCGGAGCTAAGGGGTCACAGCCGCGTTCCCGCGGGTCCTGATCGCGCGTGGTGAATTCGAGGCAATTCCGCGGCACACGGGTTCGAATCTTTTCACGTCCGGTGATTGAGGTCGAGGCGGGAGGGTTCGAGAGGGGTCAGTTCGACACCAGGTTTCGAAGGCCACCGGCGACGAAACTCTCATTTCAACGGGCGGGCTTCCCGGTCTCGTTCGATGGATACTCAGCTCTCAGAAGAGTTTGACACCGGCGTCGCGGAGGACGAGATCGTGGCCGGCGCCGACCGCTACAGCCTCGGAACCGTTCCAGGAACGACGTGGAAGGCGCTAGCGATCATTGGAACCGTCACCACTCTGACCGGCATCGTCCTAGAACTCATGACACGGGGATTGATCTTTCCCGTGGCCGACTATCTTCCGACTCCACTGGGTTCGGGGCTCGTCTTGTCAGTGCTCGTCGCAGGGCTCCTGATCCTCGTAGCAGGATTGGGGGTACGTCGGTACGGGGCTCGCGAGCCACCGCTAGAGCCGATTGTGTGATCCCTCGGCGAATCGGGTTCCCTTCGCGAGCCTTGCTTTCTGCCGAACGGTTTAGAATTCGCCGGATTCGATCGGCCAGATCCTCGATTCTTCTCGAGCCCGTGTGAGCAGCCACTCAGGTAACTCAATTAGCTACTTTCGAGTCGTGGTGGGTTTGTGGCGCTAACCGACTATTTGATTGAGGCCATAGCGGACCTCGTCGGCGTCCTGATTGGGGCTTGGCTGGGTTACTTGTTCGGGCTCAGGGAGCATAGAAGGACCGACGCTGAGAGGCAGGAAGCAACACGGGTCGAGCTGATGGAGGCCCTGAAGGACGAAATGGCCTACGTGTCAAGGGAGGTGAGGACACATCCGAAGAGCTCTTCCGATCGTTTCGTCGCGCTCGATTTCGGCACGGTTTACCTCGAACTGCCGACCTACGAGAGCATCGTCAACTCGGGTCAGCTCCTACTGTTGGATTCTAAGCTCATTCATTCCCTGAGGGAACTGAACACTCAGGTGCACCTTCACACTACCGTCCAAACAGTATTCCTCGCCTTGACTGAAGTCATGAGTCCGACAGAGTTCGCGTCGCATACGGAAGAATGCAAGAAGGTTCTCGCGGATCCGGAGGGCGCGACCGACGACAGGCTGGCGACCCTGCTGAGGGTCGTTGTCGGCAAAAGAGAGGTCATCGCACGCGAAGCAAAGGCGCTAACCGATGAGCTCTCCGCCGTGACTCACAAGCAAGACGTCCTTTTCGCGGTCGGGGAATCAATCGTCCCTTGGGCTCTCCGGTCACAGTCTGCCTGGCTCTGAGATTGGGCCGGTCCTGACGCCAGTCCGGACGCGAATCGTGAGCCGAGGGAGGGAATCGAACCCCCAGGAAACGGATCTGCAGTCCGTCGCATTAACCATTCTGCCACCTCGGCGCGGCGGAGGGCAGGAGAGCCCCGCTTAAAGCGCTCGGGTCGCGAAGCCGGATCTAGATCGGGCGCAATCCACGGGCCACCCGAAGCGCGCTCGTTCGCAGGCTCCATCGCAACCGGCCTCGCCACCGTAGAGAGCTACCTTTGCCCGAGGTGTGGCCCCCCCGAATCGCTTCCAGGAGACCTTCCACCGAGCTGATGTCGGGCGAGAACTCCGTGTAGGCCCGCCCCAAGTCCGAGAGCTCGTGAACGTCGCTTCCTCCCGTCGTGCCGACATGGCGCTGGGCCGCGGTAAGTTCGGCCTTGGCGTTCCCGACAGCGGACGTGTGGCCGTTGACGGTCTCGAGCGCCGTGACCGGCGCTGCCGTCGCAATTTTTCGCCCGACGCCGTGAACAAGGCGCAGTGGATGGGCGAGGACAGAGATTCCGCCGTGGGACTTGGCCCACTCGAGAGTCTCGTCGATGGGTCGTCGAGCGGGAGGGAGCTCAGAAATCCCGTAGACGAGAAGATGGCCCTCTCGGGTGGAGACCTCGACTCCGGGAACCACCAGAAGTCCCGGAAAACGATCGCGCAGCCCGGAAAGCTCTCGGTGGGCGGTCACCGAGTTGTGGTCGGTGATTGCGAAGCCCTTGAGGCCCACATAGGGCAATCGAGCGGCGATCTCGTCCAGCGTGAGCCGGGAGTCCGGTGAGTGGGCGGAGTGGACGTGGAGGTCAACTCGAAGAACGTCGGTCATCGCACTTTGGCTCCGGTGGGGACGGGCTCAGTCGGGATCGCCGGCAAGCCCGGTCCAAATGCGAGCCATTCCGCGGCGGACGCGCCCATCTCTGGAAGACGGGCGACGCCGAGCGTTCCTTCTTCCCAGTTGCCCGGGACCGTGACCGTCCTACCCCCGATGTCCGCGAGCTGGCCACCCCCGGGGGCGGGTCCCATGATGCGACCCACGACCAAAGGAACGGCAGCGAACTCTTCGTAGGAGATCGTACGATCGGCGGGCCCGCGTCCTTCGAGAAAGGTCCCTGGGGAAACGCCCTCGGGCGGAGCGACGAGGACGGCGCGATCTTGAATCTCCACAGCGAGGATCATCCCTTGCGAAGTCATTCGGCGGATCGTCCTCGGCGCGAGGTTCGCGAGCAGGACCACCCCGCGACCGACGAGCTGTTCTGGCGTGTAGGACGGGCGAAGTCCAGCGACGACCACTCGGGGGCCGGATTCGCCGACGTCCACCTCGAGGATGTAGAGCTTGTCGGCCGAAGGGTGCACGGTGACCTTCTGGATACGGCCGGCACGGGCCGCGAGGGGCGGCGCTCCCGTCTCGGCCAGAGGAGCCTGCCCGGACCCGGTAGTCCCGGTTCCGCTGCTCGAGCGGGGAAAGAGGGGCCGAATTTCTCCGAGCGGTTGCCCCGACGCCGGCGGCTCAAGCCCCCGGTCCCAGTCCCCTGGACCCGGCGGGTCGGGCGATCCGAGCATGCGGAACACCTCCGCGCTCGAGAACGGGAGGACGGGAGCGAGCCATGTGGCGATGGCCTTCAGACGCCACACCGTTTCGTACAGGATCCGCGAGCGTTCCGGCTCATCCGCCCGCCACGGCTGCGCGTCGTGGAATCGCCGGTTCGCCTCTCGCACCTCTTCGAGCGCCGCATCGAGTGCCTCCTTGAGGTGGACCCGCTCGTACTCCTGGGTGATGCGGAGGTGGGCCGACCGGAGTCGGTCCCCGACCTCTCCCGAGCGGGCCGCGTCCCAGTTCTCCGGAGGCGTCGGCACCTTCCCCGAGCACTTCTCGCGGACCAGGACGAGCGTCCGCTGCACCAGGTTCCCGTACTGGTTGGCGAGCACCTCGTCGCGGACCTTGTGGAACTCGTCCCAGTCGAGCTCCGTGTCGTGGTTCTGCGGCGCGAGGAGCGCCGCGTAAAATCGGATCACGTCCGGGGAATAGTGCTGCAAGAGCGACGGGATGAAGACGTCCTCCTCGCCTGTCCTCGACTTCGAGACCTTCTCCCCTTTCACGCGGAGCCATTCGTTGGCCGGGACATCGTACGGGAGCTGGAGCCCCCCGACGCCGAGGAGGACCCCCGGCCAGACGATCGTATGGTGGAACTTGTTGTCCTTGCCCACGAAGTAGTAGGCTCGGACCGGCTCACGCTCGTCCCAGAACCGATGCCATGCCTCCGGGCGCCCGGCACGGATCGCCCATTCTCTCGACGCGGAGAGGTACCCGATCAACGCGTCGAACCAGACGTAGAACCGCTTGTGCTCGTATCCATCGAGGGGGATGGGGATTCCCCATTCGAGGTCCCGGGTGATCGGAGTGGGGTGGAGGCCTTCCGCGAGGAAGTTCTCGGCCACGCGCAAGGTGCCGCTCCGCCAATCCTTCTGGCGGGCGATGTACTCTGCGAGGCGAGGCTGGAGGCGGTCGAGCTCGAGGTAGAAATGTTCGGTCGGGTGGAATTCCGCAGGGGTTCCGCAGAGCGCGCACCGGGGAGAGCCGAGTTCGCGGGGATTGATCGGTCGCCCGCAGTGATCGCACTCGTCGCCTCGGGCGCTCTCGAAACCGCAATGTGGGCAAGTTCCGACGAGATAGCGGTCCGGTAGGAACCGCTGGTGTTTCGGACAATACGCTCCCTCCTCCGTCCGCCGACGGACGAACCCATGCTCCAGCAGGGCGAGAAACAATTCCTGGACAGTCCGTTCGTGGACGAGCGTGTGGGTAGTTGTAAAAAGATCGAACGAGAACCCGAGACGCTCAAAGGCGTCCTTGTTCACTTTGTGGTAGCGATTCGCGATCTCTTCCGGGGACACGCCCTCCTTTTCCGCGGTTACGAGCGTCGGCGTCCCGTGCATGTCCGAACCCGAGACCATGAGGACCTCGTCGCCCCGCAGGCGATGGAATCGGGCGAATGTGTCGCCCGGAAGGTAGGCACCCGCGAGGTGCCCGATGTGGAACGGCCCGTTCGCGTAGGGCCATGCGATCGCGACTAGAATGCGTGCCGTACGGGTCCCTCCTCCACTTTGAGCCTACGTGCGGACTATAGGCTTTGCCGAGGTGTTTCGGGACCCTTCCCGATTCTCTTTATGCCGAGATTTCCTGTGCACTTGGCGTGTCGAGCGAGCCGGCGGCGATGACCCGTGTCTCCGTACCGGAGGCCGACCAACTTGTCGGGGTCAAGAGTCCGGTTCTTTCCCATGGCTTTGTGGTCCTCGTCGACTACATGGGAAATGACTCGTCCATCGTACAGGCCGCCCGTGTGTCCTATGGACATGGCACCAAATCGGTGCGTGACGACCGAGGCCTGATTCGGTACCTGATGCGACACCGGCACACGACGCCCTTTGAGATGGTGGAGTTCAAGTTCCTGGTGCGGCTGCCAATCTTTGTCGCGCGTCAGTGGATCCGGCATCGAACTGCGTGCCTAGCGGAGGGCACCCGGGTGTCGTTCGATTTACCAGGCGGTATCCGTCGCCGGGGAAATCAGCTGTACGCGTTACCGATCGAAGATGTCTGGAAAAAGTTCCAACCGACACGCAATCGGAATCCAAGATACCAGAAGAATGCCCTCTTTCGGCGCCGACGCGTCGAGCGAATGCATCTGCGCACTCTCCACGAGGATCGTTGGATCATTGGTCACGATCACGTTCGCGGAGTCACGAAGAACGGTCTCAAGCCGGTTTTCCGCATGACATTGGAGGATGGCAAGTTCATTGACTGTACCTCAGATCATCGTTTCTTCTTCCGCGAGGGCTGGAACACGCTCGCCCGTCACACCGGATTGCACGAGGTGAACGGCCGGGCAATCTGGAACTCGGGAAGGTTTGAGCTCTACGTGAACGGCGCCGAGCTCACGCCGCCCGCTCTCCACCATGATAGGGATTGGCTGGAGCGGGTGTACGTTGACCTGCGACTCCCACTGCTCGACATCGCCGAAGTTTGTGGCGTGGACGTCAGCACCATCTCCTGGTGGGTGCGTCACTTCCAGTTGCCGTTGAGGCCTCCGACCGTACACATATTCCAAGCGGGGAATCAGCTTGCTCGTCTTCGACCAAGCCGACGTGGGATTCCGATTATGCGCCGTGTCGTTGCGGGCGATCCCCGACCATATACGTCCAAGGAGTGGATGGAGACGCGCTGGATCGACCTGGGTCTGTCTGCCGGACAGATCGCCGAACAGTGCGGAGCGAGTCCCCACACCATTCGGTTGTGGCTTCGCCGGCATCACTTGACGAACCATCCCGCGCATCCTGTTTCGAAGCTCTTTCGGAAAGGACAAGTGCCTTGGAACCGCGGTCGAACCTATCGTCGGAGGAAAAAACCCGGGACTGCCCAGCATCTGGCAATTGTGAGGGAAGCTCGAAGCGGACCTAGGTCGAACTTCTGGAGAGGAGGCGTCTCGACCGGTCGGCAGTCTATCGGGCGTTGGACCACGCAGGTGGCGCCTGAGGTTCATCGGCGCAATCAGTGGACCTGTCAACTATGCCATGGTTCGGGGCAAGTGCTTCACGCTCACCACATCGTCCCCGTGTGGGCGGATCTCAGCCGCGCCCGGGATCTGAGCAATCTTACCACGCTTTGTGACGACTGTCATCGAGAGGTCCACCGAAACGAGGCGGCGTACATTGGTATCTTGGGGGGCCCTGCGACGGCCGTAGGCTGGGCGTCGAAGCCTCGGCCCCGGGGCACGCCGGTTCGAATACCCAAACTCGTGGCCGTTCGAGGCTTCGAATACCTCGGACTTCGGATGACGTACGATCTGGAGGTTGGGGGCCCGTCGCATAATTTCGTGGCCAACGGCATCGTGACCCACAATTCCGTGAACGAGTATTCTGCGCGGTACTCGATAGTTCCCGACGAGTACGAGCTCCCCCCCGTAGAGGAGATCCGATATCAGTCCCGCACCAATCGCCAGGGCCGGGGCGGGACGGTTCCGGTCGAAGCTGCGGAGCGGTTTCGCGGAGACCTGAGTCGAGTTTCCAAAGACGCGTACGACGCGTATCAGCGCGCCCTCGAGGCTGGGGTCGCACGCGAGACGGCCCGTCTTCTGCTTCCTGTCGCGTACTACACGCAGTGGTACTGGAAAACGAACCTCTGGAATCTCTTCCATTTCCTGTCGCTCCGGCTGGATCCTCACGCACAAGAGGAGATCCGACTCTATGCGGCCGAAATCGCCAAGATGGCCCGGGTCGTCTGTCCGATTGCCTTCCAGGCGTTCGAAGAGTTCGAGCTGCAGGGGATTTCACTGAGCCGACGCGAGCAGGCGGCGATTCGGTCCCTCCTCGAAGGCAAGACGCCGGAAGAGGCTTGCGCACGCGCCGGGCTCGAACTCCGACACGAGGATGGACGTCCGATGAAGACCGGAGAAGGAGTGGAATTCCTCGAGAAGCTTGGCCGGCTCCGTTCCATCGATTGACGCACTGGTCGAACGTATCGGCCGGTGGGTCCTTCAGCGCCCACATCTTCGCATGCCACTTACGGACACTTCGTGGACGACAATTCAATACCCATCGGACCGCGATCGAGATGGTCGATCTCGGGGGGGTGCGGGACTATCTCCAGATCAAGACGGTCTACGTCGACTGGAAGGAACCGCATTCCGCCGACTACTTTCCGCCGTATTCCGGCTGACCGCCCGGCGGACGAGTCCGACGTGGAGGTCCATCACGTTCGTGCCCGTCGGCCCAGTCCGTACGAGGCTGCCCAGCAATTCGAGCGCGTCGTAAGCGGAGTGGGAGCGAAGCGCGCGGCGAAGATCGACCGAGAGGCTTCGGGAGCGCTCCACCGTGCCCCCGTCGGTCCAGCCACCGGCGGCATCGGTAGGACCATCGATTCCGTCGGTTCCGATCGATACGACCACGGCATCGAGTCCTGCCAGGACAGAGGCTGCCGCGAGACAGAATTCCTGGTTCCGACCCCCGTGGCCCGGACGGAGGCCCAGCGTCACGGTGGTCTCTCCACCGGCGAGGAGCGCGATCGAGGGGACCCGGGCGCGAGCGCCGAGCCGAGCAAGGCAATGGGCGAACTTTCGGGCCGCGGGTTGGGTCTCCCCGACCACAGGATCGGACTGCACATGGATCGAGTATCCGCGATGGCGTGCCTCGACGGCGGCGGATTGGAGGGCCACCCGATTCGTCGCAGCCAGCACGAAGGACTCTCCACCCAGACGCGGGTCTCCGCTCTTGGGGGTCTCGGGGTGGAGGCCTCGTTCCCCGTCGCGAAGGTGGCGGACCACCCGCGACGGCAGGGTCGAACCGAGGCGGTACCGCCGGACCACAGCGAGAGCATCGCGGAACGTGGAGGGGTCGGCGACCGTCGGCCCCGAAGCGATGTCAGAGGACACGTCTCCGACCACGTCGCTGACCGCCAGGGTGGCCAGCGCGCTCGCGGCCGTCACTGCGGCCAGCTGCCCCCCCTTGATCGCGGAGATGTGGCGTCGGACGGCGTTCATGGCGCCGATGGGCGCCCCTGAGGCTAACAACACCTCGGTCGTGCGTCGTACCTCATCGGGATCAAGGGACGCGGCCGGGACTTCGACGGTCGCGGAACC
>DASPSQ010000002.1:0-91584 GCA_035623855.1 Thermoplasmata archaeon | reverse complement strand
GTCGACCTCGCGCTCGAGCCCGGGCAGGCCGTCGCCATCCTCGGCCC
Organism: Thermoplasmata archaeon; assembly: GCA_035623855.1. Classification (GTDB taxonomy): domain Archaea; phylum Thermoplasmatota; class Thermoplasmata; order Lutacidiplasmatales; family UBA184; genus Lutacidiplasma. The sequence continues at coordinate 91,537 of DASPSQ010000002.1, read as the reverse complement.
GTCCGGCTCCGGTAAGACGACGCTGCTGCGGGCGCTCGCCGGCTTCCTCCCCGCCCAGCGGGGACGGATCGTCCGCGACGGCGCCGACATCACCGACCTTCCTCCCGAACGGAGGGGACTCGGCTACGTGCCGCAGGGGCTGGGCCTCCTCCCGCACCGATCCGTCGAGCGGAACGTGAGCTACCCGCTCGAGCTCCGGGGCCGCACCGACGCCCTCGCCCGCAGTCGGGAGCTGCTGGAGCGGTTCGGCCTCGCCGATCTCGCCCGGCGCGCGCCGTCCCGGCTGAGCGGCGGGGAACGGGAGCGGGTCGCGCTCGCCCGGGCGCTGGCGGCCGAACCCGAGCTCGTGCTCTGGGACGAGCCGTGGCAGGCGCTGGACGTCGAGGCACGCCACGAACTCGGTACGGTCTTCGAAGAGCTGCGGGACGTCTCCCGTGTTCCGGTGATCGTCGTCACGCATGACCCCGGGCTCGCGTTCTCGGTCGCCGACTCGTTCCTCGTCCTACGGCGGGGATCGCCCGGGTTCCACGGGGATCCGGCCCAGCTACTCACGCACCCCACCGACGCCTTCACTGCTCGGTTCGTGGGGTACGAGAACGTCTACGATCGCTTAACGCTCCAGCGAGGTTCTCCGGGATCCCTCGCGGCGTGGCTCCTCGCCCGGGCGGGACCCGGTGGGATCGCGTTCGCCCGGCCGGTCGCCTTGGCCCCTCCGAGCCATCGCGGCGCCTGGGAAGGCACGATCCGGACGACGTTCCCGGCCCCCGAGGGCCTTGCGTTCGCGGTGACAGTCGAGGACCTCACGGTCGGGCTCCGGGTCCCCCCGCCGATCTCGCCTCCTCTTCCCTCGGTCGGGGACCGGATCTCGTTTGACGTAGACGAGATGAATGTCCACCCGTTGGAGAACGGCGTCGATTCCCGTTGAGGTCCCGATGCACCGCACGAGCCTCGTCACGAACTCGGACGTCGCCCTCCTGCGATCGCTCGCGCGGGAGCGTTCTCTCGTCCGTGCCAGTCGAGAGGTCGGGATGACGCGGGACCGGGCAGTCTACCGGATCTCGCGGCTTGCTCGGGCGTTCGGCGGACCGGTCGTCCGAAGCGTGCGAGGCGGTGCCGGCCACGGTGGGACGGTCCTCACTGCGCTCGGGGACCGGATCGTGCGGGGCGGCTTTGAGTCGGTCGAGCTGCTCGACGCACGTCCGGTGGCCCCGCTCGACCGGCCGAACCTCCTCCACGGGATCTACCGCCGGGGGCCGGTCCCCACTGTCCAGATCGGTCGAGAGTTCTCGGTGCGGGTCGCGTTCGACGCCGAGGACGGGACGCCGGTCTCCGTCCTCCTCGATCCCGAGGCCGTCGTCGTCGCGCGCCGACGCTTTCCCTCGAGCGCGCGGAACGTCCTCTCGGGAACGGTGGAGGGCATCCGGCGGGAGCGCGGTCCCCTTTCCGAAACGCTCGTCGTCCGTTGCTCCGCCACGCGGCTACGGGTCGCGATCACCGAGGAACCGGTCCGCCAGCTCGGACTACGTCCGGGGGTAGCAGTCTGGCTGTACGTGAAGGCGACGGCTCTCCGTCGCGTGGGCGCGGGCGCGCCCGCTACTCGCGGATCCCCTCGGTCGTGAGCGAGAAGACCGCCTCCCCTTCGGGAAGGTTCGGCGAGTCGATCAGCCGCGCGATCCGCCGGGGCGGCTTCGACTTCCGCAGATAGACCCGGTACGTCGCGGCGTGCGCGACGATATTGCCGCCGATCGGACGTGTCGGATCGCCGAAGAGGATGTCCGGCCGCGCCGAGACTTGATTGGTCACGACGATCGATGCGTTGTAGGTGTCCGAGAATCGGAGGAGCTCGTGGAGGTGCTTGTTCAACTGTTGCTGGCGGGGAGCGAGCTCGGCCCGTCCGACGTACTCCGAACGGAAGTGGGCGGTGAGCGAATCGACCACGAGGAGGCGGATTGGTTTCTCCCGCGCGAGCTCCTGGGCTTTTTGAACGAGCAGCATCTGGTGGTTCGAGTTGAACGCGCGAGCGACGTGGATGTGGCCGAGCGCCGTCTCGGGGTCGAGCCCGACCCCCTTCGCCATGTCGACGATCCGCTCGGGCCGGAACGTGCTCTCGGTGTCGATGTAGACGACCTCTCCGCTCAGGCCCCCCTGGGCCGCCGGCATCTGGACGTCGACCGCGATCTGGTGAGCGAGCTGGGTCTTCCCTGTGCCGAACTCGCCGGAGAACTCGGTGATCGCCTGGGTCTCGACCCCCCCGCCGAGGAGCTCGTCGAGCGCCTTCGAGTTTGTCGTGATCCGCCCCAGCTTCTTGCGCCGCTCGAGAAGCGCAGTCCCGCTCTCGAATCCTCCGACGTCCGCCTTCCGGCGGGCCTCCCCGATGATCTTCTGGGCAATCGCGACTCCGATCTCCGCGGCCTCGGCGACGTCGCCGGGTGACGCGACCGCGAGCTCCATCAGGTCGGTGTACCCCGCCTCGCGCAACTTCTCGGCGGTCGTCGAGCCGATCCCGGGAAGGTCCTCGAGGGCGACCTCGGGCTTGGACTCGGCGCCGGACTCCTCGGAGGGGCTGACGCGACTGGCACTTTTGGCGGGCACGTTCCTCGAACCGGGCTGCGGAAACTTAAGCGTACGGGAGGGGTGCCGAAACGCTGAACGGTGAGCGGGACGAGCGAATCCGCTCGCCGGTCGACCGAGCTCGGTGCGCGGGCCCTCGAATCTGAACGTTCCGTGGGCACGCCTCCTGCGCCGCGCCTTTTCACGCCAATCTAATCCGAAAGCGGGGAAGGCGGGGGCCGTGTTGCCGGAGACGCACGACGCACCGGCACAGCCGCCCCTCGCACCGGCGCGGAGCTCGGGGGTCCTCGGGAACGCGAACTTCCGGCGACTCTACATCGCGTCGGTGACGTCGGCGGCCGGCGCATCGATCGCGATCGTCTCCCTCTCCTGGCTGGTCTACACCGTCACGAAGAGTGCCCTTGCGGTGAGCTACGTCGGGCTTGCCGGGGTCGCCCCGGGGATCGCGCTCGGTCTGATCGCCGGAGCGCTCGCCGACCGCTACAATCGCCGGCGGGTGATGGTCCTCTCGGATGTCTCGCGGGCCGCACTGATGGCCGGCCTCGCCGGATTCCTCTTTCTCGTGGGGTTCGACCTGTTCGTGATCCTCGGAGTGGTCGTCCTGGTCAACGGGTTCAGCGTGCTGTTCTTCCCGGCGAGCAGCGCGATCCTCCCGCGGCTGGTGAAGGCGGCCGATCTCGAGCCCGCCAACGGCCTCCTGTACGGCTCGACCCAAGCTGCGCAGATGCTGGGATCGGCGGCGGGAGGGGCGGCGATCGCGGTGGCCGGTGTCGTTCCCGGCCTCGCCGTCAACGCCCTGACCTATGCCATTTCCGCCGCCTTCGTACTCCAGATCGCATCGACCTTCGGGCAGACCGGCCGTGCCGGTCCGACACTGGCCCCCCGCCGGAGCTTGACCCACGACATCGGCGAGGGGATGTCGTACATGCGAACGCACCTGGCGATCTTCGAGGTGACCCTCGGGTTCCTGCCGGGGAACCTATTCTGGACGATGGTGACCAACTTCACGGTCGTCTACGTCGCGACGTACTTTCCCGGATCGCCCAGCGCCTACGGCTACCTGGTCGCCGGGTTGGGGGGAGGTTTCGCGCTGGGGGCGCTTGTCGCCGTCCGTCTAAAGCTCCGGCGGTACGCGGGGCTCTCGATGGCACTCATCGTCGTCCTTCAGGGCGGCATTGCGACAGGGCTCACGTTCTCCCACGTCTACCCGTTATCCCTCGTCCTGGCGATCCTTCTCGGCATCGGCGCCGGCGTGATCAACACGGTCTACTACGCGACCATCCAAGCGATCGTTCCAGACCGTGTCCTCGGTCGCGTGCTGAGCGTCGACCAGGTCGGGAGCTTCGCGGGGATCCCTGGGGGTCTCGTTCTGGGCGGCGTACTCGCGACGGAGTATGGAGTCGGGGTCGACTACCTCGTCGCCGGGTTGGGGCTTCTCGGGAACGGACTGATCATGCTCGCGCTGAGGGATCTGCGCGGGCTCCGCTATCGACCGGAAGCGACTTCCTGAACCGCCTTGGATTCGAAGCTCGAGCCGGACCCACTTCGCTCACCTCGTGTGTGCACACGACGTGCGCCAACGGCTTCCCCATCCAACTCCGTGGAGGATCGTGGATACTCCGCCCCCCATTCCGGAGTCGTACGGTCGGACCGCCGGTGTCACCTCCGGGCCGACGAGCGTTATGGAGGTCGGAACGCCTGCGGCTCCGAGCGAAGCCATGCTGCCGAGCGCAACGACGGTCCCCGCCGCCGGCCCGGTGATCGTCGCCGAAGCCGTTCGGCACTCGTACGACGGAACGCACAACGCGCTCGACGGAGTGAGCTTCACCGTCCGTAGGGGCGAGGTCTTCGGCCTGCTCGGGCCGAACGGCGCCGGCAAATCCACTCTGATCAAGGCGATGACGACGCTGATCCAACCGACCGAGGGGAGGCTCCGGATCCTCGGGTACGATCCGCGACGCGAGGGACGGAAGATTCGGGAGCGGATCGGGGTCGTGCAACAGGGCGAGTCGTTCGAGTTTACCACCGTGCAGGGGAACCTCGATCTCGCCGGATTCTTGTGGAAGGTCCCGAGAGCGGAGCGGATCCGGCGACGGGAGGAGCTTCTCGAGCGCTTCGGGTTGGGGGAGATCCGGCGCCGACGGTCGTTCGACATCTCCGGCGGCCAGAAACGACGGGTCCAGGTTGCCCGCGAATTCATGCACGACATGGAGGTCCTGTTCCTCGACGAGCCCACGATCGGCCTCGACGTGCTGATGCGTCGGACCCTCCTCGATTCCGTCCGCTCGGAGGCGCAACGCGGGCTGACGGTGGTCTTCACCACCCACAACCTCGAGGAAGCGGACTACCTCTGCGACCGGATCGCGGTCATCCACGAGGGCCGGATCGTTGCGCTCGATTCCGTCGAGAACCTGAAGCGACTCTACATCGGCAAGCGCACGATCGACCTCTCGCTGGGGCCGGCCGACGCGCCCCGGTTCTTCGCAGAGTTGCCGGCCGCCCTCGGACCCAATTCGACGGTCTCGGTGAACGGCAGTTCCGCCGTGGTCTTGGCCGAGGACGCGAAAGCGTCGCTCGCAGCTATCGTCGAGCTCGCCCAGCGTCTCGGCGTGGCGCTCGAGTGGCTCACGGTCCGCCCCAACACGCTCGAGGACGTCTTCCTACGATCGATCGGAACGAGGGGGGAGGGTTCTGGCCGCTCCTGATCTCATTCGACTGATCTACCGGAACATCCGGGTCAACACCGACCCGGCGAGCCTATTGATCCTCCTCGGCCTGCCGGCGCTCTACCTCGTCTTCTTCGGCTTCGGGTTCCAGTCGCTCGCCTCGGCAAGGGGGGCGAGCGCGACCTCCTACCTCTCGTTCCTCGCCCCAGGGATCATGTCGTTCCAAGCGGTGATGGCCGGCACGTTCGGGGGGAGCATGCTCTGGGCCGATCGTCGATGGGGGATGCTCGCCCAGCTCTTGGTCGGACCGTTCACCCGGATCGAGTACCTCTTCGGTCTCATGTTCACGTCCCTGCTCCTCGGCCTGGGGGGCGCGGCCGTCATGCTGATCCTCTCCATCGTCCTTCTCGGGACATCTCCCCTCACCCTGGTGGGGGGCGTCACGGTCTTCGGCGCAATCGCGCTCGGGTCGATCTTCTTCGGTTCGCTCATGCTCCTGATCTCGACCTTCGTCAAGTCGAACAACGCGTACAACAGCATTCAGGTGATGCTGCTCTTCGTCGTGAACTTTGCCTCGACCGTCTTCTATCCGTACAGCACGAGCATCCCGTACCCGATTCGGGTCCTCATGGAGGTCAACCCGCTCACCTACATCGCCGACACGGCGCGGAACGGCTTCCACGCCGCGCTGACGGGGACGAACGGGCTCGAGATGCTCGTCCTCGCGATCGAGACGACGGTCGTACTCGTCCTCGCGAGCCGCGCCTACATGCGCTCGGACGTCTCGATGGAGTGAGCGGTGGTCGCGGTGGAGGGCCCGAAGTCGCCGGGGGGGAGGCGGAGCGGCCGCTCGAACCATGCCACGTCCCAGTACCGGCCGAGCTTCCGGCCGACCCGGGTAAAGACCCCCACCGGTCGAAACCCGAACTTCCGGTGCAGCGCGAGCGACGCGGGGTTCGGGAGCGTTACCCCGGCAACGATCCGCTCGACGTCCTCGGCCTCGATCGACGTGAAGAGCGCGCGGTAGAGAGAGGATCCGACCCCGCGACCTACCGAGGTCGGCGTGCAGTACACCGACGCCTCCACCGTCGTTGCGTAGGCGGGTCTCGGGCGGAAGGGACTGGTCGTGGCCCAGCCCATCAGTCGGCCGGACGGACCCTCTGCGACGACGAGCCGGTGAGGGCCCCCTCGAAGGTGGTCGTCGAGCCAGGCGGATCGCTCGTCCGGGCGGACGGGAGAGGTCTCGAACGTCACCGCGGTGTGCGCGACGTAATGGTTGTAGATCCCGACGACCTCGCCGAGGTCCCCCGGTCGGCCCGGTCGGATTCGGTTCGGCTCCATCGTGCGATCGCCCCGCGAGCGCGACGCCGTAGAAAAGGGGCCGGGCGCGGGAATCGGACGGATGATGGAAAACTACACTCTAGGCTGGTCGTACAACCATTCCGACGACCAGCGGTCCGGCATCCTTCCCGCTACAGAGCCCGCGAGATGGGCGAGAACGGCTCGCCGGTGAGCCGCTCGAACACCGTGGTGTAGAGCCGGCTCACTTCATCGACGAGCAGCGGCGGGAGTGGGGGGATCGCCGGCTCCTCGCCGTGGGCCTCCCGCGCCTTCAGGAGCTGGTCGTAGTACCCCATCTGTCGGTAGTGCTGACGGACGAACTCCTTGGAGAAGTCGACGTGCCGGCCCCGCTCGTACGCATCCTTGTCCCAGAACCGGTCCTCGTCCGCAGTGCCGAACGTGTCTACGACCATCAGGTCGCCGTCGGCGTCCATCGCGAATTCCTTCTTCCCGTCGACGTGCAGAAGGCCCCGCGGGCCGATCTCCCGCTGCATCGCCTCGTCGACCTTGAGGATCGTCTCCCGGACCCGTTCGAGCTGCCGGGCATCCAGTGCGGAGAGCTCGAGCGCCTCCTTCATCGTGAGGAGGCGGTCGACCGGTTCGAGCTTGGTCGTGACCTCGAAATGCGGCTGCGGCAACGGAACGCCGTACTCGAGGGTCTTTCCGGCAGGGAACCCCAGGTCGCGGGCCGTCACCTTGCCGGCCTTCACGCGATCCCACATCGAGCCCGCGAGGTAGTACCGGACGATCAGCTCGAGTGGGACAAGGTAATTCCGAGGGTGGGGACCGAGGGTTCGCGGCTGGGGAACGACCTGGACCCGCTTCACCCGCATCGCGGTGGGGCCGGCGAGCCCGAGGAAGTGGTGAGGGACCGAGAGGCGTCGGCAGAGCTCGAACCAGTGTGCCGCGGTCCGGGCGAGAGTCTCGCCCTTGTGGGGGATCTCGCTCGGGATGTGCTTATCGAACACCGAGATGTCGTTCGTGAACCGGAACTCGAGCTCGGTCGGGGAGATCTCGTAGACCTCCTTGACCTTGCCCCGGCGCAGGAACTTGGCCCGGGAGGATCCGGCGGCCGTCGTCGGCTTTTCCATGCCGTGCGCAGAAGGGCGTTTTCCTTAAGGTTCGCGCCCGCGCCGGCCCGGCCGATCGATTCCGAGGCCGGTGGCGAATCCCTCAGTCCCGATCTCGGAACGGGACCCACGGCTTCGACGAGCCCGGCGACGGTCCGCTCGGGAAGACCCTCGGCGGGGGAACCGAGGGACGCGTCGTCGCGAGCAACCGACGAATCACGTCATTGTAGCTTTCACCCATGCGACCCCGGGCGCGCAACTGGTCCCGCACCTCGACATCGATCTGGATCGTCGTCGTCGGCATTTGACCATGGTGACTATAGTATCCATATTCATTATACTTGCGACATGTTGGTGAAATACTCGCCGGTATCTCCGAGGGTCATGATGAGCCCCGAGTCCGCCCAAATCGCCTCGAGCCGAAGGCTCTCCGCGAGCGCCCTCGCTGTGATCCTGCGCCCCTACGTTCTTGCGGGAGGCGCGGATCTGGTCCGGAGGAACGCCCTCCGATCGCTCCGGGAGGAGCCCGCGCTCCCCCCACCGGTCCCGAACCTCCCGCCCGACCCCCGGGCGACTCCCGAGCGACCCCGGCGCGACCGGACTCCGCCCACGGGGTCGACACCATGGGCTCCGTAGCCTTCCCCGAACCCCCTTCGACCCTCGCTCTCCCCTCCCAACGGCCAAATACGGCCGCCGAAACTGGGGAGGCGATGCCTCGGGAGGGGGTGGACCCCAGTGACACCCGACTCGCGGTCTCGGTCCTGACCCGCTCGTTGCGTCTGCGACGGGGCGAGAACGTCATCATCGAGACCTGGCCCCACAACGTCGCCCTTGCCGAGGAGTTCGTCGTCCAGGCCCGCCGACTCGGCCTCCGGCCGATGGTGGTCTATGAGGGGGAGCGGGCGTTTTTCGACTCGCAGCGGCTCGCCTCCCTGGCCGATGGGAGCGCGATTGCCGCCCCCGAGCTCGCGGCGATCGCCGCGGCGGACGGATATGTCTGCCTCCCGGGCCCCGCAGATTACACGCGCTGGTCCGACCTTCCTCCTCCTCGAAAGGCGTCGCTCGAGCGCTGGCTGGGGACGTGGAACCGGATCCTCCGGGACCGCTCGGTCCGAGCGTGCTACCTCCACGCGGCGATCCCGACGGAACTCACGGCGCGGCAGCACGGGGTCGATCTGGCGGCGTGGCGTCGGGAGAGCCGCGACGCGAGCGACATCGACCCGGGGGTCTTCCGCCACAGCGCACGTCGGCTGGTCCGCCGGCTGGGCACGGGACGCCGAGTCCGGATCACTCATCCGAACGGGACCCGTCTCGATCTCCAGCTCGCGGGCCGAACGCCGTTCCTTGAGGATGGCTGCGTCGATGCCGACGATCTTCGGTCCGGACGGTACTGGACCGGCGTGCCCGCCGGGTACCTCATCACGGCCCTCGACGAACGACGCGCCGAGGGGCGGTTCGTCGCAAGCCGTGCCTCCCGTCACCGGCGGGGAGTGAATCCCGGCATCGAGTGGACCTTCCACAACGGACGGTTGATCTCGTACGAGTCCCAGGACCGCTCGGGAGCGTTCGTCGCCTCGTACCGCGAGGCGGGACGGGAGAGGGACCGGCCGGCCCTTCTGTCGATCGGGCTCAATCCGCGGATCCACGATGCTCCCCTCCTCGAGGACCAGGGCCGGGGGGTCGTTGCGCTCTACATCGGGCGCAACGAGGACCACGGCGGGCGAACGGGCGGATCGTTCCGGGATTACGCCCTGCTCGAGGGCGCGGACGTTACCGTGGACGGCCGCACCCTGGTGAGCGCGGGCACGCCCGTGTAGACCGAGGCGCCGGAGGCGGCTCGGAGGGGGACTCCGGGATCCTACAGAGACCGAGCGTGGATCGCGGTGATCGGCCGGAACCCTCGCTTCGTGTAGAACCGAACGGCGATCTCGTTCTGGGCCGGGAATTCGGCCGTGACGAGCCCCGCTCCCTTCTCCTTGAGGGCGTGGGAGACCTCGCGGAGAAGGTACTCCCCGACTCCGCGGCGTCGGTACAGGGGTAGGAGGTAGATGTCGAGGATCACGCCCTCGCGCTCGGGAACGTAGAACGGTCGCTCCCGAATCAATGCGCGGACGAACCCCACGACCTTGTCCTTGTCGGCGCCGATCCCCTCGGCGGCGAGGACGAGGCTCTTCGGGTCGTCGAGGTTCGAGGCGAGGATCCCCCGCGCCTGCTCGGCCGCGTCCTCCCGCACCTTGAGGAGCGGGTCGAACTCCTCGTTGAGCCGTTTGAGCCGGAGGAGCAAGGGGACGAGCGCCGGGATGTCCGCCGCGCGCGCCGGGCGAAGGTGGATCGGCGCGCTCGCGTGGTCGGTCGAAGAGGTCGGCGCATGCGAATTCGGTTCGTGGGTCGCGGTCATCGATTTCTCCGGCTTCCCGAGCCTCCCGCAGGCATCGGTGGCGTAAGGCGGGCGCGAGCGAGCGCCCGGACGAGCCGGGCCGGACGGCTCATCCGCGTGATCGCCCGATCGAGGAACTCTTCGTGCGTGAGGCGGTGCCGCGCGATCCCGAGCCGCACCGCCGCATCCCCGACGGCTGCCGCGACCTCGGGAAAGACCTCGGGTTCCTCCATCGTGGGGAGGAGGTGGTTCGGTGTGAGCCCCTTGCGGGTCGCGCCCCGGGCGAGCTCGCGCGCGGCGACGACGACGACCTCGTCGGGAATCGACCGCGCCCGGGCATCGAGGATCCCGCGGAAGACCGCCGGGAACACGAGGGAGTTGTTCACCTGGTTCGGGAAGTCGCTGCGGCCCGTCGCGACGATCGCCGCCCCGGCCGAGCGGGCCACGTCCGGCCAGATCTCGGGGACGGGATTCGCGAGGGCGAAGACGATCGGTCCCGGTGCCATCGACTGCACGTGCTCCGGGCGGACCGTGTCCGGCTTCGGTGTCGACGCCGCGAGGAGGACGTCCGCCTCCTTCATCGCGGCCGCGAGGTCACCGGTCCGCCCGCCGCCGTTCGTCCGCAGCGCGAGGCGGTACTTCCAGGGATTGCGCAGCATCAGCTCGTCCACGTCGTCCCGCTCGGCGTGCAGGATCCCCCGCTGGTCCACCAAGGTGAGCCGGTGGGGATCGTGACCGAGGCCGAGAAGGAGGCGGGCGGTCACGAGGTTTGCGGCTCCGGCGCCCAGCAGCACGGTCCGGATCTCGCGCATCGACCGGTGCGTCAGCTCGAGCGCATTGAGCAGTCCCGCGACGGTCGCGGCGGCCGTGCCGAGTTGATCGTCGTGCCACACCGGGATCGACAGGCGGCTCTGGAGCTCCTCGAGGATCCCGAAGCACTTGGGGGAGGCAACGTCCTCGAGGTTGATCCCGCCGAACGCCGGAGCCATCGCCTCGACGACCGCGATGAACTGGTCCGGCGAACTCACTTGGACCGGGATCGGGATCGCGTCGACCCCCCCGAGGCACTTGAACAGGAGGGCCTTGCCCTCCATCACCGGGAGGGCGGCCCGGGGGCCGATGTCGCCGAGCCCGAGGACCCGGGAGCCGTCGGTGACAATCGCGACCGTGTTCCACCGACCCGTGAGATCGAACGAGCGGTCCGGATCGGCCTCAATCGCTTTGGAGACTGCGGCGACACCGGGCGTGTACCACAGCGCGAAGTCCGCGAGCGAGCGGACCGGTACCTTCGGCACGGTCTCGATCTTCCCTTGATAGAATCCGGAGAGCTCGACCGAGCGACGACCCAGCGCAATGGTCTGGTCCTCGCTCCGCTCGGAGACATCCCGGCGGGCCGGGCCCTGGCGGCGGCCGGATCGCCCGGACGGGACCGGCGATGCCGAGCTCTCGGCCATGGGACGGGGAGACCCGGGCGAGGTCTATTAAGCGCTTCGCCGGAGTCGTTTCCGACATTCGTCAATTGCCGTAGGAGGTGCGCGGCACGCCCGAGCCGGCCGGTTCCGGCGCCTAGAGTGAGGGTAAAGTAGCACCGGAGGTGAGACGCCGCGCAATGCGCACGAACGCCGATGGGTTTCCCCACCCGTTTGTCCGACCGCCGCGCGCCGGCTCGGTCCCCCTCGTCGCGCCGATCGAGTTGCGCCGCCTCCTCGAGTCCGGCGAACCTCCCTATCTGATCGACGTCCGGCCCTCGTCCGAGCGACGGCTCGCCCATCTCCCGAGCGATCAATCGATTCCGCTCGAGTCGATCGAGGCGGCGCTTCCCTCGATTCCTCGGGACCGGCCGATCGTGGCGTACGATCATCTCGGGTTCCAGGCCCGACGGGCCGCCGATTTCCTGCGCCAACGGGGATTCGAACACGTCGCGGCGCTCGAGGGCGGGATCGAGGAGTACGCGCGGGTCGCGGATCCCGAGATCCCGCGCTACCCCGTGGACGACCCGACGAACCGCCTCTACCTCCGTCAGATGCCCCGGCCCGAATCCGGATGCCTCGCGTACTTCGTGGGGGACCTGGACGAGCGCGTCGGGGTGATTGTCGACCCGGGGCGAGAGGTCGGACCCTACCGTGCGCTCCTCGCCGATGGCGGTTGGCGTCTCGCCGCGATCATCGAGACTCACACCCACGCCGACCACCTCGCAGGGCACGCCGCGCTCCACGCGCTTACCGATGCTCCGATCTTCGTCAGTCATCGCTCGCCCGCGTCGTACCCGCACCGGCGGCTCGCCGAGGGAGATGCGGTGCCGTTCGGCCGAGAGGCGATCACCGTCCTCGAGACCCCGGGTCACACCCTCGATCACCTCACGCTCCGTGTGCGCGAGCACATCTTCACGGGCGACACGCTCCTTTTGGGGAGCTGCGGTCGCACGGACCTCGGCGGCTCCGCCGAGCGCCTCTGGGAGAGCCTCACGGAGAAGATCCTCTCCCTGCCTCCCGAGACCGAGGTCTACCCGGCCCACTACGGGTCTCGCCACGCGCTCCCGGAGCGCTACGTCTCGACGATCGGGTTCGAGCAGGCGAGCAACGAGGCGCTGCGGCAAGGTTCGCGCGAGGCGTTCCTCACCTACATGACCGAAGGGTGGCCCCCGAAGCCCGCCGATTTCGAGTCGATCGTGCGGACGAACCTCGCCGAGTGAGACGGCCGTCCCTCCCACCGGTTTCCTCGGATGCAACGGCGTTTCTCCGGTCGCACCGGGACCGCCCGGCGTCAGCGTTAAGGCCCCCGACCCGGCTGGGAACGCCGATGATCATCCGCACCGGGCTCGCCGGACCGTTCCCGCGGCCCGAACCGCTGATCGCCGCGACGCGCGACCTGGACCGCGGTCGGGTCGGCGCGGACACCGTGGAAGAGGTTTTCCGCTCGACGGAGGCCGAGGTCGTGGGGCTCGAGGAGCGGCTCGGGTTCGATTCGGTGACCGCCGGCTACCTGCGCTGGCAGGATCTCTTCCGGCCGTTCGCCGAGACCTGGGAGGGGCTGACGGTCGGACCGCTCACCCGGTGGCTCGAGACCAACACGTTCTTCCGGCAGCCGATCCTGCTCGCGCCCCCGTCGCGCGCTCCGGGGGCCCTCGCGGCCCGCCTGCCACCTCCGCTCCGATCCCGTCCCTCCGCTGGGCGCATCCTCCTTCCCGGACCGTACACCTTCGCCGAAGTTTCCGACAACCGCTCCGGCGAAACCGACCAGGCGATCATCCATCGCCTCGGCCGAGCGCTCGCGGAGGAGGTGCGGGAGCTCTCGGGGCTCGGCTTCGGGACGTTCCTGTTCTCGGACCCCCTCCTGGCCGTCCGGACCCCGACGGGCCCGGCCGCCGAGGCGGTCGTCGCGGGATATCAGTCGATCCGATCGGCGCTCGGGCCGTCGACGTCGATCGTCTGGACCTACGGCGCGGACGCGATCGACGCGTTTCCCCTCCTCGACCGACTCCCCGTCTCCGCGGTCGGGATCGATCTCTCCGAGACCGACGTCGAGCGTCTCCCGCCGGGCAAGGGGTCGAGCGGTCTCGGACTCGGCGTCGTCGACCCCCGGACGACTCTCGGTGAGGATCCGGCGGAGGTCGCGCGCGTCGTCCGGATCGCCTACGACCGCCGCCGCCCGGCCGTGGTGTGGCTGGGACCGGGGGGCCCGCTCGACCTATTGCCCTGGGAGCCGGCGAGCCGGAAACTGCACGTCCTCGCGGCGGTGCGCCAGTCGCTCGCCTCGGGAGGGTCGACGTGACGGATCGTCCCCTCTTTCCGTCGCAGGAAATCGGGAGCCTCGCCAAGCCCCGCTGGCAGCTCCTCGGCCAGCGGGGGGAGCCGCTTGACGATGCGGCCCGCGCGGAGTTCCTCGAGGCAGATGCGCGACTCGCCTTCGGCGCGGAGCTTCCCGACCGTCGGGACGCGCTGCTCGCGGGAAAGTCCCGAGAGGTGGGCGGGGAGGCGATCCGGGACCTGGGCGCGTTGTTCGCGATCCGCACCTTTGAATCGGCGGGGCTCGACCGGGTGTATGACGGAGAAGCTCGGCGGATCGAGATGTACGAGTACCCGATCCGTCAGATGCACGGGTTCCGCTTCCAGGGGCACGTCCGGTCGTTCGACAGCAAGTACTACCTCAAGGCGGCCGTGACGGGGGAGGTCGGGCTCGACCACCCGTACCACGTCGAGGAGTTCGACTTCGTCCGTCGCCATGCCCACGCCGAGCCGAAGTTGCCGATCACGGGCCCCTACACCCTCGCCGATTGGTCGTACAACGAGTACTACCTCGCCCGGCAGCCCGGGTGGAAGGGACGGGGCGCACGGCACGAGGCACAGCGCGAGTTCGTGGTCGACCTCGCCCGGCGCGCGCTGCGCCCGACGATCCGGGCCCTGGTCGACCACGGCTGCCGGGTGATCCAGATCGACGAACCCGCCGCCGGGACCCACCCGGACGAGGCCGCCCTCGTCGTCGAGGGGTTCAATGCCGCGACGGAAGGCATTGACGCGGAGTTCTCGATGCACATCTGCTACTCGGACTACCGAGCCCTCCTTCCGGAGCTGCTCGAGGCGAAGCGGTGCCGCCAGTGGGCGTGGGAGTTCGCGAACCGGGACTCCGCGGCGCACGACGGATACGCAGTGCTCGGAGCGCTCACCGAATATGGGGACACGCGCGACGTCGGTCTCGGCGTCGTCGACGTCCACCGGGACGCCGTGGAATCCCCCGACATGGTCGCCGATCGGATCCGACGGGCCGTGAAGTACCTCGGCGACCCCCGGCGGATCTGGGTCAACCCGGACTGCGGCCTGAGGACCCGGAGCCTCCCCGTGGCCCGCGCGAAGCTCGAGGCGGTGGTCGCCGGAGCGACACGCGCCCGAGCGGACCTCGAGAACCCCCGGCGCTAGCGGTCCGGGACCGACGCGACGAGGTCGACCTCGAGCAGGAACTCCGGCCGGAAGAGACGGCTGACTTGCACCGCCGTGCTCGTCGGCGGGTGCTTCGTGTCGACGAACCGATCGCGGACCTCCCGGATCTCCGGCAGGTGGGAGAGATCGAGAACGAAGTAGTTCAGCTTCACGACGTCGCGGAACGTGGCGCCCGCGGACGCGAGCGCGCGCTCGAGGTTTCGGAACACCTGCTCCGCCTGGGCACGGTAGTCTCCGGGTCCGACGAGCGCGCCGGTCCCGTCCAGCGCGACCTGACCGGCGACGAAGACGAGCGTTCCTCCCCGGACCTCGGCAACGTGAGAGTAGCCCGTCGGCGGGGCGAGGTCCGGAGGATTGTGGAGGGTGAGTCGGTCCCTTGGCAACCTCCGGCCACAGTTGGCCAGGTTCTTGGCCGTTGCGACTCGGCCCTCCCCCGGGTGGACGGAGTCAGCTCAGCCACCGGGCTCCCCAGAGCTCGAGGAGAGGATCTCCGCGCGATCCGGCCCGACCAGGATCGTGTGTTCGGCCTGCGCGACCCAGCCGCCGGCCTCCTCGACGAACACCGGGTACGTCTGGATGGTCCGACGAGCCCGACGGAGCGCGGCCTGCTCCTCGGCGGTCGCGGCCCATCGGACCGCGAACGGGAGCGTGCGGAATCGCGCAAAGAGTCCGGCGAGGGCGGGGTCGGACGGTCCGGGATCGCCGCGAAAGCGGGCGATGTTGCCGAACGGTCCGTTCGTGATCCGTCCGACACCGTTCGTCGCGAACGGCTCGATCGCAATCACCTCTCCCTCGGTGAATGTCGCGGCCGAGCCTCCCGGGACGTTCGGGATCGACTTACCGGCGTGCAGGAGGTACCGCTCGATCGAGTGGCCCATCAAGTTCTCGACCGGTTTGAGGCCGCGCCCGTGGATCGCGCCGGCAATCGCCCGGCTCACCTCCTCGACGCGGGCGCCGGGGCGCACCCGTCCGATCCCCTCGGCGAGCGCCTCGCGGGCCGCGCGCACCAGGTTCTCGTAGCGGTGGGTCCCGCCGACCTCGATCGTGTCCGCGGTGTCGGCGATCGCGCCGTCGAGGTGCGCCCCGACGTCGACCTTCACGAGGTCCCCCGCGACGAAGACCGCATCGTCGTCGCGCGATGGGGTGTAGTGCGCCGCCTCCTGGTTCCGGGATAGGTTCACGGGGAATGCCGGTTCAGCGCCCTGATCCCGAATGTAGGCCTCGACCGCGTCCGCAACATCCCGACGACGGGCCCCTGGCACCGTCAGGCGAAGGCCGAGGGCACGCGCGCGAGCACTGATCGCCCCCGCACGGCGCCACCGGTCGAGATCGTCGGGGTACCGTGCCATCGCCTCACCGTCTCTGGATGGGGCGGGGTTCGCTCCCGGTGAGGTCGACCAACCACGAGGGCACACCCGAGCCGCGGGGATCGCCCGTGAGGTAGGCTGCAACCGCCGAGCCGAAGACGCGGCGAGCCTCCCCCACGGTCCGGCAGGGCGGTCGCCCGTGCCGGTTCGCCGACGTGGCGGTGATCGGACCGACCTGCCGGGCGAGCTCTCGGGCGACCGGATGGTCCGGGATCCGCACGCCGAGAGTTCCGTCCGGGGAGAAGACGGGCGAGGCGAGCGTTCGTCGGGCGAGCTTCGAAGGGCGGGCAACAATGGTGTACGGTCCGGGAAGGTGCGTCCGCACGAACCGGCGTCCCGACGGGCGGAGGTCGGTCATCGCCTCGAGGTCCGAATAGGCGCGAACCGCCACGGAGATCGGTAGGTCCGCCGGACGGTCCTTGAGACGCTCGAGTCCGGCGACCGCTCGACCGTCCGTCGCCCGTGCCGCCACTCCGGGCAGGGTATCGGTCGGATAGACCACGAGCCGCCCGGCGCGCAGCGCCTCTACGGCCCGCCCGATCGTCGGACCCATCGGCTCAGAAGTACTCCTCGCCGACGCGAGAGTACGCAAGGAGCTCCTCGGGCTCGAAGTAGAGCGACAGCTCGCGCGCGGCCGAGTCCGGAGAGTCGGACGCGTGGACCAGGTTCGGCGTGATCCCGAGTCCGAAATCTCCCCGCACGGTCCCGGGGGCGGCGGTCTGGGGGTTCGTCGCGCCCACGATGAGGCGCACGACGCCAATCGCCGATCGGCCCTCGAGGGCGATGGCAATGACCGGCCCGGAGGTGATGTGCTGCATCAGCGCCGGGTAGAACGGCTTGCCTTCATGCTCGGCGTAGTGGCGTTGGGCGAGCTCCGGGACGACCTGAAGCATCTTCACGGCCAGGATCTTGAGGCCCTTGCGCTCGAGGCGCGAGACAATCTCGCCGACGAGCCCCCGTCGCACCGCGTCGGGCTTGAGGACGACCAGCGTCCGTTCCAGGTTCCCTTCGGGCATCGGCCCGCCGAGTCCCGGGCGGGGGTAAGGTTTTCGCGTCCGTGCTCCGAGGATGGCGCCCCGGCGGTCCGGGGAATCGGCGGGTCCGGGATGGGCCAAGGACTCGGTCCCGCCCCCTTCGTTCTCCGGGGAGTTTTTGTAAGGGCCGAAGCTGGCCCCCGAGGAAATGTCGGGTCCCTCGATCGGCGCCCTCGAACCGGCGATCGTCGTCCTCGTGATCCTGGTCCTGATCGTCGTCCGCCGGACCTACCTCCAGATCCAAGGGGCCCGATTCTCGGCCGGGCGGCTCTTCGGCTATGCGGCCGTGTACGTCCTTCTGTTCGCGGCGCTCGCTGTGGGAACGTTGTACGCGGCGATCGTCAGCTGGGGGCCGGACGCCTACGTGCTCGCAATCCCGTACGGAGCGTTCCCGGTCGTCGCGGCGCTCGTCGCCGCCCCCTACGTGAGGCGGATCGTTCGCTTCGAGCACCGCGAAGACGGCGCGTGGTACTACCGGCTCTCCTGGCACATTCCGGTGCTCTATCTCGTCCTGTTCTTCGCGCGAATCTCCGCGGAGTTCGTCGTGTTCGGGCCCTCCGCGTTCGTGGTCAGCTTCCCGCCCCCGGCACCACCGTCCGTCGCCGGGCTCGTTATCCTGATCGCGGTCGATCTTCTGTTCGGAATCAGCCTCGGCCTCCTTCTCGGCCGGGGCGTCGGGGTCTACCAGGCCCACCGCGAGGTCCTCGCCCGGGAGGATCGGCCGCCCTCCGCGCCACCGCCTCCCTTGCCGAGCGAGTAGGCTTCCCTCGGAGGTGCTGTGGCGTCTCGTCCGCAACGAACGCACCCCGCGGTCCGTGGATTCGACCGGGCAGCGGAGACGTACGAGCGCGGCCGGCCGGATTACCCGGTGGCCGCGGTGGACTGGCTGGGTCGGGTACTCCGTCTCGGCCACGGGACCACCGTCGTGGAACTCGGCAGCGGGACCGGAAAGCTCACCCGTCTCCTCGCACGGACCCGTGCGGCACGGATCGCCATCGAGCCGACGGCGGGCATGCGACGCGTCTTCGAACGGACCGTCCCCGAGGTGCCGGTGCTCGACGGCACGGCCGAGACGATCCCGCTCCCGGAAGGATTCGCGGACGCGGTCCTTGCCGCGCAGGCGTTCCACTGGTTCAGTCCGCGCCGGGCGCTCCCCGAGATCGCGCGGGTCCTTCGTCCCCACGGGGGGCTCGGCCTGGTCTGGAACCTGCGGGACGACACCGTCGACTGGTCCCGGCGGCTGACGGAGATCGTCGATAGCTACCGGGAGGCCCATCGGATCCCTCGGACCCGGGACCACGCCTGGCGGCCCGCCTTCGAACGGAGCGATAGCCCCTTCGGCCCCCTCCGGTCCCGCGTCTTCTCCCATGTCCAGCGGGCTCCCCGCGATGTGTTCGTCTCCCGCATCCTCTCGGTCAGCGTGATCGCCGTCCTCCCGGCGGCCGAACGACGGACGGTGGCGGACCGGGTCCGCGCGGTGCTCCAGAGCGACCCGTCGACCCGGGGCCGGCGTGTCGTCGAGTTGCCGTATCGTACCGAGGTGTACTGGACCCACCGTGCGTGACGCCCGACCGGCGCGGGTCCTCGCTCACCGCCGTCCACCGTCTGCAGGGCCGGGAGCCACCGCTCCCGCGAACGGGCAGGGCTAATCTCTCCCGGCTCGATGGCCGGCCGTGGCCCCGAAGCGACGCCTCGCCGCGATCGTGTTCACGGACCTCGTGGGATACACCTCCCTCACGCAGTCCGACGAGGCCGGTGCGCTCCGCCTGTTGGACGTTCAGCAGAAGCTCCTCCGGCCGCTTCTTGAAACTCACCACGGCCGGCAGGTCAAGGCGATGGGGGACGGCCTTCTCCTCGCGTTCGGAAACGCGCTCGACGCGGTCGAATTCGGCGTGGGGCTCCAGCGCGCCGCGCACGCGAGGGCTGCCGAGGCCGTGGGCGCTCCGCTCCGCCTGCGCATCGGCATCCATCTGGGGGATGTCCAGCGCAAGGGCTCGGACATCCTCGGGGACACGGTCAACGTCGCCTCGAGAGTCGAGCCGCTGGCCGAACCGGGCGGGATTTGCCTCACGGCGCAGGTCTACGACCAGGTCCACCTCCGGGTGCCGTACCAGCTCGAGAGCCTGGGTCCGAAGACCGTCAAAGGGGTCCGCGAACCGATCGTCCTCTATCGCGTGGTCCTGCCCTGGATCGCGGGCCCAAGCGCTCCTTCCGCCCCGGCACCCCCCCGGCTCGCCGTCCTCCCGTTTGCGAACATCAGTCCGGATCCGAACGACGAGTACTTCGCCGATGGCCTCACCGAGGAGCTCATCTCGGTCCTCTCCCGGATTCAGGGGTTGCGGGTGATCGCGCGGACATCGGTCGGCCAGTACAAGGGCACCGGCAAGCCGATCGGGCAGGTCGGTGCCGAGCTCGGGGTCCGCTCCGTCCTCGAGGGGAGCGTCCGGAAGTCCGGCGATCAGCTGCGCATCACGGTCCAGCTCATCGACGTGCCGACCCAAGAGCACCGATGGGCCCAGACGTACGACCGAAAGCTCGACAATATCTTCGCGATCCAGGCGGACGTCGCGGAACGGACCGCCGGTGCGCTCAAGGTGGAGCTCCTGACCCCCGAACGTGAGGCGCTCCTTGAGCGGCCGACGTCGAGTGCGGAAGCGCACGAGTTCTATCTGAGGGGTCTGCAGGCGAGCCACCGCTGGGCCATACTTCGGGATCCCAGCGGCGAGTCCGAAGTGGTTCGCTTCTTCGAGTCCGCGATCCGGGCCGATCCGGAGTTCGCGACGGCGTATGCCCAGCTTGCCAACACGCTCGTCTCCTCGATGGGAGTCAACCGGCCTCGAACGGAGGTGGTCCCTCGGGCCCGGGAGCTCGCCGCCCGGGCCCTGGAGCTCAACCCGGACTCCTCCGATGCCCACACCGCGCGCGGGAACCTCGCCTTCCAGGGTGAGCTCGACTGGGTGACGGCCGAGTCGGAATTCCAGCGCGCCATCGTGCTCAACCCCAGCAATTCCGCCGCGCACTCGTGGTACGGGTTCCTCCTCTGCGTTCTCCAGCGGTTCGATGAGGCGAAGTCGGAGCTCCGCACCGCCATCGAGCTCGACCCGCTCTGGCTTCCCCCGAGATTGAACCTCATCAACCTGCACATCCTGAGCGGCGATGGCGGCACGGCGATCGCGCTCGCGGAGAAGGCCCGGGAAAGCTTTGGGCCGAACCCGATGATCTTCGGGAATCTCGCGCTCGCGTACCTTTCCGCGGGGCGGACCGACGACGCGCTCCGGGCCGTGGAACCCCTCGCCCGCTACCCGGACCGGATCAACCGAATGGTCCACTCCGCGTGCCTCGCGTGGACCGGCCGGCCCGAGGAAGCGAGGAATCTGCTGCGCGAATGGGAACGGGACCCGGGAACGGAGTACTTCCCGTTGCTCATCGCGGCCCAGCTCTACGCCGCGATCGGCGAGACGGACAGGGCCTTCGAGCTCATCGAGCGCGACTCCGACACGGGCGAACGGTGCTTCTGGAACTCCTACCAGAGCTTCCTATTCCAATCGATCCGGGACGATCCCCGATTCGTCGCCCTGCTCCGTACGATGCATCTCCCCCTGACTCCCCCGAAGTTCCCTGAACCGCTCCGGTCCCCCCGACGTCCCGGCTCACCGTGATCCATCTCGAAGGATTCGAGCGTCGCAGACCTCCACCCACGTGCACCGGGCGCATCGGGCGGGGGACGGGGTGGCCCGGCCGTCGTACGGTCGAAGGACCTCGGCCCGAAGGGCGAGGAGTTCGCGTCGCGCGGCGGCGTCCCAGGCGATGCGGTACTCGCGATCCGAGTAGCGGAGAACGCCGAACGGAGGTGGACGGCCAGTCGTTTCCTCGATCAACAGACAGTACGCCCACACTTGGACCGTATGGGAGCGGGTCGGTCCCGACCGCGGACCGGCGCGGCTCTTGAGCTCGATCGGAACCAGGCGACCGTCGCCGAGCTGACGGAGGATATCGGGGCGTCCCTGGATCCGGTACCGATCGGACCGCAGGACCGCCGGCGCTCCGGCGTCGATCGCCCGAAGGGTTCCGTATCTTGCCTCGGCGCTCCGTTTCGCCAAGGCCCGGAACCCCCACGCGGCGATTCCGATCCCGATCAGCACGAGAACGGCGGCGAAGACCGGAGCGCTCAGAAATGGAGAAGCCATGCCACTCCGATCACGACGAGCAGGACCCCGACGAGCAGCCCGATCCAGTAGGCCGATCCCCGCTCCGCCCGACGCCGCTCCGCCGTCAGCGCGCGGGAGTGGTACCGCTCCCCGGCCTCGCGTCGGCCCGACGAGTACGCCGTGGGCCCTCGAGCCGGAGGATGGTGGCGGTACCAATGGGACCGGGGACAGTACGCGTAGTCCGCGAGGTCGGTCGGCGAGGTCCACTCGTCGCGGGGATCCATCGACCCTCGCCGAGACGTGAGCAGACTTACCGATTCGGTCGCACGCGCGACCGTCCTCTCACGCCTCGGCCGGAGGGTGCGGCGGTCGGGAACGAACTAATCGGGAGCCCGGTCTCCCGGGAGCGTGAGCGGCCATTCGATCCCGACTCGACCGAAGTTCTTCCTCGACCGGACTCTGGCGTTCCTGCGAACGGGTTTGCCGGCGGTCCCCGCGACCGTCCTCGAGGTCGGATGCGGCCAGGGAGAGATCGCCGAGCGCCTCATGCACCTCGGCTACGACGTGACGGCGATCGATGTCGACCGGGCGGCGGTCGCCGCCACCCGGCGGCGAGGGGTCCGGGCGGTCCGCGCCGATCTCCGTTCGTTCGGGGGCGGCCCGTTCGACGCCGCGGTCTGCGTGTTCTCCCTCCACCACCTGGCCCCGCTCTCCGCGGCTGGCACGAAGCTCCGCTCGCTGCTCCGCCCGGACGGTCGCCTCGTCGTGAGCGACTTCGCCTGGGAGGAGGCGGACGCCCCGACCGCGGCGTACTGGCTCGACACGATGCGCGTGCTCGTCGCCGCGGGGCTCGCGCGACCGTCCCGACCCTTGCCGGAGCTCGACTGCGATCCGCGAACGGCCTGGCGCGATCGGAACGTACGGCCGGAACACCAGCACCCGGGGCGGGCCATGCTCCGGATGCTCCAGATCCGTTTCCACGTCGGGCGGATCGAGCGGGTCCCGTTTTTCTACGGGACCCTCGGCGGGGCGGTGCGCGGGCCGCGCCGCTCGAAGCTCACCCGGACCCTCTTCGAGATCGAGCGGCGGCGGATCGCGGACGGCGCGATCCGCCCCCTCGGACTCGAGATCTTGGCCCGGCGCCCGGCCTGGGACCTGAACTAGCGGAGCGTCGGGTCCTTCCCTACGGCATCCGCGCGCGGAGTTTCAGGCAACTTGGCTCCAGTTCCCGTGCCCTAACTCCCACGTGTCCGGTGTCCGAGAAGAACGTATCCCCGTCGTCGTTGAACCCTCCGAACCGTACTAGGTACCCTCCGTGGGGGTCGTACGCCATCGGTGCAAAGGATCGGGGCGGAGGGGAGACGGTCGGCTGGAGCGCGCTCCAGGTCCCGTTGCTGAATGCCCCCGTCTCGTTGGACTGCCAAACCGTGGGCCCCCCGAAGAGGACCGCGTAGCCCGCCCTGGCGTGCCGACGAAGCTCGCACCCTCAAGGAAGCCGGGCCCGCCGGCCGAACCGAGGTGGATCGACGTCCCGTGCACGAACGTCCACGTAGCCTCGGGGTCCGTGCCGGTGTTCACCCCTCCAAAGAGCACGACGTAGCCATCGCGCGCATCGTACGTCATCATGGCATCGTACCCGGGCGGGGGCGAGACGGAAGGCGTGAGGAGAGTCCACGCACCCCGGACCTACGTCCAGGTGTCAGCGAAAACGGTGGTGCTAGGGAGGAGGGCAGACGCCGCGGGCCGGCTTATTCCGCCGGAGGGGAGGGGGACTTGGGCTTCTTTCGAGCGCGGGTGCGCTTAGGCGGTGCCCCCTCCGCCGCGGGAACGGCGGGAGCGGGGGGTGCGACGGCCGGGGTTGGAGGCGGAGATGGCTCGCCCGCGGCAGGAGGGGCTGGTGAGGTCTCCGGCGCGCTGGGGCTCGAGGCGGGGGCCGGCGCCTTCGACGGGGCTCGGCGGGCCGGCCGCGCTGGTGCGGAAGGCGCGGTCTCGGTCGGCTTGGTCTCCGCAGGCTTGGCCGCGCCGGCCCGGTCGGCGCTCACCTTGAGGGCGTGGGCCCGGGTCCACTTGAACCGGTGGCCGACGCGCCCGAGGTGGAGCTGCTGCTTGCGGCAGGAGGAGGAGCAGAAGTGGAACACGGTCCCGTCGCGCTTGACGAACATCGTGCCGGTCCCGGGCTCGATTTCGGCGGCGCAGAACGAGCACTGACGTTTGACGACCATCGGCGGCCCCTCAGCGGACGGAGAGCTTGCGCGCCTCGCGCGCGGTCTCCCGAAGGATCAGGATATCCCCGAGACGGATCGGTCCCGCGACGTTGCGGGTGATGATCTTGCCGCGGTCGCGACCGGCGAGAACGCGGACCTTCACCTGGGTCGCCTCGCCGGCCATTCCGGTCCGGCCCACGAGCTCGACGACCTCGGCCGGGGACCCCTTCTCTTCCGGCATCGTCGAGACCTTCCGCGCGTGCGCCTCTCTACTTCTTCAGGTTCGGGAACGTCGCCTGGAGCTCCTCGAGGAGCGCCTTCGCCTCGCCCGGCTCGACGACCGCAACGCTCGCCGCCGATTTCGAAAGCCCCGCGGACTGGCCGAGACGCTGCTTCTTGGGGACGTAGAGGTACGGGATCCGCTTCTCCTCGCAGAGCATCGGTACGTGGACGAGAATCTCGACCGGGTCTACGTCCTCGGCCATCACGACGAGCTTCGCTTCCGCGCGCTCGCTGGACTTCGTCACTTCGTTCGTGCCGACCCGGACCTTGCCGGTCTCGCTCGCCACTTGGACGAGCTGCAGGGCCTTGTCCGCAACGTCGCTCGGGGTCTCAAACCGCACATAGATCGGTCGCGCCATGGTTCCTCGCGTCAGCGGAACCCCCTCGCGGAGGGTCCTCGGCTCACGGGTGGGGGCCCCCGGAGGGCTCGAGATACTTAACAGTACCGATGACCGGGTCCCGTTCATCGGTGCTTCGCGGCCCTCTGGCGCGCGCCGGGCGCTCTCTCCCGATCCCTAGCTCCCGGGTTCGCCCCGGGTGGAGGCGCCGGGGGCGAGCGAGAGGAACGTCGCGGGGGAATGCTCGGGGTGGGCCACGAAGTAGCGCCGCACCGGTTCGACGAGCCGGTCGAGGGCCGAGACGACGGCCGTTTTCAGGTCCTGAGGGTGGAGACGGCCCTCCGTCCATGCCGTCGTGAACGCCGCGGCGTCAGGGAATTCGACGGGCCCACCGTGTGCGGCCGTCCGCTCAACACTGAGCTTCCCTTCCCAGGGGAAGAGAATGAACCGGACCACCTCGACGACCGGGTTCCCGTCGACCTGTTTCGCCGGACAGAACGCTCCCGCGATCCGCCGTTCGATCGTCGCGCGGTCGGTCGGAAGGGGGATTCCGCTCGAGGGGTCCGACTTCGACATCTTCCCTTCGCCTGTCGGGCCGACGGGGTCCATGCGTCCGGATCCTTTCAGAGAGGCGAGCAGAGGCGTGTGGATCGCGGTGGGAACGGGCCAGGCGTAGTGGTGGGCGACCTCCCGGACGAGGACATGCGCCCGCCGCTGGTCCATTCCGCCATAGGCGAGCTCCACGGGAAGCTCGAAGATGTCCGCCCCCTGCATGGCTGGGTAGAACAGGCGGGAGGTGTCGAGGTCCGACTCCTCCTCCGAGCGACCCATGATCGACATCGCCCGCTTCGTGCGGGCAAGGCTCGTCGCCTTCGCGACGCGGACGACCCGGGCCCAGTAGTCGGAGGAGCCGGTGAGCTCGTGCGCCCAGCGGTACCGCGCGCGGGAGGGGTCGGCGCCGAGCGCAGTGAAGGTGGCGGCCATGCACTCCCCCGAGGCGCGGATCCGCGCGAGGTCCCCATCGAGCTTGTCGTTGATCCAGGCGTGCCAGTCAGCAAGGAAGACCGTGACGTCGCATCCCGCCTCGAGGAGGTCGACGATCTTCCGGGCGGTGATCAGGTGCGCCACGGTGAGGATCCCGGACGGTTCGAAGCCGATGTACGCCTTCGGGTGGTCGTGCGTCGCGAGGAGCTCCCGTACCTCCTCACGGGTCAGCACCTCCACCGTGTTCCGGACCACCCGATCCATCCGCTCTTCGGCGTCCATGCCCCGGCGGGAGACGCGGGGCTGTTTATCGCCTCCGCGGAAGGGAGATGTCTGGCGGGGGCGGCCCCTCCGCCGCAAATCACATAGATTAAGTTCTCTTCTCGCGCTAGTACAATCCTCTTTCCATGGAAGGTTCGGCGGAAGGTGTTCCTCTCACGGGCAGTGGCCCGTCGCCTTCGGGAGCGGCCGCGCTGGCCAGCGCGCTCGGAGTGAGCCCCGAAGCGGCGGAACGCCTTCAGAAGGCGGGGTTTGCCACCGCCGAGGCGGCGCGCGGCGCCCCGGATGCCGCGCTCGGCGCCGCTGGGCTCAACGCGGAGGAGATCGCCCACGTCCACGCCTCCGCCGGCACGGCCTCCAGCGCCGGAGGACCGGCCGTGGACTCCGAGCGGATCGTGGAGCGCTGGGTCGGGACCGTCCGGCGACCGGGCCGACCCAAACATCGACGGGTCTCTGCCGGTCCGAGCGAGTCGGCCACGGTCCTACGAAAGTGGGTGGAGGGCGATGATCGGGCGATGGAGGACTGGATTCGATCCTCGGAGCCGGCCGGAGCGGCTCCCGAACTCGCGGCGGTGCCGTCGGCCGCCCCCGAGGCGCGACGGCCCCCCGAGCCCCCCGCATCGTCCGCCGTTCTCGAGCGGGAGGAGACAGTGGTCCGGTGGCTGACCGGCCTCTTGGACCGAGTCAAGAGCGACCAGTTCGACCCGTCGGCGATGATCCAGGAGGTTCAGGACCTCCACCGGCAGCTCTACGACGAGCGGGCGAAGCGGAAGCAGCTCGAGGACGAGGTCGAGCACGTGAAGCGGGGCTCGATCGCGGTGATCAAGTACGTGCGATCGCGCGAGGCGAAGGAACGCGAGGTCGCGTTGCGCACGAAGGACGACGAGATCGCCGAGCTCAAGCTCCGGCTCCTCGCGCTCGAAGGGGTCGGAGGGAATCGGCCGGCGACCCCGGCGCCCGCGGACGCGACCGGAGCGGTCGCCATCGGAGCCGTGGCGAGCCCGGACTCCGTCGAGAAAGCGACCCGGGACGTGGACCAGCGGCTGCGCGACGAGTTCGCGGAGCGCGAGCACGAGTACATCGAGCGAGAGACCGAGCTCCGCCGCCGGATCGTCCAGCTCGAGGGCGAGATTCGAAACCTCGCCGGGGAGACCGAGCGGGCCCGGGAGCGCGAACAGCTCCTTTCAAAGGACCGCGGACCTCTCGAGGTCGACGTCCAGACTCGGCTCGAAGAGGTCACGCAACGGGAGAAGGATCTGGTCGCGCGCGAGAACGAGCTCCGTACCCGGTTCGAGGAGATCCGGATCAACTCCGAGGAGCTCGAGCGGCGGCGGTCGGCGTTCGACTTCAAGGAACGCGAGCTTGCCGCGTTCGACACGCAGCTCCAGACCCGGCGCCAGGCGCTCGACATCGAGGCGCGACGGCTCGAGGAGATCCGTCGGGAGACCGACACCACGGGCCGGGGACCGGGGGACGAGGCACGACGGCTCGACGACCTCCGCCACCAGCTCTCCGAGAAGGAGGCGGAGCTGCATGGACGCGAGTCGCTCCTGCAGACCCGGATGCAGGAGCTCGAGCGGATGGCCGGTGTCGCAGCCGAGGCCGAGGCGAAGCAGATGCGCGAGGACGTCAGCGCGGCCGCCCAGGAGGTCAAGGTCCGAAGCGGCGTTCGCCGCCTGGACGATCTCCTCTACGGAGGGTTCCCGGCCGGCGTCCAGATCCTCGTGAACGGGCCGGCGCACACCGGTAAGGACGTTCTCGCGCGGCTGTTCAGCATCGAGGGGCTCAAGCTCGGGATCCCGTCGATCTGGATCGTCACCGACAAGACCCACCAGCAGGTCCGCGACGACCTCGCGGCACTGTACCCCGCGTTCGCGGACTCCGAGAAGAAGGAGATGGTCCGGTACGTCGACCTCTACTCCCGCGCGGTCGGTACGGCCCAGTCGAGCCCGACCGTCCGGCTCCTCTCCTCGACCGACAAGGGGGTCCTCGACCAGCTCGCGACGAGCGTCAACGTCTTTGCCGAGGAACTCAAGGAGAAGTTCCCGGCGTACCGGCTCGTGTTCGAGTCGGTCTCGACGATCACCGCCTACCTCGACACCGCCTCAACGTTCCGGTTCCTCCAGCCGTTCATCGGGCGCCGGCGGATCGACAAGGCCGTCGGGTACTACGAGCTCGATCGCGGGATGCACTCCGACTCGGACCTCGAGACGCTCGAGCACATGGTCGACGGCTCGATCAACCTCAAGACCGAGCAGCTGAAGACGTTCCTCTCGGTTCGAGGGATCACCGAGGTCCAGGCCCGCGCGTGGGTCGGCTACACGTTCAACAAGCGATCGTTCAACCTCGGCTCGTTCAGCCTCGAGCACATCCGTTGAGGAGGGTCCGCGGGGCGATCCCCGAGTACGCCCGGGGGGCCGTTCCCCCCGAACGGACGGGGCCGGCGCCACGACCGGGCCAATCTCTTAACCGCGGATCGCGCGTCTTCTCCGGGGGAGGACCGCGATGCGACCCGGGGTCGGGACCCGATTTCTGCGCTGGGCCGGAATTCTCTCGGGTCTCGCGCTGGTCGTGATCGGCTTCGACCTTCCGGGGCCTGGGGTGCTCGGCCTGCTTCTCGCCCTGCTCGGAGTGGTGCTGATCCTGCTGGTCGCCCTGAGCGGGAGGGATCGGCCCACGGAGGACGACCCCGGCTCCCCACCGCGGACCGCCGGAGAACGGCCGGGGTCTCCGAACGTCGCGCCGCGCGACGCAGGGCGCCGGATGTGAGGTCGCCGGCCGTGGCCCCCTCCCGGCTCCGGAACCTTGCGGCACTGCGGACCGGATTTAGATCGGGAACGCGGGACACCGAAGACGAACGGGCCCCCCGGACGGACCGCGCCCTCACCCGGACGCTTCGATGCCGCCGCACCAAGCTCTATGTACCTCCGCGGGGGTCGTCCTACCGCTAGGCTGGACCGGGGGGTTGGGCGTCCCCTTACACACCGAAACCGTCCTTAGCGGGGGTGACAGGCAGGAGCGACGTTCGAGCGGGAGGCGCGTCTCGCATAGCTTCGTCGACGCTCTGTTCCGCTGGGCCGCGGGCACCGCGACGAGCACTCGGAGGAGTGCCCTAGCGGTTATCCATCACGGACACCGGGTCAGGTCCTGACGGGAGCAGCCTTACCGTGACCCGTTGACGCTGGCGGGGCGACGGGGCTGAGGAGCGTGCGGGGTCTCCGTGCTTCCCGTCCGAACGGCAATCCTGCTGGCCTAGCACCCGGCGGTCGTTTCCCGACGACCGATCCACGTGGGTGCCGACGGCGCCCGTTCCTGCGACGGACCCGCCCTCTCGCCTTCCGAGGGGGGTCCGGCCTTCCCGTCGAATTTAAGTATCCGTTCCTCGCGTGATGTCTCTGCCGCACCGCCTATGCGCAGCTACATCGATCTGTACTTCGCACCGGACAGTCTCGCTCCGACCGAGGTCCGGGACCGGGTACGGGAAGGGACCGGCCTATCGTTCATCCGCGGCCCCCACGACCTCATGTTTGACTGGACGACCGAGGAGGAGTTCCGGGGGAAGCTTCTCAAGGTCCACGACGCCCTGAAAGGCACCGGGGTGTTCTACCGCGTCGAAACGGTTCCGAATGATTCGGGAGCCGTAGAGCCGGTCCCTTGGCCGGCCTTGCCCCGAGCCGATCGGACGCGCCACTATTGAGCCACCCCTAGGCAGTTTCGCTCGAGCTCCCCCACCCCCCCATTTCCAGTGGAACCCGGTCGCCTACCAGCCTTCGGAGGTCGGATCGACGGAGTCCCGCTCCAGGATGGCACGACGATCCGCGGGGATCTCCTGCTTCGCTCCGCTCGCGTAGTCGTAGCAAACGACCACGGTCCGGCCCCGTGCGGTAACCGTCTCGGTGCCGTCGAGGGTGAACCGGTAGAGCAACGTGAAGCTCGTGCGCCCGAGAGGAGCGGCGGGGGCGATCTCACCCACGAGCTCGGCACCGTACGGAACCGGGGCGAGGTAGCGACACGTCGCCTCGGCGATGATGATGTCGATCCGGGTCGGGTCGCGGGGAGGTCCGAGGAGCGGGAGGTAATAGTCACACCGAAGGGTCTCCATGTACGGAAAGTACGCCGCGTGGTTCAGGTGGTTCAGAACGTCGAGGTCGTGGTACGGGACGTAGAACCGCCGCCGGACCGGCCAGGACCGGATCGGGGAGGAAGGGGCCGAGGGCATCGGACGCCTCGGACGGCCACGTTCCATATATGGGCTCGACGGGGTGTCGGCCCAAGACCGGAACCACGGTCCCGAGGGTCCACGATGCCCGTGAAGGAGGATCGCCCAAGTTCCAGTGGAAACGGGGGGGTGGGGGGGGCACCCCATGCAGCCCCTCCCCCTCCAGGAGAGATGGCCCGGGCGGTGGCCCAGGTTCGGGAGCTCGCGCGTCGCCACACCCTTCGGTTCGAGCGCTCGATCCCGTTGATCGCGAGCGAGAACCTGCTCTCCCCCTACGCGAAGGAGCTCCTGATCAGCGACTTCCACTCCCGATATGCCGAGGGGCTCCCGGGAGAGCGGTACTACGAAGGGAACGAGCAGGTCGATGAGGTGGAGAACCTGTGCCTCGACCTCGCGCGCCGCCTCTTCCGGTGCTCGTTCGCCGACGTTCGTCCGATCTCGGGGACCGTCGCGAACCTCGCCATGCTGAAAGCGCTCACCGAGCCGGGCGACCTCGTCGGAACGAGCCGGCTCGCGGACGGTGCGCACATCTCGAGCGCGGCGTTCGGGGCGTTCGGTCTCCGGGGGGTCAAGCCGGTCTACTACGCGTGGGACCCGGAGCGGATGACCGTCGACGTGAGCCGGACGCGCGAGATCCTGCGCGCCGTCCGGCCGAAAGTCTGCCTCTTCGGCTTGTCGCTGTTCCTCTTCCCGATGCCGCTCGAGGAGCTTCGCCCGACGCTCGAGGAGATCGGGGCGCGCGGGTGGTACGACGGGGCGCACGTCCTCGGGCTGATCGCCGGCGGCGAGTTCCAGGACCCGCTCCACGAGGGGTGCGCCGTCATGAGCGCGTCGACCCACAAGACCCTCCCGGGTCCCCAGCACGGAATCCTCCTCGGGGAGACGGAGGATCCCGAACTCGTGAAGAAGCTCCAGGGCGGGGCGTTCCCGGGCGTCACGAGCAACCACCACCTGAACGAGATGGCGGCGCTCGCGGTCAGCCTGGCCGAGCATCTCGAGTTCGGTCGGGAATATGCGCGCCAAACCGTCGCGAACGCCCAGGCTCTCGGCCGGGCGCTTCACGAGCGCGGGTTCGACGTCCTGGCGCCCGACCTCGGCTTCACCCGCTCCCACACGATCGCGGTCCGCGTGGAGAAGGAGGGCGGGGGCGAGGCGGTCGCCCGGCGCCTCGCGGACGCCGGGATCATCTCGAACAAGAACCTCCTCCCCGGTGACAGGAGCCCGAGGCATCCCGGCGGGATCCGGCTCGGGTCCCCCGAGGTGACGCGCGTCGGGATGGGCGAGCGGGAGATGGGCCGCATCGCCGGCCTCTTCGACGACCTCCTCCACCGGGGCCGGTCGACCGAGGAGGTGCGGGAGGCAGCCGCCGAGCTCAAGGGCGGGTTCACGACCGTTCGGTACTGCTTCGCCGCCGGCGAGGCCGCGTACCGGTACTACGACCTCGTCGGTCGCGATCCGTCCTAGGGCGACGGGGGTTCGTCGTCTCGGACTGCGGCATCGCGGCGGGCGATCGCCCGGTCGATCGCATCCGGGTCGACGGTCACTCGTCCAGGGACCGGCGGCTCGGGGGAAAGTGAATACTCGATCCCGTCCCCGTCCGTCCGCCGTTCGGAAAGGGTGCCGTCCGCGACGAGGGAGGCGATCCACTCCGGGAGGTCCGGCGGAGCCGGCGGAAGGTCCCAGAGCTCTTCGACGGTCCGCCGGGAGGCGGCCCCGGCCGAACGGAGGATCTCCACCACCGCCGCGCGGCCTTCGGCGAGCTTCCGCGCGGCGTTCTCCTCGTCGTCCACGAGGACGCGACGGGCGCGTCGGCGCGGAACGGCCGAGAGGAATGCGCCGGCGACGCCGGTCGCCCCGGCTCCGGCGAGGACCGTCAGGGAGAGCGCCGCCGCGGAAGGGGTGGCGGGCATCGGCCAACTCACCGGTCCGAGGAGGATCTCCCCTGCGAGGTCGAGGACTCGGACCGACGTGCCCGGGCCCGGCAGGGTGTAGTTGATCCAGACGCCGGACCCCCCGCCCGGAAGTGCCTCGGCGATCACCGACCGATCGATCGCCACGCCGGCGGAGAGGAACTGAACGACCAGCGGGGCACCGGGAGCCGGATTTCCGTAGCGGTCCGTGACGCGCCAGAACGTCGCGTTCGTCCGTTCGCCACCGATCGCCACCCTCGGGTCGATGAGCGCGAGGTGGTCCAGATCCGGTTCGGTCGAGATCGAGATCGCCACGCCGTGTTCGAGGATCCCGGCGCCGGTCAGGGTCACGGTGAGGGCCCCGGCGGAGAGCGGAGTCAGGAGAATGGAGAGCCGTCCACCGGACCAGCCTCCCAGCGGGACGACGAACGTCGTCTCGGGAACGGCCGAGAGCGACCCCGCTCCCGAGACGTTCGCCCAGGCGAGCGCGGGCGATCCCGAAGATCCGAGGACCGTGAGGACGGCCGGCTCCGCGAACCCGGTGGACGCCGCGTCGGCCGGGTCGAGCGCCTGCCAGGTCAGGGAGACCGAGGTGCCCACGACGATCGCGGCGGAGCCCTCGGGTCCGGCGACGGCCACCGACGTCGCGGGGCCGAGGACGACGGACAGGGAAAGGTTCGACCTCCCGAGGGTTCCCAGGGAGTCCCGGACGGTCACCGACACGTTCACCGAGCCGGTCGACGCGTCCGAGAACTCCACCGAAATCGGCCCGTCCGCATCGACGGGGTACGCATCGATGGGCGCGCGAGCTCCCGAGACGTTCCACCACACCTCCGCCGGGAGGTCTCCGCCGGTGAGGTTGGCGGACAGCACGACCGACGTATCCACCGTCACGTTCGACCCTCCCGGCGCGACCGGGCCCACGGAGAGGGGCGGGACGACGCGCACCGTCACGGGCGCGGTCGTGTTCGCTCCCGAGGCGTCAACGACGGAGACGGTGGCGGAGTAGCTCCCCGCGGTCGAGAAGATCGGGAGGAACGTCCAATTCGGGCCGGGGGTCGATTCGCATTCGGTCACCGTCTCGGCGACGAAACAGGCGGAGTGGTAGGGCGGGATTCCGGATCCCGGTGCCACGCTCAGGGTCACGGGGATTCGATTCCCCACGTACCCGGCCGGTGCCACGGGGCTCCAGTCGAGCGCCGGAGCGGGTTCGACCGTCACGTTCGCGGACGTCCAGGGCGCGCTCGAGTAGCCGTTCGAGATCGTGACCGAGATTCGGGTGGAACCGGGCTGAGGATACGTCACCGAGGCGGTGCACCGGACCGAGTCGGCCGTCGGCGAGTCGGGAGTCGACGCGCATGCCGTCGAGACGTTCTGAGCTCCCAACCCCGGGGAGTATGTCGCGGTGTAGGAGTAGCCGGGAGCGCCCGTTGCCGCGACGTGGATTCCGACCGGTTGCCCGGTATCGACGGTGGTCACGTTCACCGTTCCCGCGACGAGCTCGGTGGGGGTCACGGCGAGGTCGACGGCGACCGTCGGAGTGTGGAACGCATTCCCTCCGACGGTCAAGTTCGCGCTCACGCTCAGGTTCCCTCCCTCGGTCCCCGGGGGCGCGACGAGGACGGCCGAACCGTTCGCCCCCGGAGGTTCGGTGAACGACCAGCCGGAGCCGTCGAGGCCCCAGCGGAACGTGGGAACGAGAGGGCCCAGCGTACCGTTGGCCGCCTCCGGGGTGGCCACGACTGTGGTGGGAGCTCCCGGCGCAACGGCGATCGGGTCGGCGGAGGGGGAGACTGAGATCGTCGACAGGTCGGCGACCCAGGCGAGGTCGAAGACCGATCCGCTCTGCTCGGAGGAGTACTCGTACCCCGGGGGTGTTGGTGCGTTCGCGGCGATCGAGACCGGTCCGTACGGCCCGGTCCAACTCGCGCACTCTTCTTCGTACGGCGGGTTCGTGTCTTGCCAGCAGGTCAAGGATGGGAAGGAGATGGCGAACGTGAACGCGCCGTCGGAGCCGGTGCTCACGGTACCATTGGTGAGCGCGCAGATCGTCGTGGTCGGCCCGCTCAAGCCGACCTGGACGGCGCCCTGGAGCCAGTACGAGTACGTCAGGTTCACGTCCGCCACGCTCGAGGCTGCGACGGGACCGCCGTTGACCTCGAGGGTCCCGGAGAACTCCGACGGTTCCGAGGGCCCGGGGCATGGGCCATTTTCCGAAGTGCCGCCGGTCGGCGAGTGAGCGGCGGCCGTGGGCGCGAGCGCGACTCCCGCCCCGACGGCGAGGGCTACGAGAACGATCAGCCCCGCCTTCGCACGAACGCCGGTGGATCGTGGGTGGACGGGGGAGCGGATCCGGACTCCGGAGGCCCGCGGCACGGAAGTGTGACCCGACCCATCTCCCTCCCGATAATCGTATCGAATTGGCGCCGGGGGGACGAACGGTGGGACAGCCCGAGGCCTCGGCCTTTTGGCGGCCCGTCGCCTTCCGGCGACCGTGCCGACGCACACGGTCACCTCGCTGACACCCCCCCGCCTCGCGTCGCTGCCGGCGGAGCGAGACCAGCTGGAGTTCTCCTCCCGGGCCGGGGCCTTCGTCTTCGACGGCGAGAGGCTCCTTCGGGCCTGGGGTCCGGCCGACCGGCCGTGGGTCCTCGGGGTCGGGCCCGACGGGTCCCGATGGAGGGTCGAGGCGTGGGGAGCAGGCCCGCGGGAAGCACGTGCGGCGGTCCGAGCGCTGTTCTCCCTCGACCACCCCCTCGAGGAGTTCTATCGGCTGGTCCGGCACGAACCGGTGCTTCGGGGGACGGAATCGCGGTTCCGGGGCCTCCGGCTGCCGCGCGACGCGAGCCTGTACGAGGCCCTCTACCATTCCATCCTCGGCCAGCAGCTTTCCGTCCGGGCGGTGAGCCTCCTGAAGCAGCGGCTCGTCGATCGGACGTCGGCGTTCGTCGAGGCGGACGGATTCCGAGTGCCGTGCCCGCCGTCCCCGGATCGGATTCGTTCGCTCGGACCGAGCGGAATGCGCGATCTCGGGATCAGCCGGGCCAAGTCCCGGGCGATAGCGACCCTCGCGTCTGACCCGGTCCCCCTCGGCGCTCTCGAGCGGCGTCTCGCGAGGATTCCGATCCGGGGCGCACTCCACGTTCTGACCGAGTCTCCCGGCGTTGGGCGATGGACGGCCGAGAACGCGCTCCTCCGCGGGATTGGTCGAACGGACGTTTTCGTCGCAGGGGACCTCGGTCTCCGGGTCGCCCTGGAGAAGTACGGGACGATTCCCCGCTCGGCGCCGGAAAGCGTAGTGAGAGCCTGGGGGGCCCGACGGTACCCCGGTTGGGGCAGCTACGCGACGCTCTACCTGTGGAGAAGGCTCGTCGCCGAACGCACGGCCCACGGGGCCGGCTAGCGCGAAGCTCGAGGCAGGCCGGTGACCCAGAACGCGGATCGCTCGTCGGCGGGAGCGGGATCCCGTGACGGCCTCCGACGGACCGTTGATCCTCCGGTCGGTTCTCGCCGCGCTCGTGGCGACCGTTGGCCGAATCCTGCGACGCGAGGACCACGCTCTGATCGAGGCCGCCCGGGAGACGCTCCGCCGGGGGTACGACCGGAGGCACCACACGGTTGGGGCCGCGGTCCGCACGCGCTCCGGTGCGATCTACCGGGGCCTCAACATCGAGGGGATCCATGCACCGTGCGCGGAACCGATCGCCCTTGGAGCCGCCCTGACGGCCGGGGACCGGGAGATCGAAACGATGGTTGCAGTCTGCCGGCGGGGGAAGGAGTATCCGGTGCTCTCGCCGTGCGGCAATTGCCGTCAGATGCTGTTCGATTACGCTCCGAACGCCTTCGTCTTGGTTCGGGTCGCGAACACGAGGGTCGTCCGCCTCCGGGCGTCCGAGAGCCTACCGGGCGCGCCCTGGGCGTTCGAGTAGGTGACGGTCCGGCCGGATCGCCCAGCGCGATCGTGAGATCCCGTCGTTCCGGGCGTTAGATCCACTCCGGTGCCGCGGTCCGATCCCCGCCGATCTCACCGGTATTCACCGTCGACTTCGGCTCGAGCACCATCACCCAGGTCTCTTCCGGTGCCACGGGCAGGTGGTCCACCCCTTTCGGGACCACGACGAGCTCACCCTCGTTCAGGGTGATCTCCTGGTCGCGCAGATGGATGGTGAGGCGTCCCTTGACAACGAAGAAGAACTCGTCCTCCCGGTCGTGCCGATGCCACTCGAACCTCCCCTCGAGCTTGGCGATCTTGACGTAGAAGTCGTTGACTTCCGCGACGATCTTCTGCTTCCAACGATCCGAGAACATTCCGAACTTCTCGATCAGGTTCACCTTGCGGGGACCGTTCGTTCGACCCATCGCCATCGAGGGTTCCCCACCCGACGTTCGCCTATAGCGCCACGGACGCGGTGCGGGCTCGATCGGGGCTCCAGCTGCTGCTCGGGAAACGCCGGCCCCGGCCATCTCCGGCCAGTCCCCGGGACCGGCCTACGGAGTCGGTGCGCAGAACTCGGCCGCAAACTCCCGGCACAGGGCCTTCGCCCCCTCCAGCTGGCGATTGTCAATCCCGGGTACCCCGCACATGAGCAGGAATGCCTCCTGAGTCGACCCCGTCACCTTGCTTCTCTCCGCGTTTCGGAACGGATAGACGGCGGCGAGGTCATGGTGGTCCGTATCCTCGATGACGGCCTCGATGCCCTCGAGGAGGACCGGGTGCGACATCCCGATCCCGAGGAAGCTCTCCCCGGCCCGGGCACGACGGAAGTGAAGCGCCTCCGGTCGGAGGTGGGCGCAATCGAACGCGGCGATAGGGATGGAGGTCTTCAGTGAGACCAGGTTGCAGGCATCCACGAGCGTATTGATCGTGGGGATCTCCTTGCCCCCCAGGACCCGACGGGTGAGCGCTTCCGCCGCGGGCCTCGTCTTCGTCGGATCGATCCCTACCCTCCAGTAGAAGTCGCGGTAGGCCTTGAACAGCCGATCGTCCTTCACCGTCTCGAGGGTCTTCCCGCTCTTCCTCGTCTCCTCGTAGATCCGGGCCTTCAACGCCTCGAGCCTTGCCTCGGAGGTTCGGACCGCGAGTCCGCGAACGAGCAACTCGACCACCTGGAGCCCCGGGAACTCCAATTCCAATGCAGGGTCGACATGCATCTTCGGCCGAGCCGCCGTAGGGTTCGGATCCTCGGGGTCCACGCCGAGCCGAGCGAACGAGGAATGTTAACTGTCGCCACGAAGGACGTCCCGGCGAGCTCGCGGGGCCCGGGCCGACCGACCCACGCGGTGAGGAGGCCCACGTCGACGCGAAGCGCCCTCGGCTATCCCGGAATCGAGGGGTGTTCCCGGAGCGCCCAGGACTCGAGCGTCCGGTGCTGCGCACCGTTCGGCGTGAGCGTGCTCTCTTTGAGATAGATCTCCCGCACATGGACCGTTTGGGGGGCTGGAGGGGGTTCGGCCCCCGAGAGCAGCGCCTCGGCACGTCGCCGCTGGGAGGGGGACCGCACCCGGAACAGCGTCAGGTGCGGTACGAACGACTCGCGAGACGACGGGGGGAACGTGGGGTCGAGAGCGGCCGCGACCCGCGCAGCCAGTTCCAAGACCTCGGTCCGGCCCTGAGTGACCCCGACCCAGACCACCCGCGGGTTCCGGGACGTCGGGAATGCTCCCACCCCCTCGAGGACCAGGTCGAACGGCGGGGTCGCGCCGGCGACGTCGGCGAGCGCGCTCGAGATCTCGGCGAGCCGCTCCCGGGGGACCTCCCCGAGGAAGCGGAGCGTCAGGTGTTCCGGTGCGGGGTGCCGGCCCGACCCGTCCGGGGGCTCGGCCGGGGGACCGACCTCGACGGCGACGAACAGGCGCACGAGAGGCCGATGGGCCCGGGCCTCTTACCGAT
The DNA here is from genome assembly GCA_035623855.1 of Thermoplasmata archaeon. Taxonomy (GTDB): domain Archaea; phylum Thermoplasmatota; class Thermoplasmata; order Lutacidiplasmatales; family UBA184; genus Lutacidiplasma. Next base: position 53,923 of record DASPSQ010000002.1, on the reverse strand, counting down.
TCGGCGGGCTGCTCCCAGGTAGCCGGACTGGGGGCCGGTAGGGCAGTCGGACCGTCCAGACCTGCGCCCGGTCGGGTCCGACGGAAAGGCTCCGAAGGGTCGAACGGATCTTACGGGCCCGGGCCGGGTCGCCGACGACGAAGAGCGCGAATGCCTCTCGATCGCGCGCTTTGCGCCACCCTCGCCGGACCCGCTCCGAGCGGAGCGCCCCAGAGACCTCGACTTCGATATGGACATCCCGACCGCCGAAGAACCTCCAGGCCCATCCCCGGCGTACCCGATCGAGCTCCGCGGCGAGATCCGCGGGAGGGGTGCCCGGCGGCGAGGTGAGCTGGCGGAGCCGTGCGTCCGGGAGGGTGGTGTCGAACCGACCCTGATGGACGATCTCGATCCGGTAGCCGCGACGGGCGAAGAGTCGGAACGTGGCGAGGAGGAGCGCGCGGTGCTCGGTGCCCTCTCGTGCCGCTCCGGTCGAGGGCGTCAGCCCGAGCCGTCGCTCTCCCGCCTCGGTGAGCCGGCATCCATCGGCGCGGACGCAGAGGAAGTGCTGTCGCAGGAGGTCGTTCCATCGGTCCCCGAGCACCTCCGCGGGCGGGGACCGACCCGGCAGCGAGAGCGCTGTGGGGACGATCTGGGAGGGATCGACAGGTCGCCCTGTCTCCTCCGCGGCCAGCACCGCCAGAAGGAGCCGCTCCACGGCTCCGTCCCCATTCTGCCACGTCGAGTGTCGCCGGAACGCGAAGGGGAATTCTTGCCGTGTCCGAGCGGCGGCGTGAGCCCAGCACGAGGGCTCCAAAGCGGCGAACGGTCCCGAGACCGCGAACGGACGCGCGGTCCCGAGTTCTGGGTTGATCCGGATGGCGGAGCCGGTGGGAAGGCCGGGGAGCCACCGCTCCCCCTCCTCTCGGGGGAGCCCAACCCACCCGGCGATGGACCCGGCCGTGGCCGGTGGGACACGGAACGTGACGAACTCCGAGGGGGCCCCGGCCGCCGCGCTCCGGACCTCGGGCGCGAGGCGGTCGGGAAACTGCGTCGCGAGGATGATCCGGATCCCAAACTTGCGGCTCTCGGTCAGAAGTTCGGCGGTGAGACGAGGCGAGAAGCCGTGGGCCTCGTCGATCAAGAAGACGACCGGTGGCGCGCCACCCCGAGTAGCCCGACGCGCCGCGAGACCGAGATAGATCCGCGTGAGGACGAGCGAACCCGCGAACGTCGCCGCTTCGGGTCCCAACGAGGCGAACGGGAGTCGGACGACGATCGACCGGCGCGCGTCGAGCAGCTCCTCGATGGGAAGTCCCCCGTCCGTCGGCGCGAGGAGCTCGGTCAGGCCCGGTGCGAGCACTACCTTCGCGAGGCGACTGGCCGCCGACCAGAGGAACTCCGGCTGACGACGGACGATGGGAGCCAGCTCGTCGAGGAAGCGGGCGAGGTCCGGCCGGCGCGTCGCAAGACGCGCGGCGTCCCGGCGAGCCGGATCGGTCAGAAGGTCGTAGAGATCGAGGAGCGTACCGCCGGATTCCTGGGCCAGCCGGACGAACGAATCGAACACTCGCTCGAGCCGAAACCCCCAGTACAGTTCCGTCCCGTCCGGACTCAGGCGCTTGAGCGCGGCCACGAGATGCGCCGCGGCCGCGTCCTCGTTCGGGCCGGACCCGGACAGAATGGCGATCCCGGCCACCGGACGGTCGAGGACGTCGACGACGATCATGCGCGAACGAGCTGGTTCGGGTAGTCTCGCAAGGATCGCAGGTCCGAGGTCCCCGTGCAGGTCGATCGCGACAACTGCCGAGCCCCCGGTCACCTCGCGCGCGGCACGTTCCGCGAGATAGGTGGTTTTGCCCGCGCCCGACGCGCCGAACACCACCTCGTGGCCTTCGATGCCGGGTCCCCCGGTCCGGTCCGTTGTCGCCGGAGCCTCGGCGGTTCGGGGCACGGAGTCGACCGAGAGCGTCCACCAGGCCTCTCGGGGGACCGCGCGCACCGTCCCTCGACGCCAGTCTCGCGTCGCCCCCGGCGGGGCCGGGCCCGCGGTCGCGGCCACGCCGGTCCGGAATGCCCAATCTTCAGCGACGATCGATCCGACACGCTCGAGGCGTGCGTCGAACCCGTGGCGCGACGGAGCGGCGTACCGGAACCGTCGGCATACCCAGATCTCGCCGGTCCGGCCGCGGATCCAATGGGTCTGGAACCCCAACCGTTCGGTCGCGCTGGAACCCGGGGAGAGCCGGGTGAAATCCCGTCCGATCTCGGAGCGGAACGCCGGCGAGGGGACCCGGGGAACCGGGGAGACGAGCGAGCGGATCGCCTCGATCCATCGAGGGGGCGGATCGAGGAGTCTCCCGTCCCGATCGGGCTCGCGCCGGATCTCGAGGGAAGCGCCGGACGGGGACAGAAGGTCGACCAGCGAGTCCGGGCGGACCGTCACCCAGGGGACGGGCTCCGTCCCCGTGGCCTCGATGATTGCGCCGCTCTCGGCCATCGCGGAGATCGCGTACGCCAGCGAGCAGTACCATCGAAGGCGAGCGGGCCCCGGGGCGACGCAGCGGACCGTGACCGTCGACCGGGAGGTCACGGACGCCTCGGAGGGACGACCCGTTCGAGCAGGCGTTCGAGCTCCCGGGCGAGCTCGCCCAGGCCGTTCACGCGCGCGAACGTTCGAAGGGTCTCCGTGTCGACGTGCCGGGTGACCGGCCGATCGACCACCCAGAGTCGGACCGTCCAGTCGACCGAACCGTTGGCCCGAAGGTAGAGGCGGGCCCAGGGCCGGTACGGTCCGGCGATCGGGAGACGGACCGCGCCGACGAGCCGGGGAGCCTGCCGAGGGAGGTCGGGAATCGGTTGCCGGGGAAGAGGTTGGGGGCGTTCTGAGCGGACCGTTGCGGTCTCCACGTTTCTGCCACAAATCCTCCTTCCGCCGCCGGGCCAACGGAGGAAGGAATCCGAACCGAGCGCGAGGTGCATCGGGCACCCCTGTGCCGCCGTCCGAGGGCCCGCTCCAGCGGCCGGATCGCCGAGGAGCTCGGACGGTCGGGATTCGGCCGGTGGGCCGGGAAGACGGCTGACGTGGAGGAGCGCTCCGGCGCGACGCGGGGGACCGGTCGATCCGGCCGGGCCTTCGCTCGCGACGGGCGGTCTCCGGACCCCGGCCGGGGACGACGCTCCGCGTTAGTCGGGTTGAGCCGGAATCGGCGTCTCAGGGCCTGCGCGGGCCGAGGGTCCGCTTCGGCGGGAGAGCCGGTCGGCCGGGGATGTCGGGCAGGCCGCGTCGTGGTCCGCGGGCCTCAACTGACGGGCGACGTCGATCGTGAGCGAGGCAGGCGGTGCGGGGGGCGCGGGGCCGTACATTCGACTCATCGTTCAACTGCGAGGAACGATAGGTTCCTTCCGGGGTCGGTGAAAACTGAACAATGAAGGGGGGAGGTTTTGGAAAGGCCCTCCGCACGCCTGGGACGCGGTGCCGTCCCCTGACGGCGATCTTGAAGGGCCCTTCCGGGGTGGTTGCAACCGTTCATTCGTTCCCGGCGTATTTGAGGCCCGGACGAGAGGTCGTGGAACGGCCCCCCGAAATGCGTTTCAAGCGATCGAGGCCGGTCCCGGGACACGCCCGGAGCCGGCCCGTCGTCGAACGTTCAGTGGCCCCGGTGGCTCTCCGATTCGGCGAGGACGATGCGGGGGAGCTCGCCTTGAATCGCCGGAGGCTTGCGGGCCGAGGAGCTCGCCCGGCTGGACGCGGCCGTCCGCGGCAGGAGCCATCGCTCGCCCCACGCCCGGAGCTCTCGCGCGGCGGGGGCGAGTCCCAGCCCCATCTCCGTCAGGGAGTACACCACGGAGAACGGGCGCGTGCTCACGACCGTTCGCTGGACAACCCCTTGCCCCTCGAGGAACTTCAACGTCGCGCTCAGCGTCTTCGCATTGAGCCGGGGGTTCGACTTCAGGATCTCGCTGAATCGCTGGGGACCTTCGAGCAAGCGGTGGACGATCGCAAGGCGCCACTCCGTTCCGATGACGCCGATCGCGGCGAGGACCGGACAGAGCCCCCGGCCATCGCGGGAATCGCACGCATCCTCACCCGGCGCCGCACCGCCGACGACCCGGCGGACCCGATCCGTCTCCATCCGAACCCCCTCCCGAAGCCTAGGTCCTGACCCCTCTTATAGTTACCGTATGGAAGTAGGTGAAGGGCGGTAATCGAAACCCGGAGTGCACACTCCGGGCCCGTTTCGAGCGCGCGTACGTTTTCTCCGTGCAGGACCGTTCGATGTCGTGACCGCGCGCCGGAGGGAGATCGAGCTGACGGTCGAGCGTCCCTTCGGCCCCGACACCTCCTCGAGCGGCACGGTGCGCCTCTCGACCCGATTCGACGTCGGCCCGGACGGCGAGGGGCCGTCCCACGCCGAGCTCGCAAAGGAGCTCGATTCGCTCAAGGCGGACCTCGATGCGCTGGTCGGCGCCCCGATTGCCGCCGCGCCGATCGCTCGGGGAGAGCGCGAACTGACCGAGCTCGTTGAGACGTACCGGCCGCGCCAGCGGGAGCTGGTCGATCTTCTGCTCGCCGACGGTGAGATCACCGCCGGCGAGCACCGTCGATTGAGCGAATACGTCAGCCTTCGTCCGAAGGAACCGGCCGAAGGGTCGTCGGCCGCACCGGAGCTCCGCGTCACCGACTCCCCGCTCGCCGCGGTTCCGATCGCCGCGAGCCGCCCTTCCGAGTCGATCCGTCCGGTCCCCGAGCTGCTCGCCACCTACCAGATCTCCTCGCTCCGGCAGGCGGGGGCGGTCCGAGCACGTCGCCAGATCTCGTTCGCCGAGTACATGGCCTTGAAGCGCCACTTCGAGCAGGGCGGCAATTCAGCCGAGAAGCCGGTGAAGTAGACCGACGGCGACGGCCCGGCCCCGATCGCCAGTTCCTCGGGTCGGCCGCGAAGAGAAGGGAGTGGCATCGTCGACGTCGAGTCTACCGATCCATCGGCTCGCGGGGGGTGGACGAGCTCGGGGTGGGGCAGATGCTGACGGCGAGGGCGCCCACGTCCGTGATCCCCGCGCGCATCGGCACGGCCCGGGCCCGGCCCCGGCGCCACGTCGCCTGAGGGTCGGTGGGGGGTCCGACCACGCCTCCGGCCGGGTAGGCGTCGCTCCCGATCACTCCCGCGGTCCGGAAGAGGCCCACGCTCATCTCCCGGCGACGCAGGAGCGACTGCGCGCGCAGGAGGAACCGCCCGAGCGCGGGTCCTTCGTCGACGCCTTCGGGGAGTCCGAGGGTCATCATCGCGAACGTCGCAATCCCCCTCGTCCGGCTCGTCGGACCGAGGCCCTCGGCCCGGACAAGCTCCTCGGACCGCTCGAGGAAGCGGTCGGCGCTGGTCTCGGGGTCCTCCCGTAACTCAAGGAAGGCGAGTCGGCTGGTCCATCCTTTGTCGAAGAGGGTGTCGGCGGCGGCTCGAAGCGCGTCGGCCGGGCTCACGACGACGACCGGGCGGGCGATCCGGTCCGGTACCGCGGTCGGTCCGCCCGTGGCACCGGCGAGAGCGCTCTCGGTCCCCGGGGGCGCCGCGGTCGCGAGGCCAAGTCGGTCGAGCGCGGCACGCGCCTCTTGGAGCTCGGCCGTGGCGACCGGACGCGTCGGGCCGCCGCCGACGATTCCGGGCCCGTCCCCTCGGTCGACGATGAACGTGGCAACGTCGCAGGAGCCGGTGCTCTTCGCGAGCCGACCGCCCACCGCGCCCTGGCCGAGCACCCGCGCGAGAAGCCCGACCTCCCGGCCGCTCGCTCCCCGCTCGTGCGCTGCGGCGAGGAATGCGGAGAAATCCTCGGGCGTGGACCCCGCCGGCGGGAGGAGGAGAGCACGGAGCGCGCCGGGCGAGAGCAGGACGAGCAGGAGGTCCTGCTCGGTGAGGTCGGCGGAAATCTCGGTCGCGGCCGCGATGACCTCTCGAGCGCCCGGATCGCCTCCCCAACCGGGCGGGATCGTGACCCCGCGGAAGGGGAGCTCGGGCGCGACCGGTTCCGGCCCGGCGATGAACCCCCGGGTGAGACGATCGCCGAGAGCGTGCAAGGCCCCGAGCGCCATCGAGTTCGCCGCGTCGCCGAACGATAGGAACGCCACTTCGCGGAATCGCCCGTCCGGGACGAACCGGTTGCCGATCCGGAGCGTCCCGCTCTCGCGCCGGAGGGCGAGCCGCACCGACCGGTACGCATCGGCGGCGGAGACCGCCGAGCGGTAGGCCAGGCCCGGCACCGGATCCGGTCCCTTCGGCTCGGGTTCTCCCGGCGGAAACGGATCCCACGGGAACGGTCCAATCACGGCGGCTAGAGCGGGGGCTGGGGTCAATACGCTAGCGGACGGGCGAAGCTCGATCGAACGGAAGGCGATCCCGCCAGGATCGCGGGCAAAGGGAGAGCGCCGGCGATGACGGGGAAGAGCGGGCCGTTGCCGACGTCCCGGGGGTCCGGTGTCGACACCGGCCGGGGTCCGAGGCGCCGGGCGTTGCTCGCGGCCGGGGGGACCGAGAGCACCACGAACCGACCGAGGATCGCCGATGCCCCGAGCACGATCCGACATGTCGCAGGTCAGAACCTCGGAGCGTCCAACTTCTGTCCTCGAGCCCACGAGCCCGGGGTCGCGGCTGCCGAAGTCTGGGCGTAGTTCCACCGTCTGCACGGTCCGGCGTCCTAAGCTATATAGAGAATAGTGAGTCGTCCCGGCTACATTCCATGCGTAGCAGCGGAGGTTTCCACGGGCGACGGATCCAGAAGACCGGTGGATCGACCTACATCATCTCCCTCCCGAAGAACTGGGTAACCGCCCGCGGCCTCGGACCCGGCGACGTGCTGCTCTTCACGCCCCGGGCCGACGGTTCGCTCACGATCTTCGCCGAGTCGTCGGGCCCGGCAGAGGCCGAGCGGCGGATCGTCGAGGTCCAGAACGACATGGAGACCGAGCACCTGTTCCGCCGGCTGATCGCCGAGTACATCGCGGGGTACCCCCTTCTCGAGGTGCGGACCGAGGGCCGGATGAGTCCCCGGACCCGAGAGGTGATCCGAAACTTCGCGCAGCGGATGATCGGTCCCGAGATCCTCGAGGAGACGTCGGAAGCGGTGATCCTCCAGGACGTCGTCGGTTCGAACCCGCTCCCGATTCCCTCGATCATCCGTCGCGAGCACCAGATGGTCCGCGCGATGCACGCCGACGCGATGGCGGCGTTCCGCACCCGCGACGCGTCGATCGCCCGCGACGTGATCGACCGCGACTGGGAGGTCGACCGTCTCCACTGGTTCCTCGAAAAGCAGGTGACGAGCGCGCTGCGCGACGCCCGGATCCTCGCGACCCTCGAGCTCACCCTTCCGGAGTGCTCGACGTACATGCTCGCCTCGCGCGTTCTCGAGAGGATCGCGGACCACGCCGTGCGGATCGCAGGGTCGGTCACGATCCTGGGGAAGGAACCGACCCCCGAGCGGCTCGTGACCGAACTCGACCGGATGTCGACCGCCGCCGCCGCGGCGCTCACGGACGCCCTCGACAGCCTCGACACGCGGGATATCGCGAAAGCGAACCGAGTGATCGATTCGGCCCACGAGCTCACCCTCGAGAAGGACCAAGTCCTGAGGCAACTGAGTTCGAAGCGCGGCCGGCTTGCGGTCGGGCTCGCCTACGTCCTCGAGAGCCTGGAGCGGAGCGCGTTCTACGCGAGCGATCTTGCCGAGATCGCGATCAACCGTGCGGTGGAGTCCCCGCCGCGCGTGGACGAGCTCCTCGCGACGCGTCCGGCGCGCGCTCCCGTGCCGGTTCCGAACGCCTGAGACCGGTCGCCCCCCATTCTCATAGCGACCTTCGCGGTCCCGGACCTACCCGCCCACGATCTGATCCACGAGATCCTCGACGTCGTGCGCGGAAGGGACGCGTGGATTCGCGAGTGTTCCGGGGGAACCGAGGGCCCGGGCGACGATCGATTCTCGGTGAGGGATGACCCGTTCCCGAGCGACCCCCGCCGCCCGGAGCGTCGACGGGAATCGAAAGAGGTCATACGTACGTCGCAGCCGCGCCACGAGAGGTAACCTCTCGGTCCCGTCCCGGGAGGCTGTCACGGCGGCGAGCCGTTCGAGCCGCTCCCGGGCCGAAGGATGGTCGAAATCGAGCACCGCAGGGAGCACAATTCCGAGTAGACGGCCGTACGCCAGTCCGGTCGCGGGAACCAGGGCCCGGGCGAGTGCGTGGGCGAGCCCGCGCTGGCTGTTCGATGCGGCCAGGCCCGCACCGGTCGCCGCATAGTGGAGAAGGGCCGCGGCCTCGGGATCGTCGCTCCAGCGCAACGCGTGGGGCAGGCGCTCGAAGACCGTTGCGACCGCGTCGAGCGCGAGCGCGTCGGAGAACGGATTCGCCCACGCGGAGAGGTACGCCTCCACCGCTTGCGCGACCGTTTCGAGGGCGCCATCGATTCGGAGGTCGGGAGAAAGCGTCGCGGCGAACTCCGGATCGACGCACGACCAGTCGGGAACAAGCGCGCGGTGCGCGAGGTCGATCGGCTCCCCCTCGGCCGTGAAGAGGTCTACGGTCCAGCTCGCGTCGCTCCCGCTCCCGCTGGTCGTCGGGACCGCCGCTACCCGTACGTGCGGTGGCTCCGGTAACTCGAGGACCGGCGTGATCGCCGTGAACGGGACGTCCCGTCGCTCGACGAGGGCGCGGGCCGCCTTCACGGAGTCGAGAGTTCGACCGCCGCCGACTGCGACCAGCCAGTCGGCGGAGAGCTCCCGGGCCCTCTCCCCAAGCCGCCCGACCGAGTCGAGCCGGTCCGGTTCGGCGAGATCGCTGACGACCTCGACGATCGTGTCGGACTTCGCGAGCTCCTCCGCGATCCGCTGGTGCCCTCGGCGCTGGGCCACGGTGGGATCGACAACGAGGAGCGCCCGGTGGGCTCCAAGTCCGCTGAGCTGTTCGATCGCCCCCGGTCCCCACGCGATCCGGGGGGATGTGAAGAATCCACTCATCGGAAGGGAAGGGTGGGAGGGTTCATCGACGGACGGAGGGCCCCTCGCGACAGCGTTGGCAGGCCCCGGTGAGGGAGAACGAGATCCCATCGACACTCCACCCGTCCGGGTGCCGCATGGCCAGCTCGGTCAGGAGGTGCCGGTCGAGCTCGGTGAGCTCGATCCGCTGGATCCGTCCGCAGACGCGGCAGACGATATGCGAGTGTGGGTCCTCGAGGAGATCGACCCGTACGGTGTGCATCGTCACCGTCGGCGCCGCCGTCGGCGGCGAGGGGGACGAGGTTCGGACGGCCGTCGACCTGCGTCGCTGCACCGTCCGCGCCATCGCAGGCCGGGACCCTCCCCGGTTATAAAGGAAACCGGAGGCCCGGACGATTCGTCAGCAACCGAGCGGAGCGCCGATGCCGTCGGACGACGCTCTACGCGGACGAGCGAGGAACGCGATCGCGTGGACGCTCTCGTTCGCGGCCGGCGCCGACTGGGTAGATCGCCACGAAAATGGTGGCGCGGCGCGACGAGCGCGGCCACCGGTACGCGCGGCACTTCGTCCCTGGGGGAAGCACGAGGACGTCGCCGGGTCCAAGGACCTGTGGGGATCGGTGACGTGCGAACTCGACCCGAAGACGGCCCTGGAGCACGACCAGGACGTCGACCATCGGCTGGGAGAACCAGTGAGAGTCGACTTCTTCACCGAGTTTGTAGACCCAAACGACTTCGAACCCGGTGCCCCGGTAGATCCGGCCCACCTCCCCGGTCGGCGACGAACGCCGGCGAGAGCCTTCTCGTCGGAAGACGCGGAGGATCCTTGCAGACGGTTCGGGGCGCCGGCCCGGCATCGAGATCCTCGACAATGCGTAGGAACCGCGGACCATGTCGCTTGCGTAGGGTCCGTCCGCGCTCACCGGAGGTGCGGAGGGGCCACCCTGACCCTGCGGATTCCTGGCCGGAGAACCGCCGCTGCAGGTCTACGATATCCGGAGCGCACGGGCCGACAGGAACAGTGCGAGCCCGATCAGCGCCGCGGCCCAAGCGAGAAGCCCGAGAAGATAGATCTCGGGCGGGTACGGATAGCCGGTGGTGTTGAACAGATTCTCCCGCATCACATTTACCGCGAGCGACGCCGGGTTGTACGAGGTGACGTTCTGGAGCCAGGCCGGCATCGTGGACTGCGGAAAGAGGGCGTTCGACGTGAAGAGGATCGGCAGGTTGAGAAGGCTTGTGATGCCGAAGTAGGCCTCATTCGAGTCGAGGAAGTATCCGAACGAGAGGAAGAGGGCGGTGAACATCAGCGCGAGGAGCGCCTCAGCGAGCAGGATCTCGCCAATCCCGGCGATGTCGACCGACGAGCGGACGGAGAGGCCAACGAGTCCGGGGACCCGAAGGAAGAGGAGGGCGACGCCCAGCGAGAGGAACGCGGGCCATGCGGCCATGGACGCCCGGAACGTGAGCGAACCGCCGAACAGCGCCGAGCGGGGCGCCGGCGTGGCGATCGTCCGCTGGTGGATCCCGAGCTGTTTGTCGAAGAGGACCCCGGTGCCGGAGTAGAGCGAGGCGGTGAGCGTGACGAACGCCGCCATGCCGACCGCGAAGTACGAGAAGTAGTTCGGCGCGCCGAGGAGGGCGTGGCGGACGTAGAACTCCCCCGCGGGACCGCTCGGGAAGAGGTTGTTGAGATTGAACGCCTGGCCGAACAGGATCAGGTACAGGATCGGGATCACGAAGTACGAGGCGACCCAGATCGGCACCCGTGCCCACCGGAGGTACTCCCGGCGCAGAACCGAGACGAATTCACGGTACATCAATGACCTCCCGCCGGGGGGTGGCCGGTCCCGTTCTCGCCCGCCTCGCCGTTCTCGCGATACTCGCGACCGGTCGCGCGAAGGAACACGTCGTCGAGGCTCGGTGGATGCGCCGAGACCGCAGCGAGATCGATCCCGGCCGCGTCGCAGGCCCGTACGACCGCCGGGACCATCGACTCGCTTCGGGCCACGCGCACCCGGTACGTCCCGTCCCGCGTGGGAGGATCGACCGCAGAGATCCCCGGAATCGACTCGAGAACACGGACGATCTCGCCGTCGGCTCGGGTGGGCCGGACGACGAGGAAGTCTCCCCCGAGGCGCTCCTTGAGCTCGCTGGGGGTTCCCGTGGTGAGCAGGGTCCCGTGGTCGATGATCGAGATCCGGTCCGAGAGCTGGTCCGCCTCATCGAGGTAGTGCGTGGTGAGGAAGATCGTCATCTCCCGCCGACGTCGCAGGTCGCGGATGAACCTCCAGAACTGCGCGCGGCCCTGAGGGTCGAGGCCGAGGGTCGGCTCGTCCAGGAAGAGAATCCGCGGAGAGTGGACGATGCCCGCCGCAATCTCAAGACGTCTCCGCATCCCCCCGGAGTACCCTCGGACCCTCTGGTCCGCCGCCTCGCGGAGATCGAGGTGGTCGAGGAGTTCCCGGATCCGCGGCCGGGCCTCCGCCGGAGAGAGCCCGTAGAGGCCGGCCGCGATCTCGAGGTTCTCTCGGCCGGTCAGCACCTCGTCCGCGGTCGATCGCTGAAAGACAAGGCCGATCGTGCGCCGGACCTTGTCCGGGTACCGCGCGACGTCAAGACCATCGACCTCCGCGCGCCCGGACGTGGGCCGAAGGACGGTCGTCAGCATCGAGATGGTCGTGGTCTTTCCCGCCCCGTTTGGGCCGAGGAAGCCGAAGATCTCGCCCGGCCGTACGATCAGGCTTACGTCCCTCACCGCGACCGTGCCCGTCGGATATGTCTTTCCGAGGGCCTCGGTCCAGATCGCGTCCGCCATGTTCCCCCGGAGTTTTCCTGGTGACGCCATCCGCGACCCGCTCCATCAGGGAGGCGCACCGAGGGCGCTCACGGTTGGCGCTCACCGTTAGTGACTTCGTACGCGGGACGGACCGACGGGGGGGTTCGCAACGATTCGCACACGTCAACCTGAATATCCTCGAGGATTCGAACGGTCCGCCTCGGGATGCGAAGGGAAGATCCCCGAGCCCTCCCGCGGTGACAAGCGATGCGGACGAACCTCGGGCTCCGAGTACGGCAGTACGCTCCGATGGATTACCGAACGGTCGTGAAGCTCTGGCGGTCGTCCGGAATTCACGTCGGTCCGTCGGACAGTCGCCAGGAACTCGAGCGGTCCCGTCGGCGGGACGCCGATCTCTTCCTGGTCGCGGAGGAGGACGAACGGATCGTCGGGGTCGTCTTCGGACGGTACGATGGTCGGCGGGGATGGATCCATCACCTGGCGGTCGACGTGAACCGACGTCGCCTCGGGATCGGGGGGAAACTGGTCGCCGAGCTCGAGCGTCGACTCGCGCGCAAGGGGTGCGCGAAGGTGAACCTCCACGTGGTTCCCGAAAACGAGACCGTGTGCGCCTTCTACGAAGAACTGGGATACGGCCGTCGCAACCTCATCTTCATGGACAAATGGCTGCGGGGCCCTGCGCAGCGGAAACCCTGACCCGGCGCCCTCTGGGGGAGCCTCGGGCGGGCCCGAACCGCACGCAAGGGGTAATCGGCCAGCAGGGCTCGGCATCTCGCATGGCCGTCTTCCCACCGCTCCCTCCCCCGCACACCCGGATCGGCGTCGGGGGCGTCCTCGTCCGACGGGGTGCCGCTCTCGTCAACCGGGCCGTGTATCGGAACCGGTTCACCATCCCGAGCGGCTATGTCGAGCCCGGAGAGACCCTGGAGGGTGCCGTTCTGCGGGAGCTCGAGGAAGAGACCGGCGTGGTCGCACGCGTCGGGCGCCTCTTGCTCGTCCGACACAAGGTCGTCCGCCCCGAAGAGAGTGACATCTACCTCGCCTTCGCCGTCGAATACGTTGCCGGAGAGCCTGTAGCCCGTCCGCCCGAGATCGCGGAAGTACGGGAGGTCCCGCTTTCCGAGGTGGCCGGCGCGACGTGGATCTCGCAGCTCTCGCGCCTGGCGATCGCGCTCGCCGCCCATCCGGAACCCGGCTGGCCGCGGTCGAGTTGGGCGGGAGGCGAGGCTCCCGGGCTCGCGACGGAAACGTACCATTCCGGTCCCGAATAGTTCGGTGATGCCGCCTAGGACTCGGCCGCCCGCGGAGCGCGCCCGTGGGCGGTCGTCGCCCGGTTCGCAAGGAAATCTAGGACAGGATCTTCGGATATGGATGTCCACACGGACGAAGTGAAGGAACGGAACGACGGCCTTCCCATGGACCGAAACGTCGACTCTCTCCGCCGGTACTCAAGGACCTCAGATGGGATCCCAGAGAACCCGGGGACAAGTACTCCTGCAGCCCTGCGCGGGTTGGGTTAAGGAAGTCCATGGACCGTCCGAACGTCGCGGAGTTGAGATCCTCGTTCACGTCGCCGCACGAGCTCCTGCGCGCCTCCGACGGACGGACGCTGTTCCTGCGACGCTGGGATGCCGGGCCGGGAGCGACCGTTTCGGTACTGATCTTCCACGGGATCACCGCGTACAGCGGGCCCTACGGACCTCTGATCGCCGAATCCCTCGCCCGCGCGGGGTTCAACGTCTTCGGGATGGACCTTCGGGGGCACGGGCTCTCGGACGGGAAGCGGGGCGACTACCCGAGTGTCGCCCGGTGGGAACGCGATCTCTGCGAAACGGTCGCGTTCGTGAAGGCACGTGCGCCGCGACTGGTGCTGCTGGGGCACAGCCTGGGGGTACTCTCGGCGATTCGCGCCCAACAGCTCCGTCCCGCGGACGTGAACGGATTGATCCTCCTTAGCGCCGCGCGAAAGGTCCGCCCGGGGGTCCTCGGGTCGGCGAGCGGGATCCAGGTTTTGAAGGCGCTCGTCGCCGTCGGGATCCTACGGGGAACTCCTCTCATCGGATACCGGCGAGAGGGAATGATCGGACTCGACGACCCCCTGTTCAACTTCCGGTACTCGGCGAGGTTCTACACCGTCCTGTACGGGGCCGGGGCGCTGCGGGTCGCACGGATGTTCCGTTCGGGAGACGTGGACTCGCCCCGTCTCCGGTTCGACGGAAAGTTACGCATCCCCCTCCTCGTGGGCGTCGGGGACCAGGACGAGCTCTTCCCCAGCGAATCGGTTCGGGAGTTCTGGCAGGGGATCGATTGCGACGCGAAGGAATTCCTTCTCATCCCGAACGCCCGGCACGCCGTCTTTCCGAAAGACGCGTGGGGGCCGCTCATCGATTGGTTGCGGCGAGCGTGCTGACGGCGGGGGAGAGGGACCTGAATCTCCGAGGGACTCAAGGAGAGCGGAACGTGAGATCTCGCTGGATCGGCCGTCCGGGACCCTGGGGCTACGCCCCAGATCCTCCTATCGGTCTTCCTCGTGCGCGAGGCTCCAGACGCTTAACGCATCCACGGTCGCCCACTGGCTCGGCCCGTGGAGCGTCTCCAGCACGATCCGGCGGTCGCCGCGTGGTAGACTCTCGACTTCCCGCCCGTACCGTGCACGAACGCTCCGGTCAGATTTCGGGCCCGAGAGGAGGGCTCGGACACGGGGAGAGACGCGCACCGGAGGGAAAGGTGGTTCGGCCACGGTATTGCCTATGGCCCCGTCGTCTCGTACGCTCGGAATTCTAGGGGACTCGGTAGACAGAACCCGAATCCCACAGACCGGAAGGCCTCTCAGTCGAGCACGCGGCCACGGCGAGGCGAATGGCTAGCAGCCATCTCGGTCACCGGTTCGGCCGGCGTCACCCGGCCCCTCAGCGAAGGGAGCTCTTCCAAGCCGCAGGCACCCGGTTCGTGTACACGACTTCTTTGGCCCCGACGAATTCCGCAAGGTCGGCGATGCGTTCCCCGATCATCGAGGAGACGTCCGTGTCGCGGGGCGCGCCGGCTTCGGCATGAACGGAGTTGATCACGAGGCGCGAGTTCTCGCGGTCCACTTTCGGGTCGATCCGTCCGATGAATCGATCCCCCCAGAGGATCGGAAGCACGTAGTAGCCAAATCTGCGCTTCGTTTCAGGAACGTACATCTCCAGAAAGTGGTCGAACCCGAACAGGTTCTGCGTGCGGCCTCTCCAGCAGATCAGATTGTCGAACGGTGAGAGCAACGACATCCGAGGTTCCCATGTACTCGACCCGACGGCGTCGAGGAGGGGGACGTCCTCCGTGCGGAGGTAGTGCGGCTCCCGGCCCGGTAAGCCCTCGATTTCGACGCGCCGGATGACGGACTCCCGTTCCAGCGCCGCAAGGGCGCCTTCCAGATCTTGATACATGCCGCGGACGAAGTAGAAGTTGATCTCCCGGCGAGAGGCGAACCCCATGGCCCGAATCGCGCGCTCGGCGGCCGTGCGCTCCATCTCCTCGACCGTGAGACTTCCTTTCTCGACCCAGTCGGGTAGGAACGTCCGGGAGAGGCCCCAGACGTTCTGACTTCCCTCGCGGCCGACCACCATCACCTCTCCGCTCAACCAGAGGTGAAAGAGCATCTCTGCGACGTCGCTACTCGACCCCCAGTCGCCGGCAGAGCGCCGGGTCGGATGATGATCCGTGAATCCACGGGGCGTGAGCGGCCCTCCCTCGAGCTCCTTCAGTACTCTCCGACGCAGATCCTGATGTCTGGAGATCCAGCTCCGAGCATGCGTTCTCCACCTTCCCCAAGAGCTGGAGAGAGACTCGGGGTATCTCGACATCAGCGAGTAGAAGAGCGGGAAGTCCTCGGTCAGTACGAGTGAATCTGCATGTGCACAGTACCGGAACAAACGACGTTCGGACGTCAGTAATCGATCGATGTGGGACGTCCGGAAGGTCCCGAGTCGGCTCCAGAGAGTGAGCTGGTGGGCCGGAGCGACGACGCTGATGGGGTCCCATTGGACGTAACACAGGTCCCGCACGGCCGAAAGAATGGCTTCTCGGGACGCTCGCGCCGGTGGCTTGCCGGCCAGCCGCTGCGCGGTGATGGATAAACGTCTCGCGGTTTCGAGTGACGTTCGGATCGGCGTGGGGGAATCCGCTACCGTGGCCGTCAAGAGCGACCCAGCGAATTAGTTTGGCGGAAGCTGCCTCGAACCCGACGGGAGATGCTCACCGCGGAAGCCGAGGCACGTAGTTCGGTCTCGGTTCGGAAGGGTCGTCCTTAGAGGCTCGGGCGAAGCTTGGTCGGGGAATGCGGGGTCGACACCGACGGGTCTTCGAACCCCTCTGCGGGAAGAGGGCATGGCAAGGAAGTTCGGGTCCCTGCCAAGTTTTAGACCTCGCACGGTTCTCGGCGGAGAGGCCTCAGGCGACCTGGGGTAACAGGGACCCCTCGGTAAATTAGAGGATGGAGGCACCCGGTCTTGCGAGCGGCGATTTTTAGGGGACCCGGTCAGATCGAATTGGGTGAGCGACCTGGCTCGCGCATCCAGCTACCGACCGACGCCGTGGTTCGCGTCGTGCTCGGGTGCGTTTGCGGTTCCGACCTGTGGTACTACCGGGGGGAAACGCCGCACGACCTGGGCCCCATCGGCCACGAGTTCATCGGGGTGGTCGATCGGGTGGGTGGGGACGTGAGACTGCTACACGCGGGCGAGCTGGTCGTAGCCCCCTTCACCTTCAGCGATGGGACGTGTCCGAACTGTCGGGCGGGCTGGCCGTCGAACTGCGTCCGTGGGAGTGCGTTCGGTAATCGCGGAATCGATGGAGGACAGGGGGAGGCTGTGCGAGTACCGTTCGCGGATACGACGCTCGTACGCGTTCCCGGATCCGATCATTCCGACGGGACCCTCGCGTCCTTGCTCACACTTTCCGACGTGATGTGCACCGGTCATCACGCGGTGGTGAGCGCCGGCGTCAAGAATGGAGATACTGTCGCGGTGGTTGGGGACGGAGCGGTCGGCCTGTGTGCCGTGATCGCCGCGAAGCGCCTCGGGGCGAAGCGCATCATCGCGTTGAGCCGGAATCCCGCTCGCCAGGCGCTGGCCCGGTCGTTCGGCGCGACGGACATCCTGGCCGAACGGGGGGACGAGGCGGTCGCGCGGGTCCTCACGATGACGGAGAGTATTGGGGTCGACGCCGCGCTGGAATGTGTTGGGACCGATGCGTCGATGAAAACGGCGTTCGGCATCGCGAGGGCCGGATCCGTCGTGGGTGCCATCGGCGCTCCTCATGGGGTGGAAGTCCCCGTCGACACTGTGATTTACCGCAACGTCGGACTGCGGGGCGGCATTGCACCGGTCCGCCGGTACATCCCCGAGCTTCTCGATGATGTTCTCCGCGGTCGCATCAACCCCGGACGTGTCTTCGACTTCGAGACCTCCCTCGACGGAGTCGCCGAGGCCTATTCCGCCATGAACGAGCGAAGGGCCGTGAAATCTCTCCTGCGCATCGGTACGATCTAGGCGGCCTCGTCGTACCGATCGCCTGCCCGAAAAGGGTGTGAGGGTTCGCGCCCTCCCCCTACTCCGAATTCCGGTCGCCCGCGGAGGTGGGAACGGGGAGAATGGAATGTCCCGGAAGGCGCCGGTATTGGCTCGCACTGGCCGGTTGCGTCGCGGTGGCGCTGGCGTTGACCGTGCCCAGCGCCGCGTCCGGGTCCCTCGCAAGCGGAAGTCCCGCGTTTCCGCCTCTGAACACCTGCGTCATCCCGTTCCTCCCCTGTTACATCGTCCTCTCGATCGACTCCGGCTCCCATGGAAACAAGGAAACGGTAACCGGGGCCCAGTTCTACCCGGGCGAGCCGTTCACGGTGTACTTCTGGAACGGGACTCCCGGTGCGTCTGCGGCGGTCGTCGCCTCCGGCTCGACCGGCACGGGGAGCTTCGCGGTGTCCTTCCGCATTCCAAATGACCCGGTCGGCAGTTACACGATCTTCGTGACAGACCTCGCAGGGGACAACCAGTCCGCCTCATTCCAGCTGACCCACCTGCACGCCAGTCCGAGCTCGGGGTCAGTCGGGAACACGACCGTGCTGAGCGGCCAGGGATTCTTGCCGGACCACGTCATGAAGTTTCACCTTCACGGCGTGCACGCGTCGACGACCGCGCCGTGCCGGACGGACCAGTACGGGAACTTCTCGGGCTGCCGCATCACGATCCCGAACGTTCCGACAGGGACGACGCTCCTCAAGGCCACCGACGGCACGTACACCGCACGCATCGGGTTCGTCGTGACCTGATCGATCGTCCCGAGCTGGCTCCGGATCCCGCCGACTGCGCCCGGTTGGCGATCGTGGATCCACGTTCGCTCTGTGCTAAGTGAAGTCTCGCCCGAGGGCCGCCGCGGCGAGCCGGGCGAGGTGGCGAGCACCGCCGAGAATGACCCCTTTCCGACAACCCCCCGGAACTTGGATCATGGCACGGTGCCGAGCAGGACCGACGCCCGAGTGCCGTGAGTGGAATTTGAACGTCCCGGCGGTACCAAGATCGCGGGATGCGAGTTCTCACCGGCTCGACCGCGGACCGTTGGGGTGCGCCCAATGTCCTGCGAGCGGTCCGGGAAATCGGTCGATCCGATCTCGAGAGGTCTCCCTCATCGAACCTCTCGGCGGACGAGCACATTGCTCTGCCCAAACGGCCGAACCACGGCAAACCCTTCGCGTTCGAACATGCCGATCGACCCGAACCACGTCGCGACCGCTCCCGCGTGCGTCGAGGGATACCCCTCGACGATACCCCCTCCATTCCGTCGAATTGCATCCAGCGCTGCGTGAAGGGCGAACCGGGCGACTCCGGACCGACGGAACGGCCGGTCCACAAAGAAGCAGGTGATTCGCCACGCCGGTGGCGGCCCGAGACGACTCGCGATGGACTTGTACTTCCGCCCGCGTTCGACCCTCGGTAGGTCCGCTCGGCGGCCGAACTGGCACCACCCGATCGGTTGGGCGCCCCGGTACACCAGGATTCCATGGGCGTGGCCTTTCAAGAGCAGCGCGTGATGGTCGCGCCGGTTCGCCTCCTGACGGCTCGTGCTCTGAAGCGGTCCGGTCGGGCCCTCCCGATGATAGAACATGCACCAGCACCCGGCCTGCACGCCGTGGTACTTTCGAAACAGGCTCTCGAAATCCGCCCACGTTGAGGAGGAGAGTTCGCGCGCATCCAGCGGCTGCTCACCGGGTCCAATCACTCGCGACACACTCGCAGAGAGTGGACTCGCAACGGCCGATGAAGGTTCGCTTCCCGTGGTACTCCCGTGCCGTTTCATGGGGTCTCCCCTTCGTTGATGGTTCGACCCGTACATGGTACTCGAACTGGGAGCACACGAGAATGACGGAACTGGACGCGCTACGAACCTTCTATCGGTACAATGCCCGGGTAAGACGAAACTACCTCTCCGCCCTCCTCTCGCTTTCCCGGGAGGAGCGCTTGAAGGACCGGGGTGCCTCCTACCCCTCACTCCAGGAGATCTTCGTTCACGTCCTGGATGGGATCTTCTGGTGGCTCCAGTATGTCCCCCAAGACCGCGCGGGCGACGCCGTGCTGCTGCCCGCCCGCGACCTCACATCGGACCAATTGAAGGAGCAGGTTGCCCGAGCCGAGCAGCTCGCGATGGAGTACCTCGACTCCCTGGACGAGGGGAGCCTCAGCAAGGAGATGGTATGCCATTTCATGGAGGCCGGAGCGACCTCCGAGGGACGGTTCCCCATCGGCGACGTACTGTGGCACGTGGTGGAGGAAGAGCTCCAGCATCGGGGAGAGCTCAATGCGTTGCTCTGGCAGATGGACGTCGATCCGCCGATCGCTACGGTCGAGGATTGGAATGTCGCGAAAGTACGTACCCTTCGTAAGTGATCTCGGCGAGGACTCCCCGTCGCTCGATCTCCGATGCCTTTGGCCCTTTCGGATGTGCCCATCCCGGGCCCATGAGCCTGTGCCCGTGGATTCAGGGACTTCGACGTGGGAGTGCCCACCCTTCCATGACATTGGAACCGGTGGTCGGCTCGAAATCGCCCCGAGCCGCCAACCGTCTCCTCGAGCAGTTCCCCGCGGGGAGAGCGCATCACGGCAAAGCTCGATTCCCACCCGTCACGGAGGCTTCAGCCGCAGTGGACTCTCGGAGATCCCAACGAACGATGGGACCCTGGGAGGGGTCCGAGGGTCTCTCTGGCTCCCGCGGACCGAATTAGAATCACGCGAAGTGAAAGCGCGTACCGACACTGGACTCGAGATACGCCTGCGGCATTCGGTGGCCGATCTCTTGCCGAGCCCTCCAGCCGGTGCAATGGCCGGGCACGATGTAATCCGGTCGGATTTTCTCCAGCTCGGTGACCGTTGGGGAGACGATCGGCTCGAAGATCGGCCCTGACAAATGAAGACCGCCCACGACGGCGTGGATGCGGTCCACCCCCGTTAGCCGCCGAGCGTTGCGGAGGATGTTGATCGCCCCTGCGTGGCCGCATCCGGTGACCACCACCAGCCCCTTGCCTTTCACATGACAGATCAGATTCTGGTCGTCCCAGATCATCGGATCGGGCTCCCAGCCGCTCGTCCCTCGGGCCCACTGTATGGGAAAACCCTTCTCGAATTCCGTGACGCGATCAACACGACCGGATACCAGGGCGGTATCGCCGAAGAGGTACGACGGCCCCTCCTTCTCCAAGATCTCGACGTCGGCTCGGCTCAACATCGCACGATCTGGCGGAGGCAGCTGAGCTTCGGCTCCCGTGGGAAAGACGAGCTTCCTCGTTTTCCACGCGTCGGGGTGGAGGATGAGCGGGAGGTGCTTGCGGCCCACCTCGCGCAGCAGGCCCTCGAGGCCGCCGTGATGGTCCCCGTGTCCGTGGGAGAGTACCACAGAATCCACGTCCTGAACGGAGAGACCCAGGGTGGCCAGGTTGTGGGTCAAGGTATCGCGCGTGAGGCCCGCATCGTAGATGATTCGGGTTTCGCCACCGTTTGCGCGCATCGTAATGAATACGGAGAATCCGTGTTCCGCGCGGAGTTGGGGTCGTCGGAGCCAGTCGCCAGTCGTTGAAGGACGGGCGGCTCGCTCGTCCGCCCGGAGCAGGAGATCGATTGAGTTGTCCACGAGAATCGTCACGTCCACCGAATCGACTGGGCGAAGCCGGACCACGTCGTCCATCGTTGAGTCCGATGTACCCCTCTTTAAAGAGACCAAGTACGGCGGTGAACGGAGGTGGAGCTGCGGGGAGAGGGCATCTCCAACGAGTGCGAATCTCGTATTCGAGGGGCACCGTTCTTCCGTTGTACTTCGCGATGCAGGGTAAGTATCCGAAGTCGATGCCGCAGACCACGGCATGGACGAAGAGACCGCCCTGAGGTACCTTTCCTTGGCCGACGAAGCGGGCGAGAAGCTCGACGAGCCCGGAGGGCACCTGTGGGCCGATCGCTTGGAGCGGGAACACGCGGGCTTGCGAGAGGCGTTTGACTGGTTCACGGCGCATCGTCGAAACGGGGAGGCCTTGCAGCTCGCCGCGCGCGTATGGACATTCCAGTTCGATCGCGGTTACGCGGACGAAGGCCGGCGCTGGTTGGGCCTCGCCCTCGAAGCACCCGGAGCGAAGGCTCCGTCCGCCGTCCGGGCGAAAGCACTCTATGGGGCCGGAACGTTCGCCTTCCGGGCCCTGGACCAGGAACGAGCGAAGCGCTACTTCGAGGAGTTGCTCGACGTAGCCCGCGCACTCGGGGACGAGAGCTTCGTCGGTCAGGCGTACGGGGGGCTCTCCCGTGTGGCGTTGCGTCGCGGGGATACGCGGGAAGTGCGCCGTTGGAGCCACGAAGCCTTGGAGCTCGCCCGAAAACGGGGGAAAGAGGCCGAGTCCGCCACCCCCCTCCACATGCTCGCGGCGGCGGCGCGGTTGGATGGTCACCTCGATGAGGCCCGAAGATTCTACACCGAGAACCTGGAGCTGAACAAGAGGCTCGGTCGCCCCGTGTGGGTACGGGGGGAAACGTTGAATCTCGCGGCAGTCGAGGTTCTCGGTGGGAACCCGGAACGTGCCGTCACGCTTCTTCAAGAGAGCTTGCGCATGGCGCGCGAGAGCACAGACCGATACCTGATTCCGTACGTTCTTGCCTGGTCGGCCCGGGTGGCTCTTGCCCGACACGAGTCTGCCTTGGCCACACGACTATTGGCGGCAGTTCAGGCGCAGTCCGAACGAACGGGCCTCGCGTTGGATCCCGACGAGGAACCCGAGTTCCGGAAGGGAGTGGCCGCATGTCGGTCCACTCTGACCACCGACGAATTCCGGAAAGCCTGGGACGAGGGTCTGCATACCCCGGACGAAGAGTCACTCGCGCTCGCCGACCGGCTTCTATCACTATCATGACCCGGGGCGAGCGTCGAACTCCTCCGGACGGCGGACACGAGATATCGGCACGGGGTCTCGAGGGGAAAAAAGGGTGAAGACATGACGGGGGGGGTGGACCCCCCTTCGGTCTCGATGGATTGGGAGTGAGCCCGTCTGAAGGTGATACTGTTCGGCGCCTCCGGCATGGTGGGAGGCGGGGTTCTCCGCGAGTGTCTCCTGGATCCTTCGGTCGAGCAGGTCCTCGCGGTCGGCCGCCGACCGCTCGGGGTCAGCCACCCAAAGCTCCGCGAGATCCAGCTCGCCGACCTGTCCGAGCTGACCGGAGTGGAGGGGCAGCTCCTGGGGTTCGACGCGGCCTTCTGGTGCCTCGGAGTCTCCTCCGTGGGAATGTCGGAGGAGGAGTACCGTCGGGTCACGTACGACCTGACGCTGGGTGTCGCCCGGAGGCTTGCGCACGGGAACCCCGGGCTGACCTTCACCTACGTATCGGGAGCGGGCACCGACAGCACCGAGCGGGGTCGGGCGATGTGGGCCCGGGTGAAGGGCCGGACCGAGAACGATCTCCTCAAGCTCCCGTTCAAGGCCGCTTTCATGTTCCGTCCCGGATTCATCCGAGCCCGACGGCGCGACCACCTCCCGTCCGTGACGTTCCGGGTCCTCTACACCGTGATCCTTCCGTTCATGCTGCTCGCGTCCCTTGCGTCACCGAACGTCCTAACCTCGACGGACCGCGTTGGGCGGGCGATGATCCACGTGGTGACGCGGGGGGCGCCACGCCCATGGCTGTCCAACCGCGAGATCAACGACCTGGCCCAGTGACCGGGCGATCGTGAGGAACTCCGGCACGGCGGACCCGGCCGATCTCGAGGCGTCTCGCTCGCCCGTTCGATGCGGGGAGAGGGATTTGAACCCACGAACCCCTACGGGACCAGACCCTGAATCTGGCGCCTTTGGCCAAGCTTGGCAATCCCCGCGCGCCGAGGTCGAGTGGCGGGGCGCATATGATGGTTGGGGGAGTTCCGTCGCTCAGGCGGCCGCCGCGGGGGTCCGGACCCGGGGATGCGCCTTCTCCGCGGCGAGCACGTCGAGAGCTTCCCGGACCGTCGCCTTCTCGTGAACGATCGAG
Organism: Thermoplasmata archaeon; assembly: GCA_035623855.1. Classification (GTDB taxonomy): domain Archaea; phylum Thermoplasmatota; class Thermoplasmata; order Lutacidiplasmatales; family UBA184; genus Lutacidiplasma. The sequence continues at coordinate 30,640 of DASPSQ010000002.1, read as the reverse complement.
CGCAATGCCCGGAGCATCGCGACCGGGTGGTCGGACTGCCAGATGTTGCGTCCCATGTCGATCCCGTGGGCGCCCTGGTCGATGGCGTTCCGGGCGAGCTCAAGGGCCGCTCGGTCGGTGTCGAGCTTCGGTCCCCCGGCGACCACGAGGGGGACCGGGCATCCGTCGGCGACCTTGGCGAAGTCGTCGCAGTAGTACGTCTTGACGATGTGGGCCCCGAGTTCCGCGGAGACCCGGCACGCGAGCGCAAGGTATCGCGCGTCGCGCTTCTCGAGCTCTTTCCCCACCGCGGTGATGGCCATCACGGGGATCCCGCGCTCTTCCCCCTCGTCGACAAGCTGAGAGAGATGGGTCAGCGAGTCGTGCTCGTGCGGGGCTCCGACGAAGACGCTGAGCGCGACCGCGCACACGTTCAACCGGACCGCCTCCTCCATGGAGGTGGTGATCGCCTCGTGCGAGAGGTCATTCTGGAGGACGGTCGTCCCCCCCGAGACGCGAAGGACGATCGGCGTGGTCACGGTCGAGTCGACGCAGCGGCGGAGGATCCCCCGGGTGAGGGCGAGGGCGTCCGCGTGCGGGATCAGGGGAGTGATCGTCGCCCGCGCGTTTTCGAGCCGGTGGGTCGGCCCCATGAAGTATCCGTGGTCGACCGCGAGCATGACGGTGTTTGTGGTCGCCGGAGAGAACATCCGGTTCAGCCGGTTCTCAAGTCCCCAGTCCATAACATCCACCGGTCGAGGAATCAGCGTTGCACCGTAATAGGAGTTTCCGGTGCCGGCGGGGCTTGCGAGGGGATTAGCCGACGTCGGCCGGTTCGGAGGTCCAACGGGAGATCGGCACGCGCCGGTCCTCCTTCACGCGGTTGAGGATGACCTGGGTGTTGGTCCGCTCGATGTACGGGTCCTGAAGAACGTGCTTGACGAACCGGTCGAGATCCCGCCGGTCCCGGAACCGCCCGATGAGGAGCGCGTCGTTGTCGCCGGTGATATCGTAGATGGCGTACGCGCGGGTGTCCTTCGCGAGGCGCTCCTCCACCTCGCGGAGACGCCCCTTTGAGATCCGGATCCCGATCGCGGCCCAGAGGTACCAGCCGAGAAGCTCGTCGTCGAGCACGGGGATGTAGCCGTGGATGACGCCCTGCTCCTCCATCCGGGCGACGCGCGCGCTCACGGTCGTCGGCGAGATCTTGAGTCGCTGGGCGATCTCCCGATGGCTGTGCCGCGCATCGGAGTTCAGCTCTTCGAGGATCGAGCGGTCGACCTCATCCAATGTGGACGCTCGGCGCATACCGGCGCGATTGTCGGGTCGGAATTAAAGTTTACTGCGATTTGATTGGAAGGACATCCAGAGTTTTCGGGAAAGAATTGAAGTAGGGGGGGATGCTCGGGGCCGGTGGAGGCGGTCGGGTGCCAACGAAGCGGGCGACGAAACCGGCGGACGGAGCGAGCGCGATTCTGGATCAGCTCAAGGCGGAGCACGTACGCTGGGTCCAGCTGTTCTACACCGACGTTCTCGGCGGGTACAACTTCGTTTCCATCCCACTCTCCGGCCTCGAGGCCGAGATGTTTTCCGGCGGCGTTCCGAAGCTTGACGGCTCGTCCGTCCGCGGCTTCCGAGAGATCTTCGAGTCGGACATGTTGCTGATCCCCGACGCGCGGACTCTCGCGCGAATCCCCTGGAATCCGGAGTCCGGCGGGACGGCGCGGTTCATCTGCGACGTGCGGATCGGGGGGTCGACCGAACCGTACGATCACGACCCGCGCGGGGTCTCCCGAAAGACCGAGAAGGTGCTCGCCGACGCCGGCTACGACCGTTCCTATTGGGGGCCCGAGGTGGAGTTCTTCGTGTTCGACTCGATCAGCCTCGTGCCCTCGGTCCAGGGAGTGAAGGATGCCTGGGCCGGCGCGGGCTACCTCCTGACTCACGCGGAGGCCCCGTGGCACAACGGTCCGGTCTCGGGGGCGATCCGCTTCAAAGAGGGATACCACCGGGCGCCGCCCCACGACACGCTCGTCGGATTGCGCGACGAGATGTGCAACATCCTCGTCGACGACTTCAATCTGACCCTCGACGCCCACCACCATGAGGTGGCGACCGCGAGCCAGTCCGAAATCAACCTGAAGTTCGACGAGCTCGTTCCGATGGCCGACCACGTCCAGGACCTCCGCTATGTCATCCGGAACGTCGCGGCCCGCCACGGGAAGATCGCCTGCCTGATGCCGAAGCCACTCTACGGCGACAACGGCATCGGGATGCACACCAACCAGTCGCTCTGGAGCCACGGCGAGAACCGGTTCTACGATGCCTCCGACAAGTACGCCGAGGTGAGCCAAGCCTGCCGGTACTACATCGGCGGGCTGCTCGAGCACGCACGATCCCTCTGCGCGATCACGAACCCGATCACGAACTCTTACCGCCGCCTCGTTCCGGGGTACGAGGCACCGGTGTTCATCGCCTGGAGCAAGGCGAATCGGTCGGCGAACGTCCGGATCCCGTTCTATCACCGGGGCCGTCCCGGCGCGAAGCGAGTCGAGTACCGGACGCCGGACTCCTCCGCGAACATCTATCTCACGGAGGCCGCGCTCGCTCTCGCCGGGCTCGACGGGATCCGCCGGAAGATCGAGCCCCCCCCGCCGGTGGACGAGAACATCTACAAGCTCTCGCCGGCGAAGCGTCGTGAGCTCAAGATTCGGGAGCTTCCCGGCTCGCTCGCGGAATCGCTCGACTGTCTCGAATCCGACCGGACATTCCTGAAGCCCGCGTTCCCGGACTCGCTCCTCGATACCTACATCGAGCTCAAGCGAGAGGAGCAGCTCGAGCTGAACCTGAGGCCGCACCCGTACGAGTTCTACCGATACATGGACGTGTAGACGACTCGGTTCTCGGACCAACCCTTTCAAGCCGCGTGCTCTCGGGGCGGGCGCGGTCCATGAGATCCGCCCATCTGTGGCGCAACGCCCGCGTGTTCACGGGGCGCAGGTACGCCGACGCTCTCTTGGTCGACCAGGGCCGGGTCGTCGCGGTCGGGACCGAGGCCGAGGTCCGCCGCTCCGCTCCGACGGGCACCGAGTCCGAGGATCTCTCGGGCCGCCTCGTCCTCCCGGGCCTCATCGATTCGCACCTCCACCTCGCGGAACTCACACACGCCCGGGAAGCGGTCGATCTCAGCAGCGCCCGATCGATCCGAGAGCTCGTGAGTCTGGTCCGCGGCTGGGCGGCCGAACATCCTTTGGGGGTGGTCGTCGGTTTCGGTTGGACCGCGGACCGTCTCGGAAGGTTCGCACCCCCCAGCCGCGCCGAGCTCGACGAAGCGGTCCCGGACCGCCCCGCGGTCCTTCAGCATGTGAGCCGACACGCCGCCGTCGTCAACAGTCCGGCGATCGAAGCTCTCGAGCTCGGACGTGAGTCATCAGACCCGCCGGGGGGGAGGATTGGACGATCTCCCGACGGCAGCCCCAACGGCATGTTCTACGAGTCTGCCCTCCGCCTGCTTCTGCCGCTGACGTCCACCGCCTCCCGTCTACACCCGGACGCTCTCGCCCGTACGATCGATCGGGTCGTCTCCTTCGGTCTCACGACCGTCGCAACGATGAACGTCGGCCCCGGAGAGCATGCGGCTCTGGAGACGCTGGCGAAGGAAGGCCGCCTTCCCGTCCGCGTGCGGGAGTACCTCCACCTCGATTGGGTGGCCCAGGGCACCGTCCCGAAGCAGGGTCCGGTAGGTGACGTGGACGATTCCCGGCTCGTCGTCCTCGGCGTCAAGGGGTTCACGGATGGCGCGTTCGGTCCTCGAACTGCGTGGCTCTCGAACCCGTACGCGGATGCTCCGGAGGAGAGCGGTCTCCCCACGGGAGCGAGCGACGAGAAGTTGACGGAGATTTTCGGGCGAGCCGTGTCGCTGGGCCTCGCACCCGCTCTTCACGCGATTGGGGACCGAGCCGTGGGACGAACGCTCCAACTCCTCGCGCCGCACATCGGCACGACGCGGGCGCCCGCCCGGATCGAGCATGCGGCCTTGACACCTCCGGAGTTGCTCTCGCGGCTCGATGAGGTCCGGCCCGCGCTCGTTGTCCAGCCGGGGTTCGTCTGGAGCGACTTCTGGCTGGGCGACCGCTTGGGGCGGGAACGGGCTCGTTGGGCGTACGCGTTCCGCACCCTCGCGGATCGCGGGCATCTCCTCGCCGGATCGAGCGACGCCCCGTGCGATCCGCTCGATCCCTGGCGGGGCCTCCGAGCCGCAGTCTCCCGGAGAGATCCGGAGGGCCGATCCGCGAACCCGGATCCCTCGGAGGCACTCCCGGCGGAGGAAGCGGTCGCGATGTACACCGTCCACGGCGGCCGTGTCCTCGGCGATCCCGAACTCGGCTCGCTGGAACCGGGGGCGCGGGCCGATCTCGTGGTCGTCGACGCGCCGGATCTCCGCCGGGCCTTCCTCGGGGGCGCGGAGATCGTTCGCGAGGTTTGGGTCGATGGTGCTCCGCGGACCGGGCCAAAGACCGAAGCCCAACGCTAATGGTTAACATCCGTCCGGCCTCGGGAGTGCCGTGGCGACCCCGCCCCCCATCCCCCGGATGCGCGAATTCTCTCCCTCGATGCGTGTGGATGTGCTGATCTCGGACTGGAAGGCGGCTTCCGCACCAGAGGTGCCCGAGGAGCAACGCGAACGGGACCTCTACGAAAAGGCGTGGCAGGCGTACCTCGACGGAGACTACGGGTTCGGCTTGTGGTGCTGGCACGAGTGCGATCGCCTGACGAACAATCTCAACGGGAACATCCGGGAAGTCACCCGGATCCTCGGACCCGGCCACTACTTCGGCTTCTCTCACCGGAGGGCAGTCGCCGAGCGCGTGCCGATCGAGCGGATCTACCGGCCCCGCAAGGGCGACATGAGCACACCCCGAACGGACGCGTTCGTCCTCCCGCACTATCAGGTCCTCTGCGTCTACCTCGCCCACGCGACGGCGGGGGACCCGAAGGCGAAGGCGCTCCTCGAGATCGCGCTGGGCGAGCTCGAGGACCGGAGACGCGCTGACCCATTTCTCCGTCACTTCGAGACGTTCCGCGACCTGATCCACCGGACCTCGGGCGCAGGCGTTCCTGCTCCACCGACCCCCTCGACGTCGGGTCCGACCCCCTCCGAATCGACCACCGTAACTCCTCGAAGCTCCCGTCGCAAGGTTCCGAAGGGCGGATAGGACGGCTCGGGGCCTGGGTCCAGCCGGCCGTTAGTTCCACGGCCTCCATCGAAAGTGATCGCGGGGTCGAATCCTCGGTTAAGGCAGGGCTGATGGGGTTCGACCCTCGATCTCTCCGCTTGCCCGGGATCCGAGGAGTTCACGACACGGATCGTCGTGCTTCCTCCCGGTACGTCATCGAAGGAGTCATTCGCCCGCCACATAGAACGCCGGATCCGATCCGAGTTGGTCCGTCCAAGATCGGAACTGTCCGAGGATCTCGGCTCTATCACCGGGTGTTGCGACCAGGTAACGGCCCCTGGGATCGCGAGCATCGAGCGCGTCGTGGACCGCTTCGGCGACGGGCCGGGGCGGAGGTCGCGTCGCCAGCGCTAATCCGCCTTCCGATTCCATTTCCCCTCCGTGCAGTTTCCAGTTGCTTGCCGCCGACGCCCGGGAAAAAACCCGGTCGGAGGAACCATCCTATAGGGCCCGCTCTTGAGGGCAGAGGTTCGTCGAGACGAGGAGGTCAGGATCGGATGCGGGCCGTGGTGTTAGGGGGCGGGGGTCTGACCGGTCGCTGCAGCGTTCGGGACCTGGCGGCATCGGGGGTCTTCGACACGGTCGTCGCCGCGGACCTTGACGGCGCGCTGGCGAGCGCAGCGGCAAAGGCGGCCGGTTCGCGGGCGTCTGCCGAGACCCTCGACGTGAAGGACGCCCCGTCGGTCGTTCGCCTCCTTCGGGGCGCGGCCGTCTGCGTGAACGCGGTCCAGTACACGTTCAATCTCGCCGTCATGGAGGCCGCCCTCACGGCGGGGGTGCCGTACCTCGACTTCGGGGGTCTCTTCCACATGACGCGCCGCCAACTGGCCCTGGACGAGTCGTTCCAGAAGGCCGGTACGCTTGCGATCCCCGGGCTGGGCCAGGTCCCCGGAATCTCGAACGTCCTCGCGATGCAGGCTTCGGCGGACCTCGATCGCGTCGATTCGCTGGTGATCCGTGACGGTTGGCGCGATCTGACCGTCGGCGGACCTGAGGTCTCGTTCACGTGGTCGCCAAGTACGTTCCTCGACGAGATGATCCTTCCCGCGATGGTCTTCGAGAACGGGAACTACCGGGAATACCCGCCGATGAGCGGGGCGGAAGAGTACACCTTCGCCGAACCGATCGGACGGACGCGCGTCTACCGGACCCTGCACTCCGAGCCCGCCACGCTTCCCGAGAGCCTGAAGTCGAAGGGCCTCTCGCACTGCGAATGGAAGGAGGGGGGCCCGGGGATCGACGTCCTCCGGACGATGGCGCTCCTCGGTCTCGCCTCCGACACTCCCCTCGAGGTCCAGGGCCAGAAGGTGGTTCCCCGGGCGTTCACGCTCGCCCTCCTCAAGCGAGAGAAGCTGCTGGGTGCCCCGGAAGGGATCTCGGTGGACGACTGGGAGGTCTGCGACATCGAAGTTCACGGAATCCATCACGGCCAGCGGATCGTCCGGCATGCCCTCGGGCGGTTCCCGCCCCGCCCGGATTGGAACCTCACGGCGACGGAGTATGCGGTCGGGGTCGCGGGGGCGATCGGTGCGGAGCTCATCGCGCGAGGCGAGATTCGCGCGACCGGCGTGGTTCCCCCCGAGCGGTGCGTCCCGGCGGGGCCGTTCCGAGAGGCGCTCGCCCGCCGGGGAATCGAGACCACGATCACTCCACCGGAAAACCCGCTGCCCCCGTTCCCGGGCCGTCGAAGTGGCGCGTAAATTGGCTAAAATCAATGCCAAATGGTTGATTGGAGGCAGGTTACAGCATATTTCCGCATGGAAATTTCGGGCGAATACTACACCTTGTTTCGCGTGTTTTAGTCTATATCAAGCATATCGTGAATTCTTCTCCTGAGCCAACCATTTATAGCCCGCCCGGGGTGGGACAACCACCCGAGATGAGTTCCCTATGGCGGAGATGGAACCCGCCCCAACGGTCGTGCCTCCCCGGGCGGAGCGAGCCGTAGGGGAACTCCCCGTCCGGCCGCCCGGTCCCCCGTCGTCGGCCGCCCTCAACGCAGCGGACGCAGCGATTCCGGCGCCGATCGTCCCGGTTCCGCCCAAGGAGGAGCCGGTCAAGGAAGAACCGGCCCCGAAGAAGGAACCGAAGGAAACCCCGGCGTCCGAGGCTCCGAAGGAGGTCGCCCCGGTCGCTCCACCTCCCGAAGTCGAGGCCCAGCCGCTCCCGATCCCGATCGCCCGGCTCGTCCCGAAGCTCAAGAAGAGCGCGAAGCTGTTCGAGGAGGGGAAGAAGCGGATCCCCAACTCGTCGAGCTCGCTCATTCGGGTCGCGTCGTACGACCCGGTCCCGCCGTTCATCGCTCGGGCCAAAGGATCGACGATCTGGGACGAGGACGACAACGAGTACCTCGACTTCAACCTCGCCTACGGCGTCCTGATCAACGGCCACGCCCCGTCCGAGCAGGTCCGCGCGATCCAGGAGGCGGCCCAGTTCGGCCTCCATTTCGCCTCTCCCACCGCACGGGAGATCGAGGTCGCGAAGCTGTTCCAGAAGCTCGTGCCGAGCGCCGAGCGCGTCGCGTTCTGCTCGAACGGCTCGGACGCCACGATGAACGCGATCCGCATGGCCCGGGCCGTCACGGGCAAGGACGCGATCCTGAAGTTCGAGGGTCACTACCACGGCCAGCACGACCTCGCGCTGATCAGCGCCGAGGCCCCGCCGATGGTGGCGGGGCTCGACGAGTATCCCCGGCCCCTCCCGAACTCGGCGGGGATTCCGCCCGGGGTGACCGACTACGTGATGGTCGCCCCGTTCAACTCGATCACCGCGTTCGAGCGGATGGTCCGACGCTACCGCGACCGACTCGCCGCGGTGATCCTCGAGCCGGTGATGGCGAACGCGGGAGTGATCCCACCGGCTCCGGACTACCTCGAGCGCCTGGTCGAGATCGCCCACCAGAACGACATGCTCGTGATCTTCGACGAGGTCTTCACTGGCTTCCGGGTCGCCCCGGGAGGGGCCCAGCAGCTCTACAAGGTCGAGCCGGACATCTCCTGCTGGGCGAAGGCCCTTGGCGGCGGGGTCCCGGTCTCCGCGGTCTCGGGGAAGGCGGAGTACATGGACATGATCGCCCCCGGGCGGATCTCGTTCGGCGGGACGTACTTCGCGAACAACCTCTCGATGGCGGGGACTCTCGCGAACCTGAAGATGCTCAACCGCGGCGGTGAGGACCTGTACGCGCGGTTCGGTCGGATGACCCAGAAGCTCGAGAAGGGTCTCGAAGAGGCGGCGCGGGACGCGAAGATCTCGGTCCTCGTCCAGTCCGTGAACGGGATGCTCCAATTCTTCTTCACCCGGAGGAAGAAGATCACGAACTACCGAGAATCGCTCCAGATCGACTGGAATCTCTACCTCCGCCACCACCAGCTCCTCCTCGACAAGGGGATCTACATCCACCCCGACAACTACGAGCGGATCACGTTCTCGAGCGCGCACTCGGAGAAGGACATCGAGAAGTTCATCTCGGTCGCGCACGAGACGTTCGCCGAGCTGAGAACGCTGCCCCGAGACTACCTAGTTTAAGCGGGACCGACGCCGATGGCTCTCCGCGTCACATTAATACGGTGATTCCGTAACCCTCCTCCGCATGCCGGGGTCGGCACTTCCGCCCCTCTGACGGGAGGAATGGGGGTTGGGACGGAGTCCGAGCGATCTTGCCGTCTTCATCGGGAAGCGCCTCGTCCAGCTGATTCCCGTCCTGATCGGGATCACGATCCTCACGTTCTTCTTCACCCACATCTCCGTCGTCAACCCCTGCAGTCAGTGGTTCCCGCACGCGGGCCCGGGGACCCTCGCGAACTGCAAGCGGATGTTCAGCCAGCCAGAGTACGTCCAGTACTGGAACTACCTCGTCAACCTCCTCCACGGCAACTGGGGAGCCTCGGTCCAGGGGGTCGCAGTCTACCCGGCGATCGCGGACGGGGTCCCGGCGACCCTCGAGCTCGTCCTCGCCTCGCTCTTCCTGATGATCGTCATCGGGATCCCGCTCGGGGTCATCGCGGCGCAGTCGGCGGGGCGGTGGGCCGACCACCTCGTCCGGATCTTCTACCTGAGTGGCTGGGCGACTCCGACGTACCTCGGAGCCGTGATCGCGGCGATCTTCCTCGCCCCGTACCTGGGGCTCCCCTCGCACGGGGAGTACACGAGTTCCCCGCCGCCGTTCCCGCAGTACACCCACATGTCAGTCCTCGACGCGCTCCTCGCCGGCAACCTCCCCTGGGCCGGCGACGCGTTCGCCCACCTGGTCCTCCCGGCGGTAACGCTCGCGTTCATCAACATGGGAATCGCGACGCGGATGACCCGGAGCTCGATGCTCGAGGTGATCCCGCTCGACTACGTGAAGTCCGCCCGGATGAAGGGTCTCTCCGAGTTCTGGGTGATGTACAAGCACGCCCTCCGGAACTCGCTCATCACCACGACGACCGTTCTCGGCGTCACGGCCGGGGGTCTCCTTGCGGGGACGGTCGTGATCGAGGAGGTCTTCGGTTGGCCCGGGATGGGGGCCTACGCCTACACCGCAATCGGTGGTGGCGGGAACGCACCGAACTTCGACGGGGCAATCGCGGTCGTCGCGGTCTTCGCCGTCGGGGTCGTGATCGCGAACCTCATCGCGGACATCCTCTACGGCATCCTCGACCCGCGGGTGGACTGGAGGTGACCCTACGGCGGCAGTGAACCCCCCCGGATCGACCGCGTGGGTCGGCACCCAGTCCCGGCGCGCCTGGCAGAGCGTGCGGACGTTCTGGCAGGTGCTGCGCGCGAATCCCCTCACGCTCGCCGGGTTCATCCTCGTCGTCCTAATCGGCGTCACCGCGCTCCTGATCACCGTCGCCCCCCACCTCCTCACGCCGTACGGCAGCAACTCACCGACCCACGCCTACGCCCAGCCCCCGTCGTGGGCGCACCCGTTCGGGACCGACTCCGGCGGGCTCGACATCTACTCGGAGGTCCTGTACGCCCTTCCGCTCGATCTCGGGATCGCGTTCGCAATCGCCGGGGTTGCGGTGATCGCCGGCGGGGCTCTCGGCCTCATCGCCGGGTTTTGGGACCAGCCCAATACCGCCGGCGGTTGGACGTCGGTCGTGATCCTGCGGATCACCGACATCTTCCTGTCGTTCCCGAGCCTCATTCTCGCCCTCGCGATCGCCGTTTCGCTCGGACGCGGGGTCTGGCAGCTGATCGTCGCGGTCCTCCTGACCTGGTGGCCGTTCTACGTCCGGCTCGTTCGCGGGGAGACCCTCGCGGTCAAGCACCTTCCGTACGTGGTCGCATCGCGGGCGGCGGGCGTCACCGAGGGCCGCATCGTCCTGCGACACGTCCTCCGCAACGTCCTCGAGCCGGTGGTCGTCTACTTCACCCTCGACATCGGGACGGTCCTCGTCACCCTCTCCACGATCGGGTTCGTCGGGCTCGGGGTGAACTACCCGGTCACCCCCGAGTGGGGGAGCATGATGTCGACGTACCAGAACGCGGGCCTCATCACCGCCTACCCGTGGACGATCCTCGGGCCCGGCGCGGCGATCTTCATCACCGTCCTCGCGTTCAGCCTGCTCGGCGACGGTCTCCGGGACATCCTGGACCCGAGGAGCCGTCGCGTCCTCGCCGGGACCGGCGCGGGCGGTCCGACGTCGGCATCCCCCGCGGCTCCGCAGGAGCCTTCGCAACAGACGGTCGTCGAGCCCGGCGGGACGCCGACCGTCGTCCCGACGGCCGGAGGGAGCGGAGGGCCATGACGGCGCCGGTGATCTCGGTCGATGGACTCACGATCGACTACATCGTCGGGGCCGGCCGGTTCCGGGCGGTCTCCGACGTTTCCCTCGAGGTGCCCGAGGGCCACGTGGTCGGGATCGTGGGCGAGACCGGGTGCGGCAAGAGCACCCTCGCCCAGGCGATTCCCCGGCTCCTCCCGGAACCGCCCGCGACGATTGGCCACGGCCGGATCTTGTTCGGGGACATGGACCTGGTCCGGGTGCCCCTCTGGCAGATGCCCCGGATTCGGGGCACCGGAATCAGCATGATCTTCCAGGAGCCGCTCAACTCGCTGAATCCGGCGTACCGCGTCTACGACCAGGTCGCCGAAGCACTGCAGATCCGGCATCTCCGGGAAGCGGGACACCTGACGCCGGACCGACGCGAGCAACCCCCGTTCGATTACTCCCGCCGTCCCCAGCCCGACGCCGGGGAGGTGCTCTCGAAGCCGATCGTGCCGGCCGGGGCGACCGCGCGCGCCGCCCGCCGCGCCCGGCCGCCGTACCCCGAGCTCCGCGAGGAGGTCCTGGACTACCTGAAGCTCGTGCGAATCAACGACCCCGAGACAATCCTCGACCTCTACCCCCACGAGCTCTCCGGGGGGATGCGCCAGCGGGTGATGATCGCCATGGCGCTCTCGGAGAAGCCGAAACTCCTCATCGCGGACGAACCGACGAGCGCGCTCGATGTGACGATTCAAGCCCAAGTGCTCACGCTGATGAAGGAGCTCATCGAGGAGGTCCACACGTCGATCCTGTTCATCAGCCACGACCTCGGGGTCATCGCGGAGACCGCCGACGAGCTCGGGGTCATGTACGCGGGCAAGCTCGTCGAGTTCGGTCCGGTGGGCGACCTCTTTGGGTCGCCGCGCCACCCGTACACGAAGGCACTCCTCCGCGCGGCACCGACCCGCTACAAGTCGGACGGGCCGCTCGACTCGATCGCGGGCTCGGTCCCGAACCTCTCCCGCCCGCCCCCCGGGTGCCGATTCCATCCCCGCTGTCCGCTTGCGCGGCCGGTCTGCAAGGCCGAGCCGCCGCCGCCTCTCCTCGCCCCGCCCGGGGTCGCGCCCGGCCACCGCAGCGCCTGCCACTTCGCCTCGGAGGTGCCGAACCTGCCGTGAGCGCCGCCACCCCGTCCCCGCTGGTCGAGATCGACCGTCTCGAGAAGTTCTTCCCGCTGACTCGCACCGCGACCGAGTACTTCCGCGGGCAGTCGCGTCGGGCGATCCACGCGGTCGATGGGGTTTCGTTGGCGATCCGCCCGGGTGAGTCGATCGGGCTCATCGGGGAATCCGGTTCCGGGAAGACGACCCTCGGCTGGCTCGTGGCGCGTCTCCACACCCCGACCGGCGGATCGCTCCGGTTCGAGGGCCAGGACATCGGGACGCTCGAAGGGGCCGAGCTCCGCCACTGGCGGCGGAACGTCCAGGTCGTCTTTCAGGACCCCGTCGGCTCGCTGGACCCCCGGCTCAAAGTCTGGCAGATCGTCGGGGAGCCGATTCGGGCCCAGGAGCAAATGGACCGCCAGATCCTTCGCCGGGAGCGCCCGCGCATCCGGCAGGAAAACCGACGTCGCGCCCAGGCGAGTCCCCCCGAGCCGGCGCTCCCGGATCCGACGGTCCCGCACCGATTGACCCGGGACGAGCTGCGCGCCCGTGTGCGGGAGGCTCTGCCCACCGTCGGCCTCCCACCGGACTGTCTCGACCAGTACGCCCACGAGTTCTCCGGCGGCGGACGCCAGCGGCTCTCGCTCGCTCGCGCGTTCAGCGTCCATCCGAAGCTCGTCATCCTCGACGAGCCGACGAGCGCGCTCGACGTCGCGGTCCAGGCCCAGATCCTGAACCGTCTGGTCGAGCTGCAGCGGGAACGCAACGTCGCCTACCTGCTGATCACGCACAACGTCGCCGCTGTCCGCTACGTGGCGGACCGGGTCGCGGTGATGTACCTCGGCCAGATCGTCGAGGTCGGCTCGGTCCACGGGGTCCTCGAGCACCCGGTCCACCCGTACACGAAGGCGCTCCTCGCCGCCGTGCCGGTCGCCGATGCCCGACGTCGCCGCACGCGGTTCCGCATCGGAGGCGATGTCCCCTCGCTCGTCGATCCTCCACCCGGCTGCCGATTTGCCCCGCGGTGTCCGTTCGTCATCGACCGGTGCCGCGTGGAGGACCCGAAGCTGCGGGAGATCGTGGGGCTCCCGGGCCAGCTCATTGCCTGCCACCGGGCCGAAGACGTCAAGGAGATCCCGCCCGCCTCCCTCCTGACCACGGCCGGGGACACGACGGTCCCGACCGTGACGTCTCCGACCGCGACCGCGGCCTGAACGGACCGATCATCCCGCTCAGCGGGCCCACTGGGTGTTGAACAGCATCGCGAACGGTTCGGCGCTTCCCATCGGGTTCTCGATGATCCCCTGCATCTGCGTCGAGTAGACCGCGAAGGCCGTTGGCACGACCAGCCAGACATCGGTGTAGTTCTGGTACATCAGGCTCGTCATGTTGGTGTACTCCTCGGTCAGGTTCGTCGGGTTCGAGGTCGAGGCGGCCGTGTACGCGAGGCCCGTGACCGTCGCGTTGTTGTAGCTCGACATGCACAGGTTCGCGCTCCCGTACTCCACCGCGTCGTTCTGGGTCCAGTCGTCCGGCGAGACGTAGTCGGAGGTGTAGAACTCCTGGCCGAGCGGGAACGGCCCCCCGTTCGCGTTCGTGAGGGAGGTGCAGACCCCGGCGGAGTTCAGCGCCTGCTCGGAATAGAGGTCGTCGAGCGAGATCGGCGTCGGGAGGATGTTGATGCCGATCGCCCTCAGGTCCGAGGCGAGGAACTGGGCGGTTTCGAACCAATCAATGCCCGTGTCGAGGTACGCGTACTTGAGCGTCAGGCCCGCGCACGCGTTGTTCGCGCACGGCGAATCCTGGATTTCTTGTTTCGCCAACGTGAGGTTGTACTGGTACGGTGTCAGGTTCTGGGGGTTGTAGTACGGATAGGACGGCGGGACCGGCCCGACCCACTGACTCGCGTACCCCCCGAACGCTTGCTGGATGATCTGGTTGTAGTTCACCGCGTGGGCGACCGCCGCCCGGACGGAGAGGTTGTTGAACGGGTACGTGTTCTGGTTGAGGTAGATCCACCACGAACCGCTCGTCGCGCCGTAGATCGTCGGGAGAGCCTGGACCATGAGGCAGCTGTCTCCCTGCAGGACGTGGACCGTCGCGGGCCCGATGTACGCGAACGACGCCATCGCGGCGTACCCGGTCCTCAGGTCGTTCGTCGTGATGTCGACCGAATCCTGGAAGACCACGCTGATCGACGTGTTCGCCGGTTGGATCATGTTGTTCCACGGTTCGGTGGCGGCGGCGGCCTTGCCCCAGTACGTGGGGTTGGGAACGAGAGAATAGCCCCCTCCCGGGAGCCCATTGTAGTAGGGAACGACGAACTGGCCGGTGCCGACCATGTTGCTCGCCATCCAGGTGTTCGGCTGTCCGGGGGTGACCCCTCCGTTCGCGTCAACGACCTTCGGGTCGACCGCGTAGGAGTTCGGAGCGGAGATCGAGGCGAGAAGGTAGGTGTACGGGCTCGGGATGAGCGCGCCGGTCGTATTGTTGACCGAGCTTAGGTAGCCGAACCCCACGTTGAGCTCGATCGCCGAGGCATTCAGCACCTGGAACGACTGGTTCGGCATCTCCATCATCGCGATTTCGCTGGCGGTGGGATTGTCGAAATTCCAGGTGTTGAGGTCGCTCGCGAGGGTGGAGTTCGCCGCCGAGATGTTCGTGATGTTGGAATAGAAGTTGAGGGGATTGGACGCGTTGAAGTTCGTCGAATAGAAGTTCTGCTCGAGGATGAACTGAGGTCCGCCCGCGAGGAGCAAGCTGCGGTAGAAGCTGTACCACTGGACGTAGGCGTTGTACGGGTCCCCGTTCGAGAAGGTCACTCCGGTCCGGAGCGTGAAGTTCCACTGGAGGTCGCTCGAGGAGTTGGTCCAATTCTCTGCCAGGACCCCCACGAAATTGGTGGCGCTCGACCCGTTGTAGTTCACCAGTCCTTGGTAGACCTGCTGGACCGCGGCCCAGCCGGGGGTGGAGAACGTCTCGCCGGGGTCCAGGGAGTCCGGGATCTCGGACTGGTCGATGATGAGCGGATTGGTTTGTCGAAGGCACCCGACCGTCGCCACTCGGATCGTGACCAGCGTGACGGCGACGATCACGACGATGACCAGGGCGATGACCTTCGTCCAGATCGGGTTCATCGAATGCCGCGCAGGGCCGGGATACGAAGATGTTCACCCCTTGATATTGCATTCGGATGGCCAGTTTGCCACGGAAAGGTCGACTTCCCGCGCACGGAGCGCCCGACACGGGCCGCCGCGACAACATATTGAACGGGGACGTCGTGCTCGCGGCGGAGCGCGACGATGGACCACACGATGCTGATTGGAGGGGAGTGGGTTGCGGCCTCAGGAGAGGCAACGATGCCGGTCACGAGCCCGTTCGACCGCGCCTCCCTCGGAACCGTACCTCGGTCGGGTCGGGAGGACGCGCGAAGGGCAATCGATGCGGCACGCGAAGCATTCGACAAGGGGCCCTGGCCCCGTTTGCCTCCTCGAGCCCGGTCCGAAGTATTCCTAAAAGCAGCCCAGATCCTTCAGCAGCGTCTCGGGGAAGTCGCCGAGCTCGAGAGCCGGAACCAGGGCAAGACGATTAAGCAGGCCGCCGACGCCGACCTCCCGTTCAGCGTGGACAACCTCGTCTTCTACGCGGGCGCTGGCCGGACGCTCGAGGCGAAGAATCCGGGCGAGTTCACCGGCGATGGAACGACGATCTTCCGTCGAGAACCGGTCGGGGTCGTCGCGTCGATCACCCCGTGGAACTACCCGATCATGATGGCGGTCTGGAAGATCGCCCCCGCGCTCATCGTCGGCAACACGGTGGTCCTGAAACCCGCGAGCTACACGCCCCTCACGACCCTTGAGCTCGGTCGCGTCTTCCAGGATGCCGGGCTCCCCGCGGGCGCCCTCAACGTCATCACGGGACCGGGAGCCGAGGTCGGCGACGAGCTCTCCCGAAACCCGAAGGTCGACATGGTCTCGCTCACGGGAGACACCGCGACCGGACGCCGGATCATGGAGGCCGCGAGCGGCACGGTCAAGCGGGTCCAGCTGGAGCTCGGGGGGAAGGCCCCGTTCGTCGTCTTCGAGGATGCGGACATCGCAGCGGCGGTCGAGGGCGCGATGGTCGGCGGATTCGTGAACGGTGGCCAGGACTGCACGGCCGCCACGCGGCTGATCGTGCACCGCAACGTGCGGCCGAAGTTCGTCGAGCGTCTCCTCGCGCGGGTCCACGAGGTACGGGTCGGGAACCCGCTCTCCCGATCGACCGACCTCGGGCCCCTCGTGAGCCCGGTCCAGCAAAGGACCGTCCTGGACTTCGTGACCAAGGGAAAGGACGAGGGGGCGAAGCTCCTGGTCGGCGGCTCGGACGACCACGAGCACTTCCCGGACGGAGCATTCGTCCTTCCCACGGTCTTCGACTCCGTCGCCCCGGACATGACGATCGCCCAGCGGGAGATCTTCGGGCCGGTCTTGGACGTCCTCGAGTTCTCGACGTTCGACGAGGCGATCACGATCGCGAACGGGGTCGACTACGGACTGGCCGGGAGCGTCTGGACGAAGGACCTGCGCACCGCGGTGAAGGCCGCGCACGCGCTGCGGTTCGGCGATGTCTGGGTGAACGACCACCTCCCGCTCGGATCGGAAACCCCGCACGGCGGGTTCAAGCAGTCGGGGTTCGGAAAGGACCTCGGCACGGACTCGCTGAACGACTACACGGTCGTCAAGAACATCTACATCGATCTCACCGGCCAGGCCCGGAAGGGCTGGCACTACACCGTCTACGGTGACCCCGCCTGAACCGGGCGCGAACGTGATCGACGGCGTCCCCTCCAGCGGCAAGGGTTCCCTCTTCATCGGGGGCGCGTGGAGGCCCCCGGCGGAGGGACGATACGTCCCGGTCGTCGATCCTTCGACCGGCCATCCGATCGGCGAGGCTCCGGTGGCTTCCGTGGAGGAGGCTCGTGCCGCGGTCGAGGCCGCCGCGGCTTGCGAGGAGTCGTGGGCGAAGGTCCCGGGCCACGAGCGCGCCCGGATCCTCCGAGCGGCCGCCGGTCGGTTGCGGGCCGACCGGGAGACGATGGCCCGGCTGATCGCGTCGGAGGTGGGGAAGCCCATCGTCGACTCTCGTGTCGAGGTTGACCGCGCCGTCGGGGTCTACGAACTCGCCGCGGAGGAGATCCGTCACCTCGGGGGAGAGAGCTTCCCGGCCGACGCGTACGCGCTCCCCGCGGGCAACGAGCACCGGTTCCTGTTCTCGGTACGGGATCCGATCGGCGTCGTGGTGGCGATCGGTCCGTTCAACTTCCCCCTCAACCTCCTCTCCCACAAGGTCGCCCCTGCGCTCGCTGCCGGGAACCCCGTCGTCGCCAAACCGACGAGTGCGGCGCCGTTCACGGCCCTTCGCCTCGCGGAACACCTCTCGGCCGCGGGGGTCCCTCCGGGGGTGCTCAACGTCATCGTCGGACCCGGCGGCTCGGTCGGCCACGCGCTCGTCGAACACCCGCGCACGCGCCTCGTGACGTTCACCGGATCGACCGAGGTGGGCAAGGGGATCGCGGAACGCGCCGGGCGCCACGCGAAACGGGTGATCCTCGAGATGGGCGGGATGGACCCGTTCGTCGTCCTGGACGATGCCGCCCTCGACGTCGCGGTGTCGGCCGCGGTCCGTGGTGCGTTCGGATACTCGGGCCAAGTGTGCACCGCATCCAAGCGGTTCCTCGTACAGGATTCGGTGGCGGAGCGGTTCTCCCACGCGCTCGCAGACCGGGCCCGCACCCTGCGCGTCGGTCCCGCACTCGATGAGACCACCGAGGTCGGCCCGCTGATCGACATGGCCGCCGTCGAGCGGATGGAGCAACTGGTCGACGACGCCCGTGCCCGCTCCGCGGAGATCCTCTCTGGTGGCGCCCGTCCGTCACATGCGGGCGGCGGGAGTTTCTACTCTCCCACGGTGCTCGACAGGGTCCCCGAGGAGGCCCGCGTCGTCCGCGAGGAGCCCTTCGGCCCCCTCGCCCCCGTCCTCCGGTTCTCGAGCCTCGAGGACGCGGCGCGGATCGCGAACGCCACCCCCTATGGCCTGCAGGCCGCGGTCTTCACCCGCGACCTCGCGAAGGGGTTCCGCCTGGCGAAGGAGATCCGCGCCGGTGGGGTCCATCTCAACGACCCGACGAACCTGCGGTGGGACGCCCTCCCGTTCGGCGGGGTGAAGGAGAGCGGCCTCGGGCGGGAAGGCCTGCGCTACGCGATGGAAGAGATGACCGAGGTGAAGCTCATCTCGGTGAACTACGGCGACCGCTGACCCGCCCGAACGCGTCGTCCGCCGGTAGGTCCCGCCCCGGGATCGGCGGGACGAGCGGGGTCGGGATCGCATGCTCGGGGACCGGGTGGGGAGCCCCTGGCCCCACCGGGTGGTGGACGCGGCCGGTCGTCCGGGGGGTCTCGGGACTCGACTCGAGGCTCTCGAGGGCGTCCTCGAACGCGGCAAGGCCGCGCTCCAGGAGCTCGTCCTCGATGATGAGCGGCGACATGAACCGCAAGACCTGGTCCCAGGAGCCCGACGTGTGCATGAGCACCCCTCGGGCCAGGAGCGCCGCGCGCATCGCCTTGGCCCGGTCTCCCCAGGCATTGCGATGCGACCGGTCGTGGACGAACTCCACGCCGATCATGAACCCCCGGCCGCGCACATCGCCGATGTTCGGGTGCCGGTCCGCCATCGTGCGGAACCGGTGAAGGAGCTGCGGACCCCGGTGTCGGGTCCGGTCGATGATCTCCCCTTCGCGAAGGATCCGGAGGGTCTCGGCCCCTGCGGCCAGGGCGAGAGGGTTCGCCCGGAATGTGCCCAGGTGGAAGCCGCGGGGGAGCTCCCGGACGAGGTCGTCCCGGTAGGCGACGACCGCGAGCGGGAGGCCGCCTCCGATCGTCTTTGCGATGCAGAGAATGTCCGGGGTCACCCCGGCCTGCTCGACGGCCCACATCGAGCCGGTGCGGCCGAGACCGGTCTGGACCTCGTCCGCGATGAGGAGGATCCCGTGGCGGTCGCAGAACTCGCGCAGCGAAGGGAGGAAGTCGTCGGGGGGAACGACGTACCCCCCCTCGCCGAGGATCGGCTCGACCAGGACGGACGAGATCGAGTCGACGCCGGAGTGCGGATCGTTGACGAGATGCTCTAAGTAGGCGATGGTACCGGCCGCTCCCTCGTCGGCGCCCAGAACGGGGCGGTACGGGTCGGGGTAGGGGACACGGACGACGGAGCCGGCCGGGAACGTGCTCGTCGTGTGGTAGCGTCGACCGCTTGTGAGGTGCACCGCTCCGCCGTGGACCCCGTGGTAGGCTCCCCCGAACGCGACGGTCCCGCGTCGGCCGGTCGCGAAATCCGCGAGGCTCACCGCGGTCTCGACCGAGTCCCCTCCGGTGACCGAGAAGAAGACCCGAGCGTGGTTCCGCAGCTTCCCGGGGAGCACCTCCCGCAGTTCCTTCAGGAACCGGACCCGGGCTTCGGTGGGGAGCTCGAGGGCATGCCAGATCTCCTCGAGCTGCCTCTCGACCGCCGCCACGATCCTCGGGTGGCGGTGGCCCAAGTTGAGGACACAGATCCCACCGACCCAATCGATGAACCGGTTTCCGTCCACATCCTCGATGGTCGCTCCCTGCCCGATCCGGGGCGCGATCGGGAAGTAGTGGGGGTAGCCGATCGCGTCGGTCTCCCAGCGTGCTTGGTCCGCGAGGAGCTCGCGGGACCTCGGACCGGGTGGTGGATGCACGATGCGGGGAGCGTCAGGAAAGCTGAGCCAGCCGGCACGATCGGTCATGCCGCCTCCGACGGCGTAGAGCGCTTCGTGCGTATGAAACCCTCGCAGAAGGCTGTTCGCAGCACGAATCTCCCGGGGTCATCGGAAGCGGGCCCCTCGAACCGCCAAGCCCTTAGCCGCGGGACCCTCCGTCCGGCGGGAGCAGGAAGCATGAGCCGGCGACCCCCAAGGGTCGACACGCATCTCCACCTGAGCCGATGGTGGCGCGACCTCCGGCGGACCGGGTACCGCGCGGACCTCGACTACACCGTCCGCGGCCTCCTTCACGAGATGGACCAGAATCGGATCGGCCACGGGCTGATCCTTCAGCTTCATGAGGCCCCGACAGTCGCGGACGGCCTCAACGAGGGACGCGCCACGTCCCGCCAAAGCCGGGGGCGCCTGCGCCCCGTGACGACGGTCGATCCGACGAAGGGCAAGGAGGCGATCCGCCGGGCGATCGAACTGTGGGAAACGGAGAAGGGCCTTGCCGGGATCAAGCTGTACCCTGGATACCAGCCGTTCTACCCTCACGATCCCCGGCTCGCCCCGGTGTACGAGTACGCCCACCGCCGGGGCCTGCCGGTGCTGATCCATCAGGGCGACACCCTGGACGGAATCGGCCTCGTGAAGTTCGCCCGCCCGGTCGAGGTCGACGAAGTGGCGGGCCGCTACCGCGACGTGACGATCGTCCTCTGCCACTTTGGGAACCCGTGGATCGCCGAGGGGGCCGAGGTCGTGTTCAAGAACCCGAACGTCTACGCCGATACCTCGGGGTTGCTCGCCCATCCGACGTTCCCGTACTTCGAGCGGATGATCGAGCAGTCCCGTCGGGTCCTCTATGAGGCGATCGTCACGATCGGGAGACCGGACCGGATCCTCTACGGGTCGGATTGGCCGCTCGAGGAGCTAGGAGTTGCGGTCGACCTGATCGATCGGCTGGATCTTCCCGAAACGGACCGGGATCTGATCCTGGGAGGAAACGCCCGCCGCCTCTTCCATCTCCCGGAGATTTCGCGACCGGCGGCCGGCTTCTCATAAGGCGATGGGGACTCCGACCCATTCGCAGCGCGGTCCTCGCGGCCGCGCCAACGGTGCGGGGGAGCGACGATGGATGGAGAGGAGATCCGAAAGGTCGTTCGAGAGACGAACTACGTCACCTGGCGTCGGCAGGCCGGCTGGGACCCTCTGGTCATCTCACGTGCGGCGGGCTCGAAGTTCTGGGATAGCTCGGGGAAGGAGTATCTCGACTTTTCCTCCCAGCTGATCGCGACCAATCTCGGTCACGGAAACGCCGCGGTCGCCGAGGCGATCGCGAACCAGGCCCGCACCCTCGCCTACGCGGCCCCGTCGTTCGCGACGGAGGCCCGAGCGGCCCTCAGCTCCTCGCTCCTCGAGGTGCTTCCCGAGGGACTCTCCCGGTTCTTCTTCAGCACGTCCGGCACCGAGGCGAACGAGGCCGCGCTCAAGATCGCTCGGGTCGCCACTGGCCGGACGAAGATCCTCTCCCGGTACCGGTCGTACCACGGAGGGACGGCCGCGTCCATC
This sequence comes from Thermoplasmata archaeon, assembly GCA_035623855.1. GTDB lineage: Archaea > Thermoplasmatota > Thermoplasmata > Lutacidiplasmatales > UBA184 > Lutacidiplasma. The sequence continues at coordinate 9,231 of DASPSQ010000002.1, read as the reverse complement.
TCAGTCACGGGGGAGTTCCGGCGACGCGCGAGCGAGCGGGTACAACGCGTTCCGGGAACGGTGTTCGCTCCCGACTGCTACTGTTACCGATGCCCGTTCGGGCTCACGTACCCGGATTGTGGCATCGCCTGCGCCGAGTACGTGGACTACCAGCTCGCGCGAGAGGGGGATGTCGCGGCAATGATCGTTGAGCCGGTCGTCGGCACGAACGGCGTGATCGTCCCGGTTCCGGAGTACCTCCCCCGGGTACGGGAGATTACGAAGAAGCACGACGTACTTCTCATCGCCGACGAAGTGATGAGCGGCTGGGGCCGGGTCGGCGAGTGGTTCGCGGTCGACCACTGGAAGGTCCGCCCGGATATCCTGACCACGGCGAAAGGGATCACCGGGGCCCAGATCCCGCTCGGCCTGACCGCCACCACCGAGGGAATCCACGACGCATTCCGGGACGCCTACTTCCCGCACGGTCACACGTACGAGGCACACCCGCTGACTCTCGCGCCCGGGGTCGCGGCGATCGCGGAGTATCGTCGGCTCGGACTGCTCGCGAAGTCGCGGGAGGATGGGGAGTACCTTCTCGCCTGCCTCCGGGACATCCAGTCGCGTCACCCTTCGGTCGGGGAGGTCCGGGGGCTCGGGTTGTTCGCGGCCGTGGAGCTCGTCAAGAACCGAAAGACGCGCGAGCCGTTCAACACGGAGGACGACAAGATGGCCGGTCGCCCCCTCGTCGTCGACCAGGTGACGGGCGCGATGATGAAGGAAGGGGTGTTCTGCATCGGCTGGGTCTCCCATCTCGTGATCGCGCCCCCCCTCATCGTAACGCGCGAAGAACTGGACCACGGCCTCGAGGTGCTCGACCGCGCGCTCGCGCTCGCCGATCAGCATGTGGTCGGCGCGTGAGACTGGGCCGGGGATCGGCGCGCCAGGCCGAGGGCCCGTCCGATCGTTCTCGTTCCGCCATCTGTTCGCGGGGACCTGGCTCGCCTACACGAGCTTCGGGGTTCTGATCGCCGTCCTGCCGCTCGCCGAGCTCTCGGAGGGCGGCGGGCCGCTCCTCGCGACACTCGTGGTCGGCGCCCCGCTGCTCGCGCAGACCGTCGCGTCCTGGGGTTGGGGGTGGCTCGCCGACCGGACCGGGGCCCGTCGCAGCCCGCTCGTCGTCGCGACGCTCCTCCAGGTCCCGCTCTTCGCGACGTTTCCGCTGGTCGGTCCCCTTGGGCTCTTCGGCGTCCGGATCGCCCAAAGCGCCCTCTTCGGCTCGCTCGTCCTCGCCACGACGCAGGCGACCGAGGAGCGGGAGGTCTCCGCGGCGTTCCGTCTCGGCCGTCTCCAGCTCGCTCAGAACGGTGGAATGCTTCTCGGGGTCGCGGCGGCGTTCCCCTTCCTCGTCACGGCCGGCTTTCGTCTCGATTCGTTCGCGGGAGGGGAGGTCTCGGCCCTGCTCGCCGGATTCACGCTCGTCGCTGCCCTCGTCTTCGTGTTCGCGGGGGATCTCCCCCGACCGCCGGCCCCGGCGGTCCCGACGACGTTCGCCCCCCGGTCCCATCCGAAGGTCTTCCGCCTGGCCGGTGCGACGACCGCGGTCTCGACCGCGCGCTACGTCGTCGTCGCGGCGATCCCGGTGTACCTCGCGAGCACTCTCGGGAAGGGTGGATTCTTCGGTCTCCCGGCGAACCCGACCGCGCAGCTCGCGATCTGGGTCGCGGTCTCCTCCACCCTGAACCTCGTCGCCTCCCCCTTCTCGGGTCGCTGGGCCGAGACACCGGCGGCCCGCCTTCGCGGCCTGCTGGTCTTCTCCCTCATGTACTCGGCGATCTGGTTCGCCATCGGATTCTTCCCGGACTATCCGGTCGTCTTCGCCGTCTGGGCCCTGCCCGTCGCCGTCTTCTTCACCGTCGCCACCGTTCGCGAGGCCGCGTATCTGAGCGGCCCCAGCGAGCGCGGCCGGGCCGTGGGGCTCCTCACGGCGGCGTTCAACCTGGGGGGCCTCCTCGGAGGCGCGGCGGCCGGTCTCCTGCTCGCTGCCGCGGTACCGGCCCCTTCGGTTTTCCTGATCAGCGCGGCCGGCAGTCTCGGCGCAGCTCTGCTCTTCGTGCCGGGCGCCGTTCGAGCGTCGGGGGCGATCGAAGGTCTCAGAACCAGCGGGACGTGACGACCTTGCGTCTCGTGTAGAATTCGATCGCGTCGCGGCCCGTCGCATGGAGGTCGCCGTAGAACGAGCCCTTCCAACCGGCGAACGGGAAGAAGGCGGCAGGCGCGGGGACCCCGATGTTCACTCCGACCATGCCCGCCTCGATCCGCTGGACGAAATCGCGCGCCGCCTTGCCGTCCCGTGTGAAGATCGCAGAGGCGTTCCCGTACTTCGAACGGTTGGCGTTCTCGATCGCCTCATCGAGGGAGGATACCCGGATCACGCAGAGCACAGGGCCGAAGATCTCCTCCTGGGCGATCGACATCTCTGGACGGACGCGGTCCAGAAGCACCGGGGAGACGAAGTAGCCGTCCGTCCCCGAGGGCATCGATCCCCGGGCGACGACCTGGGCGCCGATCGACTCGCCGTCCCGGATCCAGCGCAGGATCCGGTCCCGATGGTCGGCCCGGATCACCGGACCCACCTCGGTGGCCGCGTCGATCGCAGGGCCTGTTACGGTGCGGGAGATCGCCTCGGTCAGCTTCGCGATCAGGCGGTCGCCGACGGGCTCCACGGCTTCGATCACGGCGCCCGCGAGGCACCGCTCGCCGGCCTGGCCGAACGCGCTCGACATGATCACCGGAACAGATCGTTCGAGGTCGGCGTCGGGAAGCACGATCATATGGTTCTTCGCACCGGCGAGCGCCTGAACGCGTTTTCCGTGGGCCGCGGCGGTCGTGTAGATGTGTCGGGCGGTCGGGGCGGAACCTACGAACGAAACGGCATCGACCCCCGGGTGGGTGAGGAGCGCGTCCACGGTCGCCGAGGCGCCATGGACGACATTGAAGGTCCCGAAGGGAAAGTCGGCCTCCGCCACGAGCTTCGCGACGAGGTTCGCCGAGATCGGAACGCGTTCGGACGGCTTCAGGATGAAGGTGTTCCCACAGACGAGGGCGAGCGGTCCGAACCAGAGGGGGATCATCACGGGGAAGTTCGCCGGCGTGATCCCTACCACCACGCCCACCGGCTGGCGGATGAGGGTCGTGTCGACGCCGGGGGTCACGTCCGGGAGGAAGTATCCCTGAAGGGTGGTCGGCGCGGAGGCCGCGAAATCCACCGCCTCGATGCCGCGTCGCACCGAGCCCCGGGCCTCATCGAGGGTCTTTCCGTTCTCCCGAACGATGGAGCGGGAGAGATCCTCCGCGTGGGCGTCCAAGAGGTTCCTCAGGGCGATGAGTCGGTGGGCACGCTCCGCGACGGGAACCCGGCGCCACGCTAGGAACGCCTTTCGGGCGGCTTGGACCGCGGCGTCCACGTCGGCGGCCCCCGAACAGGGCACTTGGGCTAGGATTCGCCCGGTTGAGGGATCCGGCACATCGAGAACATCGGTGGACGTGGATCGGACCCAAGTCCCCCCGACGTAGTTCTCCAGCGTACCGACCTCGGTCGCGGCCATCATGTTGCCCGCGAAGGAGCCCGAACTCTTGACGGTCGCGGATGGGCCAGGCTTTCAGGGGAGCCTCGCCCTCACGGCAGGGCTTTCTACCCTCAAGCGCTTCCGAGCGCGCCGAAGCGCGATTCTCACGGGATGAGGAGGGGGAGCACCGTGGACCCAAGGTTCGAGGAAGCGTACGCCGAATACCAGCGCCGAACCCCTCGGTCGAAGGAGCTGTGGGAGACCGCGCGAAAATGGAGTCCTCTCGGGGTCCATTCGAACTACCGGTTCCTCGAACCGTACCCCTTCTTCGTCAGTCGGGCGAAAGGGGTCACGCTGTGGGACGCCGACGGGAACGAGTTCCTCGACTTCAACATGGCCTTCGGATCGCTCCAGAGCGGCCACGCCCATCCGAAACTCGTCGAGGCGCTCAGCCGCCAGCTCGAGAACGGGAGCATCTACGGCTACGAGTGGGAACGAACCCCCGAGGCGGCCGAGCGGATCTGCCACCGCTACCAGATGGACAAGGTCCGGTTCAGCACGACCGGCCTCGAGGCGACGCACCACGCGATCCGTTTCGCGCGGGCGTACACGAAGAAGAGCTATGTTCTGAAGTTCGAAGGGTCGTACCACGGCTCCCACGACACCCTCCTCGTCGGCGTGAAGCCCCGAATCCAGGTCGCCGGCGCCCGCGATCACCCGCGATCCGCACCGGCGTCGCCCGGGATCCTTCCCGACCTCTCCGACCGAACCCTGGTCGCCCCGTTCAACGATCTCGAAGCGACGCGGAAGATCGCCCATGAGCACCGGGCGGATCTCGCGGCGATCATCGCCGAGCCGGTCCCGATGAACATGGGGTTCATCCTGCCCGAGGACGGATTCTTCCCCGGCCTGAGGGAACTCGCCGACGAGCTCGGTTCCCTCCTGATCCTGGACGAGATCAAGACCGGGGCGAAGTACCTCCACGGGGGCGCCGGTCGCGTCGGCGTCCGGCCCGACATCATCACCCTCGGGAAGTCGATCGCGTGCGGGATCCCCCTGTCCGCGATCGCGGCCGGGCCGGGGATCCTCGACGAGGTCGGCCCCCGCAAGGTCGCCCACGCCGGGACGTACAACTCGAACCCGCTCGCCATGACCGCCTGCCTCGCCTCCCTCGACCACATCCTGACCGAGGAGGCGCTGGAACGCTCGGCACGTCTCAACTCCCGCCTCGCGAAGGGGTACTCGGAAGTGTTCGATGACGCCGGCGTGACGGCGCACGTCGCCGCGGACGGGGTCTCGGGAACGGTGTTCTTCGCGGACCATCCAGTACGGAATTGGCGGGATTTCTTGACGGTCGACGGGGACCGATCGATGCTCTACTACTACCTCAGCCTCAACCGGGGCCTGATTCCGTCCGGGACCGGCCCGGACGAGCAATGGACGATCTCCGTTCAGCACACCGACGCGGACGTGGATCGCCACCTCGAGATCCTCGGATCGGTCGCGGAGAAGCTGGCTGGAACGCCCCAGGCTGGGGAGATTGAAGAGTCGGTGTGAACGGCGGCGAACCGGCCGGGCCTCTCAGTGGGGCCTGAGACGGTGCCTACCGAACCAAGTCAGGTGCTCGCGGAGGTTCTCGAGCGTCTCCCGACCTCCGGTGCGTGCCACGTCCTTGGGGACCCGGTAGGCCAGAATCGCAAGGTACACCACGGCGGCCGCAAGTGGGAGGGCGACGAACGCGCCGATCCATGCGAGGTTCAGCTGGCCAACGGAGCCGAACGTCAGTCCCACAGCGGAGTACTCGCTTCGAAGATGGATCCACGAGACGCAGAAGTACCAGAGCCCCGAGAGGACGATCAGGCAGTACGCCGTGAGGCCGGTGACGAGGTCATAGAGGACGAACGCCCCGACCTTCTTTCCTATACGCGCCCCGGTTCCCTCGGGAATGCGCATAGATGCTCACCATAGAATTCGTAGCCTTCGGACCACTATTTACTACTATAGTCTACACGGAAAATCCGTATCCGGGGGACCACGGGTGGTGTCGAGAGAGCCGAACCTCTCGCGGCCCCGTGAGTCGAGTGTAGGACGAGAGGGTCCGAGCACTGGAGCTTTGTCGCCGAAAACCCCCGTTCAACGGCGGGGGGTTCAGGCGCGGTGATGCGGATCTCGACCCGTGATTATGTTGCCTCGGGATCGGTCATCACAGCGATATCGATCCCTTGCTCCGCGATCTCCGATGTATAACCGGCGGCGCGGCCGAGGCTGTCGACCACGTTGCCCAGGGCGAGCAGCTCCTCACCACGCTTCGTCGCTACGCGGTGGACGAGTGCGTCGATGAGCTTCTCGTGGGCTTCCCGGGCGTCGATCGCCTCGTTCGCGAGGACGATGTTCCGGGTGACGAGAGCGCTGAACGCCTTATCGAGGAGCGCAACGAGAGATTGTCGCGCCTCATCGATCTCCTTGACCAACTTGGGGTCGAGGGACTTCTCTTGGGCCAGAGCCGGCAGACTGGAGGCGATGCGCATCGCGTGTCGGCCGATCCGCTCGAGGTGCCGCGCGATCAGAAGGTAGCCCGTGACCGCGGCGGTCGATCCATTGGGGCCATGGGATCCGTTGATACCGTTGGGGATCAGGCGCGTTTGGGTGAGGTGGTATTGCTTCGCGATCATCCAGTAGAGGCGATTGACGTCCTGTCCCCGCAGCTCGACGTCGTGGGCGAGCGATTGGTCCGAGGTACGAAGTGCACTGACCGAGTCCTCTAGCATCGCACGCACCGTGAGCTGCATCCGACGCAGGCACTTGTCGATACTGAGGTCCGTGGCATCCGAGAGGTCCTGGATCACGAGGGAATTTTTCGTTTCCTCGATGACTTCGGGCCCAATGACGAGACGGCAGAACTCTCGAGACACACTACGAGTGAACGCGGCGTTGGACGGCGGAAACCGGACCTCGATCAAGCCGAATCCACCGACGTAGGCCCCCACGAGCTTTCGGAGAAGGTGCTCTCGGCTCTCCTCGTCCCGAACGTTGAAGGTCTTTCGTCGGGCCTCGACCCGTTCGCCGGCATGCGGCCGGATCAGGACCGAGCCGTCCCGTCCCGTCTCGAGAAAGACCGTGTCTCCGGCCTTGAGGCCCGATCCGACGACCCAGCGCTTCGGCAGCGAGACCAGATAGGTTGACCCCCCCGCCAGCTGCAGTTTTCGACCTTCCATCGCAATCATCCGTTTCCCTCATGTTCTACCGAACCTTAAGCGTTTGAAATATAGACTATGTACATCAATCTGAGGCCCCGGAATTGCCGAAGATGTCGTGGCATTCTTCGTAACATTGGACGGACCGGACTCCCGGAAGCTTGTGAAACAGAAGGAGGTCGTTCGCAAACGTGACGATTTTCGGCGTTGTTCGCTGCGTCGGATCGTACCGAGATGTCCGCAAGGGCAGATTCGTTAAGCCGAGAGCTGCCTCCCGTCCAGCGGATAGGCTATGGCGGATCCTCCCGTAGGTCACTCGGTTCCGGAGGAGCCTAACGCCGGGCCCTCGCTCGTCCGATCGGGCAGCGACGCAGACTTGCTCCGCGCCCGGTCAGAAGGCTCGGCCCGGTTCAGTCGAAACATCCTGCTCACTCTAGGAGCCGTTACGGCGGGGGCAGGAATCGTGGACGGCATCGTCTCTCGATCCGATCTCGGATGGGCGATCGGGACCTTCGGTGTCGTATTGATCGCGCTCAGCGGAGTTCAAGCGGCTCTTTACCGGCGTGATCAGAAGAATCGAGTCGCGGCAGTACACCTGTGGGACGAGGGAGTGGAACTGTTGCTATCTAACGGCGAGGTTCGCGGAGGGATGTGGGTCGATCCTGATTTCGGTTTGCAGCTCGTGTCTCGACCTGCCCCCCCGCCAGCTGGCCGGGAATATCTGATGATATGGCTCCCGGACTCCCACATTCCACCCGTGGAGATCACCGAGGACGCGTACGATCGGCTTGGGCGGACGGCGGCCGACAAAGGGCTACACGTCTCAGTGGCTCGACGGGGGCCCCGCGAAGGTGGAACCCAGATGATCCACATTCGCAATCACCCGGCCCCTGCGGTCAAGGCGAAGTCGAAGTCCGCCAGAAAGTCCGTGGAAAGCGAACGCGAGTAGAGAGAGATCGGCTCGTTTGTCTCGAGTTGAAAAACAGTGGCTCCGGGGGTTTCCCCCCGGGAGGAGAAGGGGTTCGTTCGACCGGGTCGGTCCTCCTGCCTAGACCGAGTAGACGCTGACCTCGTGCGACGCCGATGCCAGTGCGATGTTGTTCGCGGGGTCCAGGATGAACGTGACGAACTCCTGGGCCACTCCCGTGTACGGCTGGAGGGAGACGAACTCGAACGCCCGGGCGCCGTCGTAGCTCTGCGCAACCGTCAACGTGGTCGTCGCGCCCGACGGGCCGAAGCCGCCGTTGATGATTCCGCCGGCGATCGAGCCCGTGGAGCCGAGCGAGGGCGCTACCGCCGCCTGGATGGTGTCCGTGGGGGAGTTGGTCCACGTGCCGGGAGCCGCGATGGCGATGCCGCATGCCGCCGTCGCGACGCCTTGGCAAGTGACGCCCGAAGTCGAGGAGCGCGCCAATCCGTCGGATGCGTAGCCAATGGCATCGGGTGTGGTCGCGACCGCGGAAATCACTCCCGTGTCGCCAACCCCGCTCTTGACCGGTGCGAAGCCACAGTCCGAGAGGAGGTTGCTCGAGCCGCAGCCGCTAAAGCCGAGGCTCGCGAACGACGTCGCGAACGTGCTGGCGCTCGCGGCGCCAAGGATCCGCGACTCGAACGTCTGAGTAGCTCCGGCGGCGTCCGAGCGACCCACGGTCACTATTGCAGCGCCGGTCTGGCCCGCGCCCGATCCGACTGCGGTTCCACCCGCGCAGATGTTGAAGCCACACGGCGTGCCGGCAATCCCCGACGCATCGTAGATGAGGTTGGGGTAGCCAGCCAGGGAGCCGAACTGGGTCGCCACATTGGTCGTACTATATCCGCCCGTGTCGACGGTTTCCTTAGCGGCTCCCACAGTCGCTCCAAGAGTGGCCGCCGGGATGTTCTCCCAGAGGAGAGCACCGGCTGGGTATCCTGCGATGCCGCTGATAGCCGTCGTGTCGATCGTTGTAGGTACCAGTATTGGCGATACCCCGACCGTCGCTCGTCCGTAGATCAACGCAAGGGTGTCGTAACTGGCGCTGATCAGGCCGTGGTCGTTGGCGACCGGCACGATCACATCGACCGCGTCGTAGGCGACCGTGGTGATCTGAATGGTGTTCAGATCCGACGACGGACAACCGTCGCTCGCGATGAGGCCAGACGGAGTTTCCGGGGTCGAGGCCGTGCCGATATCGATCGCGCCTGCACAGACCGCGAGCATGCCCGCACCGGTTCCGCCCTGGTTGACGCTGATCTGGACGTCCGACTGGTTCTGTTCAAACCAGGTCGCCGCCTCCGAAGCGAATGGATAGGCGGACGTGCTCCCACCCACTGACAGTGTCGACTGAGCTTTCGGCTGACCAATCCCACCCGTAATGTTCCCCTGCCAGACGACGAGCCAGAGGTACAGGAACGCAGCGGCCGCCACGGCGATGAGGATCAGGATGAGCGTTGCCACGACGGGCGACACTCCCTTCTTCTCGCCACGGAGGCGCGCCTGGTGCAGCCGGTAC